>CALUMX010000027.1 GCA_944321875.1 uncultured Muribaculaceae bacterium
TGCGCTTAACGTACTTTGTTTCTGCCTTTTCCATAATGTTACCTTTTTTGTTGTAACGCTATTTTAGGACTAGACAGACACAAAAATAAAAGTGATTTCAGGGGTCTGCAAACCAAATAGACATACCCTTTTTTTTCAAAGACAAACACCCCTTTTTTACCGACAAAACTTTTTCGGGGAAAATGCCTCCGGTCTTGCCTCGCTCCGAGGTTTGCACTACCTTTGCATCAACCCTTCAGCAATCGGAATATGACAGAAAAAGAACGCATCATCGGGACGGAACTGCTCCGTCGGCTGCCCTACGAGCCCAATCCGCAGCAGATGGAGCTCGTGGCGGCTCTGAGCAAGTTTGCCGCCGACACCGACGAGCGTTCGCTCTTCCTGCTCAACGGCTATGCCGGAACAGGTAAGACCTCGCTGATGAGCGCATTCGTCAACTCGCTGCCGGCCATCCGATGCCGTGCGGAGATGCTCGCGCCTACAGGCCGTGCCGCCAAGGTGCTGGCCGCCTATTCCGGCCGCTCAGCCTTCACCATTCACCGTAAAATCTACCAAAGCCGGCGTTACGACCCGGCCGACGCCCGGTTCTCTCTGGCACGCAACAACCACAAGGACACTATCTTCGTAGTCGACGAGGCTTCAATGATTGCCAACAATCCGAACGAAGGGGCGATTTTCGGAACGGGCTGCCTGCTCGACGACCTCATTACCTACGTCTACAGCGGCGAACGCTGCCGCCTCGTGCTGCTGGGCGACGTGGCTCAGCTGCCGCCGGTGGGCTACACCGACAGTCCGGCACTCTCGTCGGCCGTGCTGCAGGGCTACGGACTCTCGGTCTACTCTTTCTCGCTGACGGAAGTGGCCCGTCAGCGCCACGGCTCGGGCATTCTGCACAATGCGACAGCCATCCGCGACATCATCGCCTCCGGCCATCTGCAGGCTCCCACCATCCGCATTTCGGGCTTTCCCGACGTCGAAGTCGTCACGGGAGAATATCTGGCGGAGCGCGTCGAGGACTGCTACAACACCGACGGCGTCGAGGAGACCATCATCGTCACCCGCTCCAACAAGCGCGCCGTGATGTTCAACCAGGGTATCCGCGGCCGGGTACTCTATATGGAATCGGAAATCACGACGGGCGACATGCTGCTCGTGGCAAAGAACAACTATTTCTGGGCAGAAGACTACGAAGGCATCGACTTCATCGCCAACGGCGACGTGGCCGTCGTGAAGCGCATCACTCACCAGACGGAGCTGTACGGATTCCGATTTGCCGATGTGACGCTGGAGTTTCCCGACTATGGGACGGAGCTGGACGCAAAAATCATTCTCGACGCGCTCTACTCCGAATCGCCCGCGCTCAACCGCGAGCAGGCCAACAATCTCTACATGGCGGTCATGGAAGACTATGCCGACATTCCCCAGAAGCGCGAGAAGTTCAAGCAACTAAAAAAGAATCCCTACTTCAACGCGCTGCAAGTGAAGTTTGCCTACTCCGTAACGTGCCACAAGGCGCAGGGCGGACAATGGAAGAACGTCTTCATCGATATGGGCTACATCCCGGAAGAGGCGTTCTCCAACATCGACTTCTACCGCTGGCTCTACACGTCGTTCACCCGCGCCACCAGCCGCATTTTCCTCATCAATCCGCCGCTCGCTACCGACTAAGCCTCCGCATTCCTTTGCAAAATCGGGGAAATGAATTACTTTTACATAGAACTTCAATACGCGGGAAAATGAAAAATACAGCAATCGTTCTTATCAGCGCAGGCTGTCTCCTGCTGACGGCTTGCAAGACACTATCTTCATCCAATAATGCAACTGCGGCACACGACCGCTACACGGAAAGCTACGGCACTTACACAGGTATGCTTCCGGGAGCTGACTGTCCGGGCATCGACGTGACGCTGACACTCCACAGCGACACGACTTTTCTCATGACCTATGACTACCGGGAACGGGATACCCGCTTTGAAAGCAAAGGAAAGTTCTCGATTGACGGCAATCTGCTGACGGCCGTAGGACCTCAGAACGATTCCACATTTTTCAGGATGGAGGAAGGCTCGCTCCGTATGCTTGACCGCCAGAAGGAAGTCATCACAGGAAAAGTGGAAAAGATGTTCATCCTGAAGAAAACGACCGACAACGGCTCCGTTGAATTCCCGTCTGAACCATCCAGACCGGCCTATGAGGGTTTCCACTGGGAGCGCGTGGAAGGTGCCGGTCTGAAATTCTGGGCCCAGAGCAACGGCAACCTGCGGGTTGTTACCGACCAGGAGCTTCCGGGTGCATTCACCGAACGCGACGGCGGCAACCGGCAGCTCGTCATGCGCGTTTTCCCGCTGAAGAACCGACGGATTGAGGACGTTTTGGAACTGCTGAGCGCAACTCCCGGATGGAATGCCGGAGAGACGGGACGGTTTGAGGAATGGACCTGTAACCAGCGTCCGGGCGTCAAACGCTACATCCTCGTTCCAACCGGCGAATACGGCGAGAAATACCGTGAGCAAAGCCAATCCGAACCCATCCCCTCCACCTGCAACGGCTGGGGCGTGGGCAACAGCGGCATGCGCTATTTTGAGATTCACGCCGGTCATCCCGACAAGGCCATCTTCGTGGAAATAGGCCAGGATGCCCCTCTCTTCGACGAGCAGAGCATCGTCCTGACCGACTGAACACAAAGCCCGGATATGCCTTTTTAAACTTCGTTTACTTGCCATTTCGCTCGCCTTGCACTATCTTTCCATAAGATAGGCCGCGGCTCGGATATGCCTTTTTAAACTTCGTTTACTTGCCATTTCGCTCGCCTTGCACTATCTTTGCTATTCACAAACATTTAGACGAATGAAAATATTTACGTCATCCGACATACACGCAATCGATAAGGCAACTATCGAGAAAGAAGGAATTGAAAGTATTGACCTGATGGAGAGGGCTGCTTCGGCCGTCGCCTACGAAATCATGTCAAGATGGGTCACGTCGCAACGCATCCTCATTTTTGCCGGTCCGGGCAACAACGGCGGCGATGCGCTCGCTGTGGCGCGACTGCTCATCAATCAGGGCTATAAACCGGAAGTCATCCTCCTCAATACGAAGGGCAATCTGTCACACGACTGCGAATTCAACCGCAACCGTCTGGTGGAAATGGACTATCCGCAGTTTATCGAAATCACCAAACAGTTCTCACTGCCGGAAATCAACAGTTCCGACGTGGTGCTGGACGGCCTTTTCGGCATCGGGCTGTCGGCGGCTCTCCGCGGCGGCTACACGATGCTCGCCAAGGAAATCTACGAATCAGGAGCGTTCGTCATCTCCATCGACCTGCCCTCCGGCCTGTTTCCCGAATACAACAAGGACAACATCCTGAACAATATCGTACACGCCAATCTGACGCTTACGTTCCAGTTCCCACGGCTGGCGTTCTTCTTCTCTGAGAACGCTCCCTGCCTCGGCACATGGAAGGTACTCGACATTGAGCTGAACAATGAAGCCATCCGCAAAACACCGTCGTCCTACTATCTCATCGACGGCATCGGCGTGCGGGAGGCACTGCGCCCGCGCAATCTGTTTGCCGACAAAAACGACTTCGGCCGCCTCTATCTCGTGGCGGGAAGCCTCGGCATGACGGGTGCCGCCATCCTGAGTGCCCGTGCGGCCATGCGTGCCGGCGTAGGCGTTACTTATGTGCATACGCCCAACTGCTGCTACATTCCGTTGCAGACAGCCGTACCGGAAGCCGTAGTTGCCCAGGATAACGGCAACTGCTTCATTTCGGAAATCAATCCACCGAAAGCCGTCAGCACCGTGGCAATCGGTCCGGGTCTCGGCCGCAAGAAGGAGACTGTCGACGCGCTGGAGACATTCCTGCTGAAGGCTACCAACCCGGTAGTGCTCGATGCCGATGCCCTCAACTGCATCTCCGACCGCCGCTCCCTGCTCAACAACATTCCGGCCGGTTCGGTCATCACGCCGCACGTCAAGGAGTTTGACCGCCTGTTCGGCAATTTCTACTCCGACGAGGAACGCTTCTGTCATGCCATCGACATGGCCAAGATGCTCAACATCTTCATCGTGCTCAAAGGCCACTACACGATGGTGTTCCGTCCCGACGGAAAGGTATTCATCAACAACACGGGCAATCCCGGCATGGCCACTGCCGGCAGCGGCGACGTGCTGACGGGCATCATCGCCGCCCTCATGGCTCAGAAATACCGCCCCGACCTGGCTGCCACCATCGGCGTCTACATCCACGGCTATGCCGGCAATCTGGCTGCGCGGAAGCATGGAGAATACGGCATGACGGCATCCGACATCATCGACCACATCGGCATTGCCATCAAGGAAATCATGGAAAAGAGATAGCAATATTTCTTTTCCTTGCGCAAAATCTTGCAATTCTCTGAATTTTTTCCGAATATTGCATATTGGTTGCATCCTATCAGCGGCAAACTGATTGATTTACAGGCTCTCGATTGTGGGCGGTCTGGAAGCAGGAGGCAACAGGATTTTTCATTAAACACAATCCGTAAGCGGGTAAATAGAATCTACTGATATGAACATTTTACGAAACACGCTTCTTGCGGCAGCGGCTGCACTGGTGGCTCTGCCCGTATGCGGTCAGGAATCACAGAAGCTGACTGCCAATAAGCACAACGAATACGGTCTGATTTATTCGTTGCCAATCACCCATTTCAACATTGAGGTGGAGGCCGTAAAGACTGTAAAGACCGTAGGTCCTTACTATAAGTACGCGGAGAAATATCTCGGCGTGAAGAATCCGATTACCAGCAACAGCGAGTCGTGGGACATCCGCAACGTGGAAATCTCCTCCTTCGGCGTGCCTGACAAGGAAACGGAATATCTGATGAAATTCAAGAGCGGCTCTACGCCCTTCCTCATTCTCGACTCCAACGGCCTGCCGTTGGCCATCAACATCGAAGCCGAGGAAAGCGTCGTGAAGCGCAAACGCAACAAGATGCCGGATGCCAACGTGCTCGACGGAGGCTATGCCAACGCGCTGACGGAGGACATCGTGGCCAGCGAATCGCTCATGAAACGTGCCGAGGCCACCGCTGCCAAAATCTTTGAGCTACGCGAAAGCCGCAACGACCTTGTTTCGGGTAATGCCGACCAGATGCCGCCCGACGGAGAATCCCTGAAGCTGATGCTCGACGAGCTGAACCGTCAGGAAGCCGCCCTCACGGCCATGTTCGTGGGTACTGCGACTACCGAGACACGCATCGTTCGCTTCGACTATCTGCCGCAAGCCGCCACCGAGCGCGAGGTTGCATTCCGCGTGTCGGACTACAACGGTATTGTTGATAAAAACGACCTGAGCGGAGAGCCGGTCTACATTTCCATCAAAATCACCGAGAAGGGCGAGCTCCCTGTCAACGACAAGGGAGAGGAAAAGGAAGTTCCGAAGGGTGCCGTTATGTACAACATTCCGGGCAAGGCAGAGGTAACACTCACCTACGATGGCCGCCAAGTGGCAAAGGAACGTCTGGAAGTGGCACAGTTCGGTGTACAGTTCGGTCTCGACCCGAAAATGTTTACCGACAAGAAAGCTCCGGCCTATGTCATTTTCAATCCGGAATCAGGTTCCATCCGTGAGTTGGGCGCACTCCAGCCATCAGCCGAGTAATCCGACTCCGAAAAGACATAACGAAACCGCATTGCCAGCCATCGTGCCGGCAATGCGGTTTTTATTTTATCCCACCTAATCCCCTGACATCAATCCGAACCAGCCAATTCCCCAATAATTCCCCGAACGTAGGGATGTACCCCAGGAACATCCGACCCCGCCTTCAATCCGAATCAGCCAATTCACCAATAATTCCCCGAACGTAGGGATGTACCCCAGGTACATCCGACCCCGCCTTCAATCCGAACCAGCAAATTCCCCAATAATTCCCCGAACGTAGGGATGTATCCCAGGTACATCCGCCCCTCGACAATCCAAAACAACAACCCGGACCCTCTGTTCCTCATTCATTCCACAACCCTGCTTGCCTCAGAAGCACCGAGGAATACGCCCCTACAAACCACCGCTCCGGCATCTCGGAAATGCATTTTAAACTCCGTTTCTTTTGCATTTCGCTCGATTTGCACTATCTTTGCATAAGATAGGATGCGCCTCGGCATTGCCAAATCCGAGAACCTCGTTTCTCGCTTTGTCTCTGCTCTCGGCTTTCACTATCTTTGCATAAGATAGGATGCGCCTCGGCATTGCCAAATCTGAGAATTTCGCTTCTCGCTTTGCCTCTGCTCTCGGCTTTCACTATCTTTGCATACACAAAAATGCCTCTGTAGTTCAACGGATAGAATAGAAGTTTCCTAAACTTTAGATCCGAGTTCGATTCTCGGCGGAGGTACAATAATTAGCATCGAATACGGGCTATAGAAATTTTATATTTGAATATAAAACCAATAAAAAACGGTACAAAGTTGATAACAGTAATTATCTACTCTGTACCGTTTTTACTTGGAAGTTATTATTTTACTCTAATAGTCCCATCTTTAAGTATGAATTTCCCTGTTCACCTCTATACAAAAGTGAATATACGTCGTTGAATTATATATTATTGGACTAATAGTCATAATAACTCCTTGAATACAACATTGAAAGATTTATAACTTATTTTTCGCATTCATCTTGCTTATATTTGATGATTCTAAAACTGTTTTTATCATCAATAATTGTTGCATCAGCATCTAATTTACGAGACTTTTGTGCGGCTTTCCACAATAGGTTCTTTTCAAGTCTTGGACGCTCAGGACGCAGCAATGGAATTACAAATGGTGTATATTTACCGTATGCAACCACCTCAAAGTCCTTAGCTATTTCGTTTTCATTGAGGTAGACATCTATATTATCATATACATCTTTTTTCTTTATATCTTTTTTAAACAATACCCTTCCAAGAAATCGAGTGTTATGAACTTTCTTTTCATAATTTTCCCTTAATTCACTGGTATTGATATAACTAACAGTACATGATGTAAAAGATAGGACCGCTATCAAGCAGATAATAATTTTTTTCATTTGGTCTAATTAATGTTTTATTTTGATAATAATTCGTTAAGGTCCATATTTCCCCAAATAGACAATAAAAAAAGCGTGGACCACACCTCATATACGCATTCATCGGTATCGCCAAACACCTTACAGTCATATACGAAGAAGCCCACGCCCCTGTACGAGACGTGAGCATTAACCTCGACTCCTGACTGTTTCATGTAATTTGGCGATTTTATGAATGCAGAATCTCAGCTAACGCTCAATTTATTATATGTCTTTAATTCGTTATTTACATAGGCAATCTGTTTTGTTATTTTTTGCAAATCTAATAAATTATCCCAATATAACAATCTTGATAACTATAATTTTAACAGGTCATATCAACATCTTAAGCCCATACATTCTCCGTTTTATGCAAATCTTGAATAAGCGACAATCTTCTAAATACAAAAGAGCCTTATCAGACTCCTTTCGGGGCCATGACAAGACTCTTTAAATAAAGGGCACAAGTTTCGTTTACAAGTTCGTCCTAAGAAATTTGCCCTGATTACTTTTTATAACAACATAAACAATATCGGAAGGGCGATGCCGGCGGCGAGTTCGAGGCCGCCTCGTCCGGCAAGTCCGTGCTTGCCTTTAACCATTACCAGTCCGGAAACGATGATAACAAACAGAGAGACAAGGAAGATGTCGGAAAAGATAGTCCATGCCCGCGAGGGGTTGTAGTGCAAGCGGTTGAGTGCCGACAGCACGGGACGTTTCTTCACCGACTCATAGAGTACGCTCCGCTCTGTGAGGTCGACGGTCATCAGAGAACCGCCCTTGAGAAACACTTTCATCATTCCGGCCTCCGGGAAATAATGCTTGGTGTAGTTGTCGGTCTCGTCCCACTGTTCCAGAAGACCTACAACGGCTTCCTTCGTCACACCCGACTTGTCGGCCGGGAACGTTTCCGGCAACCGGTAACTGTGGACACTCACCGAATAGTCGGAATTAAAATCACTCTTGTGGTTGAGCATGAAACCCGACATTACATACACGAGCAATACGCCCGAAAAGAAGTAGGACAAATCGCGGTGGATTGTCCTACTCCACTTTCTCAATGTTGAGAGCCAACTCATTTCTGTTCGTATTTTTCAGCCAATATACTATAGAATGAAAGATAATTCTTGCCTTCCTTCTCGTTGCGCTCGGCAATCTTCTTGCGGAAGCTCGCCATGCGCTGCGCGAAGTTGTCGTCCGGGTCCTCGCCCATGGCCTTGCTGTCGGCCGCGCAGCTTGCCGCGCCTTCCTCGCCGTGCTTCTCGAGTGTCGACTGCTTGTACTGTTCCTCCATCTGAAGCAGGTAAGCCTCGTCGATACGCTCCTCAACGACCTTACCGTCCACTACGACCACGCTGTTGACCACTTCCTTCGGGAAGCTGCCGATTTGCTCACCGGCATCCACGCGAATCGTATTGTTGTCATCGCTGCCCATGAGGAAAATTTTCTTGCCCCCATGCGCGCAGATGTGCGTACACACGCCTTCCACCCGTACAGTCTTGCCGACGAGGCTGTCGGCCTTCAGAAGGATGTCATCGACACTGCTGACGGCAACCGTGTCGGCCACAGCGGCAGAAGAGTCGCTCTTCGATGAAGAGCCGCAACTTGTCATTCCCATCAGGCCCGCCACTGATACGAGCAAGGCCGCAAAAATAGTTTTTCTCATAATCAATTTCTTTTTTTAATCAAAACCAACGGTATAAATATATAAATTCCTAATAATAAAACAAATAGAGTCTCCAAATATTTTTTCTTTCCCTGCCGTCTGTCAAGGAAGAAAAGCAGTGCGGCAAGCAGCAGTCCCAGCGGGAGAGCCTTTGCGGAGAAGTCGCTTACGCGCGGATACACCCATCCGTCGTTATAGGACGTAAACGCCACCTTGAAGGGGAAAACATATTCCGACCAGCTTGCCGAGTCGTCGGCATAGCGGTTGACCATCTGGTCAACAGTGGCATAGGTCGAGGCATCGAGCGCATAGTAATGCTCCTCTTTCTCGTCGGCCACCTTAACCGTATAGTGGAACATATCGCCCACAATCGTCAGGCTCTGACGGTAGGGATTGAAGCTGACGCCGGTCTTGTGGACGTTGTAGTCGGCATCCAGTATCGCCAACCGGTTGTCAGCCGTGAAGATGTAGGCCAGCGTACGGCGATTCGGGAACTCGGTAATCATCAGCTGTTCCACCTTCACCGAGTCGGGCAGGCTGACGGCGCGGACATAGGGCTTTCCGCTGATTTGCTTCACATGGAAGAGCGCGCCATGGCTGTCGGTCATCACATAACCCTCGTCGTAACCCTTCATCGTTGTCGGGTTGCCGTGAATACGGCCTATCGGGAACACAAAGCCCTTGCGCTTCATCACGTCGGTAAATTCACGGCTGCGGGCAGCGTTGAGCGTGTTGCTCTCCATGTCGATAAACTCCAGCCCTTCTGCCGTCGAGCGGAACGCCTCGACCGGCTCCTCCAGGTCGACCCGCTTCGGCATCGACTCCAGCATCATGTAGAGCTTGGGAAGCGTCTTGTTGATGTCGAGCGGCGACAGGCGCACGTTAAAGTTGTTGTGCTGAATCTTGTCGGCATCGATGGCCACACCCCTCAGCGTGTCGGGCATCCTGCCTTCAGAGAGCAGCTGACGGTAATAGAACATCGGCAGTATCGAGTCAAACTGCGCGTCGTTGTAGTGATGGCCCTTGCGGTCGAAATAGATTATCCGTCCATCGTCGTCGACCGTCAGCGAGGCAAAGTCGTCGACCACGCAGCTGTAGAGCGTGAAGGGCGTCGATTTCGGCTCGGCCGTGCAAAGCGCGTAGAGCCACGGGAGCAGCCATGCCAGAAGGACAACGGCGGCTGCATAAAAGTATATCTTTCCAAACAGTTTCATCAGTTCGTTTTTTCAGTGAGAGAAATCGGTTGTTTTTCAGTCCTGGCAACCCTCCTTGAACCGTACCATCGAGCGCAGCACAAGCAGCAGCGCGGCGAGGTCGAAGACAAAGAGCGAGCCTATGAAGGAATTATAGCTCTGAGGCACGTCGAGCAGGAAATGCACGCGAAGCAGGCCGATGCCCATCAGGATGAGCAGGCTGCGCATGCGCCACGACGGCTCGACACAGACGGCATACGTCAGCAGATAAGCCGCATAGCCGGCCGCATACCACGGCAAGGCCGTCAGCAGGATGTGCGCCGTCAGCTCCGCAGCCATGTAATGCTGCAGAAAGCCCCAGAAAGCCACCAGTTGCGCCAGTGACAGCACCGTCAGCGCCCCGAGTCCGTAGAGCATCATCATCAGCACCATGCCCGGTTGCGGATACGGCAGGTGAAGCGTCAGTTTCAACCGCTTCTGCACCACTTCCGGCACAAACTGCACCACTCCGAGGAGCAGGCCGAACACCATCGGCAGGTACTGCACCGGCTCGATGAAAACGGCATCGCGCGTCAGCAGCACCGCCCAGAGATGAGCCGCACCCTTAAACTCGATGGCGTTGCCCACCCGCAGCACCAGGTAGAGCGTGTAGCTCACGAAGACCACAAGGGCCGCCAGCAGATACCACCGTGTCTTTATCCATTCCTTAAAGAAAATCGCTTTGTTCATATCGTATGTTCGTTTTTTCGATAGGTTAATATTTGCCGGTCAGGCCGATAAAAATATCCTCCAGGTTCATCGTCTCCTCCCGCAAGTCGCTGTAGCCGATGCCGGCCTCCTGTAGCAGGCGCTCCACATAGCCGCGGTTCTCAAACGAATACAGTTCCGCGCAGTCCCTGATAACGGACGGGTGATAGATTTTGTCGGACGACAGGGCGGGCTGCTCTCCCTCCACCCGGTAGGTGTAGCGTCTGAACGTGCTCATCAGCTGCGCCACCGGCTGCTGGACGAGAATACGCCCGTAGTCCATGATGATACAGTCGTCGACAAGCCGCTCCATATCCTGAATGATGTGCGACGTGAGAAAAATGGTCTTCGTCTCCGCCTTCGCATATTCATGGAGATATTCGATAAACAGGCGGCGGTAACCGGGGTCAAGTCCGAGCGAGAAATCGTCGAGCACGAGCAGGTCGGCATTCTGCGCCAGAATCAGGCCGAGCGCCACCTGCGACCGCTGTCCGCACGACATGTTCGCAATTTTCTGATGAGGCGCCACCTTCAGCTTGTTCATCAACTCATAGTAGGCATCGCGGTTCCATTTCGGATAGAATGCCGAGTAATACTTCTCAATTTTCTCTATCGTCATGAAGGCATACTGTATGTGGCCTTCCAGAAGAAGGGCAATCCGCGCCCTCGTAGCCGGGGAAATATGCTGGATATCCTCCCCGAAAATCTCACACTGTCCGGCACGCGGCTTCAGATAGCCCATCAGGATGTTGATAGTAGTGGTCTTGCCCGTACCGTTCTTGCCGAGCAGTCCAAGAATCCGTCCCTTGGGCACATCGAAGCTCAAATCCTCATAGATTTTACGCTTGCCATAATAGTGCGTAAGATTCTTGCATTCAATTACTTTATCTGTCATTTGTTTTCCTTTTTTTCTGCCAGACAAAAGTAGGCAGACCCGAAAAAAGCCACAATCGCAATTTCTTGCCATTTTTATCCGAACAATACCAAAAAGATGCGATTGCGGAGCCAATCCGCCCGGTCTAACTTTGCAACACAAAAATTTTAATAATGAACAGACCGATTCTACTCGCATTTTTCAACACGTTGCTTGCGGCACTGATGCTGATGCCCGGAAAGGCATGGGCCGACTCTGTGCGCGGCTACGTTCTGGATGCGTCCGACAATACACCGCTGCCCTTTGCCTCCGTGGCTGTGAGCCTCGACGGGTCGTCCCGACAGGGTACGACCACCGACGTCGACGGCTTCTTCCGCCTCAACGGCATCCCTGAGGGACGATGCCGGCTGAGCGTGTCGTTCGTGGGCTATGTGACCCGCGAGTTTCCGCTTGAACTCACTTCCGACACGCTCCTGCTGCTGAAAATCAGCCCGGATGCGGTAAAAATGAAAGAGGTGGTAGTGACAGCCTCCGAGAAGAAAGGCATGACGAGCGCCTCCATCATCGACAGCGAGGCGATGCTCCACCTGCAGCCGTCGTCATTTACCGACCTGCTGGCTTTGCTGCCCGGAGGCTCGACCAAAACGCCCGACATGAGCGCAGCCAACACCATCAAACTGCGCGAGGTGGGTATCTCCGACGAGAACTACAACACGTCGTCGCTGGGTGTCAAGTTCATGATTGACGGAGCGGCACTCAACACCGACGCCAACCTGCAATACCTGCCCGATGCCTATCAAGGCGATGCCGACTATGCACGCAATTACACGTCGGCAGGTGTCGACATGCGCACCATCCCGACCGACAACATCGAGTCGGTGGAAATCGTGCGGGGCATCCCCTCCGTCAAATACGGCGACCTGACAAGCGGCCTTGTCAAAATCACGCGCAAGCACAGCAAGACTCCGCTGGAAGCCCGCATAAAGGCCGACCAGTTCGGCAAAATCATCGCGCTCGGAAAAGGATTCGAATGGGAGAAACACTCGCTCAACCTCAACACCGATGCCGGATTCTCCAACTCGCGCATCGACCCGCGCGACCCCTTCAAGACCTATAGCCGCATCAACTTCTCCACCCGCCTGCGCAAGCAATGGAAAGTGGAGCGGAAAGGCTCCCTGCAATGGAATGCCAATACGGACTACACGGGCAGCATCGACAACGTGAAGTACGATCCCGAAATCCAGAAGCAGAAGGATGAGCGCTACAAATCGACCTATCACCGCATCCAGCTTTACAATTCACTGAAGTGGATGAACAACGAGAACGACTTCCTGCGCAGCGTCGGCCTGACCCATACGGCAGGACTGTCGCTCGACAAAATCATGCAGACCAAGTTCGTCTCGCTCGACCGTGACGCCGTCGCTCCCGTCTATGACAGCGAAGGGGAGTTTGACGGTGTGTTCCTGCCCTATAAGTACCTGGCCACGCAGACAGTCGACGGCAAGCCGTTCTACTCCACCCTGAGGCTCGACGCAGAGGGAGAGGTGCAGACAGGCCCCGTGCGCCACCGTCTCTCAGCCGGTGCGGAATGGCAGTACAGCAAAAATTTCGGCGAAGGTCTGATTTACGACGTGACACGGCCGCTTTATGCCGGCACTGCCCACCGTCCGCGCGCCTACCGCGACATTCCTGCCTCAAGCATCGTGTCGTTCTATGCCGAGGACCTCATGGAGCTGCCCGTCGGCCGCCACAAGCTGTCGGCCATGGCGGGTATCAGAGGCTCGATGATGACGGGGCTTTCCTCCGCATTCGCCATGCACCGCCGCGTCTTTGCCGACCCGCGCGTCAACCTGCAGTGGGACCTCCCGGAGGCTCACGGACTGCGCACGTCGTTCTCCGGCGGTATCGGCTACATGAACAAAATGCCGACCATCGACATTCTCTACCCCGACCGGCTGTTTATCGACCTCACGCAGCTCAACTACTGGCATTCCAACCCCGACTACAAGCGCATTAACCTGCAGACCTACGTCATCGACCGCAACAATTACGAGGTGATGCCTGCCCGGAATTTCAAATGGGAAATCCGCGCCAATCTCGACTACAAGGGGCACAGCCTCTCCGTCACCTACTTCCGCGAGGACATGACCGACGGTTTCCGCAACACGACGATGGTGGGCAGTTACGCCTATAAGAAATACGACACGTCGGGCATCGACGCGTCGCAGCTCACGGGCCCTCCCTCGCTGGAAGGACTGCCCTACGAACAGACGGAAGTGCTGCGCACCTACGGCATGACGCAGAACGGCTCGCGCATCTACAAGGAAGGCATCGAGTTTCAATACTCCTCGCCCCGCATCCCCGTCATCAGCACGCGCCTGACGGTGAACGGCGCCTGGTTCTACGACATCTACGAGAACAGCCGTCCTCAGTTCCGTGCGGTGAGCGCCGTGGTGGGCAACGTAGCCGTCAGCGACCGCTACATCGGACTCTACGCCATCCAGGACAGCTACATCCGCCAGCAGTTCACAAGCAACTTCATCGTCGACACCTACATCGAGAAGCTTGGTGTCAACCTTTCGGCCACGGCCGAGTGCTACATCGCAGGCCGCTACGTGTCGCCGGCGACCGACGGCACTCCGATAGCCTACATCGGAACGGACGGCATTCTCCACGACTACACGGCCGAAGATGCCGCCGACCCGTTCAAGAAGCATCTGAACCTGACCAACAACCGGAAGAACGACATTGTGGACAAGAAACGCTTCTACATGTGTACCAACTTCAAGGCGAGCAAGCGGTTCGGCAAATTTCTCACGCTGGCCTTCTTCGCCGACCGCATTCTCAACTATGCGCCCGACTATGAGGTCAACGGCTTCATCATCCGCCGCTCGTTCTCGCCCTATTTCGGAATGGAACTGAATATAAAACTCTAAATACAAACATTTAAAACCATCATTGCATGAAAAAAAGAATCTTATTTGCAGGATTGCTCGCGCTGGCTCTCACAGCCACAACCGCCTGCAGCAACGAAAACGGAGAACCAGTGAAGATGTCGGACATGACCGTCAGCTGCAACGTTCCTGAAAACGTAACGGATGCCACGATTTCCGACGTGACCATCACGCTGAAGAATCTAACCACCGGAGAGACGAAAGAATACAAATTCCCGACAATGGAAGCTCCGCTCTCCATCCAGACGGCCGAAGGTCTCTACAACATCAGCCTGGAAGGCAGCATCAAATACAAGCTCAACGAAAAGGACGTGACTTCCGTCATCCGCGGCAGCAAGGAGAACGTGAAGCTCGTGGGCAGCGTAAGCATCTCCCTCGACACCTATTTCCACACCGTGAAGGAAGGCTTCGTCATTGCCGAGATGTTCATTTCCGGTACACGCACCCCCGAAGGCAAGAGCTATACGGGCGACAGCTATTTCCGCATCATCAACAACAGCGACCAGACGCTCTACGCCGACGGCCTCTGCATCTTCGAGTCGGATTTCCAGACCGACATGAAGGAGAACTATACACCCGACATCATGAACCAGGCCATGACCGTGGCTACCGGCTTCATGATTCCCGGCGACGGAAAGCAATATCCTGTCGAACCCGGACAATCGCTCCTCATCTGCGACAACGCCATCAATCATAAGGAAATCAACCCGAATTCCTTCGACCTCTCCCATGCCGATTTCGAATGGTGGGCGGAGTCAAGCAACCCTGATTTCACCGACCCCGACAACCCCGACGTGCCCAACCTCGTTCCCATCATGAAGGAGTCGGCAACTCTCTGGCAACCGCACACCCGCGGCGTCAAGGCCTATGCGCTCGCCTACCTCAACGACGGAGAGAAGACCATCACGCCGGAGCAATTCACAACCGATTACTACTACGACTACACCTGGCTGTTTGTCTTCGAGGATTTCCAGACCACAATGGAAGGAAGCGCCTACATGCTGCCTAACAGCTGGGTAGTCGACGCCGTCAACCTCAGCCCGGCCACCGGTCCGCAATGGCTCGTAACCGACCCGTCGCTCGACAAGGGATACGCATCGGTCAGCGCCATCGACTTCGATGAGAACCGCTTCGGCAAATGCATACGACGCAAAGTAGATGCCGCGACACGCAAGCTCATCGACACCAACGATTCTTCCGCCGACTTCGAAAGCATGGCGGAAGCCGACCCGAACCATGTGTTTTAACCCGAATCGGACATTAGAACTTAATTGGATTTTTACTTTATGTCGTGCGGATTGTCGTTGCTTTTTTTGAAGGCTTAGCGGGCTAAGTCAAGAAATAAGCAACGGCAAGACGCCGATAGAAAGTGAAAAGACGGTTAAATTTCCATGTATCTGTTCAAACGTTCTAATGAACGATTTGGGTTTAATTTAGATTATGTAGTCAGCCTGACGGCCCACAATCAAACTGTCGTCAGGCTGTTTTTCTCAATTCTCTTACATCCGACTTTATGAAAAAGCAAACAGGTCTACTTCTTTTCCTTCTCCCGCTGGCAGCTGCGGCACAAACACATCTCGACGTGGCATCCGACCGCCTCTCACTCCGGCACAGCCTGTCGGCAGCCGTTTTTGAGAATCCGGCCCACCAGCCCGTACGGTTCGACCGTTCGTTCTCGTCGATTGCCGTTGGTTATGACTACAACGAAGCCGACAGCCACTACGTCGTGCAGACAGGAAAAGGAGAACGGTTTGCTGAATTTGACGCTTCTTCCTACATACGAATGGGTCACAACTCCTGCGCCTGGGGCGAGGCACGCTACCGCAACGGAGCGCAGACCGACGTGAAATGGAACGAAAACGCCGACTACGACCGCCTCTTTCCCTATGTGACGGCCGATACGCTCGGCGGCAATCTCAACTATGAGTCCTATTATTTCAAAGGCGGCTACGCCATCGACCGCAAGCGGCTCTCCGTAGGCGCGCAGATGGCTTATTCCTCCTCGCTCCACTATCGGCAGACCGACCCGCGCCCGAAGGACAACGCCACGTTTATCAACGCCTCGCTGGGCATCGGCTACCGGCTCTCGGGCAGTTACTCGCTCGGTGCATACGCCTTCGCCGAACGCTATACGCAAAACCAGTCCATCGAATTTCTCGACCCGCTGGGAAGCGTACCCGTATATCACATGACGGGGCTCGGCATGCACTATGTGCGTTTTGCCGGAACCAAGACGAGCGCCATCTACAAGGGACGCACCTACCGGGGCGGACTGACGTTGAAACGACTGGCCACAACCGGCTTCGACGCTGCACTGCAAATAGAGAACTATCAGCTTCAAAAACAATTGCCGTCGCTCAGCAACGCACCCATCAACGACATCAGCCAGAACCGATACGACATTCACCTGTCCTGGCAGATGCCCCGGCTGCTTCTCGGACTGGACGGCTCACTCAGCCGCCGAAAAGGTACGGAACGCATCTATGACGACGGTACGACCAACTGGCACGAGATTGCCTCCTCATCGCCCTACAAATACACGACGGCACAATTGCAGGCTTCAGCGCTCACCACGCTGACGGCCAACCGATGGGAATTCGAACTGATGCCGCAAGCCGGATTTGTCACCGAAGAGGAAAGCTACCACCCCTCGCGCTTCCAGCAGCTGCGCAAAGCCTCGCTGCGACTCACCGCCGGCCTCCGCTACCGCACAGGCCGCCACCTGCTGTCGGCACAGGGCGAAGGCGGCTGGCTGCATTGCCTGTCGGCCACGCAGCGCATCGACAATCCCGACAGCTTTACCTTCACGAACCAGATGCTGCGTCAGAATTTCGAGAACCTGTCGGCCGACCTTGCCAGCGCCCACCTTTACCTGCAGCACAACATCCAGCTCCGCCGGATTTCCGCTTCGGTGTTCTGGCGCATCGGCTACGTCTTTGCATCAACGTTCGGAAACTACACTCTCCACGGAGCAAATGTTTCCGTCGGACTCACCATATAGACACCTTTCACCCGCTAAATACAGCAAGAAGGCCGGATGCGTGGGAGAACGCATCCGGCCTTCGGATTTATTCATGAAATATTACCCCTATTATCGGTTGAGCATAACCTTCTTCACTGTCTGGCTGCCACCGTTGTCAAGCACTACGATATAAGCGCCGTCGGCATATCCCGACATGCCAACCGTAGTCTGCGGCTCTTCCGATACATACAGCTTAGTTCCGTCAATTCCGTAAACCGTCAATCGGTCATATTCTCCGGAAATATAAAGCTGGTCACCTGCGAGATAAGCGTCCAATGCCGCTTTCTCTGCCGCTGCAACACTGCCGGCACCTGCATTATTTACAAAGAATGCGAGGTCCGTATAGGATTCAGAATCCACACCAACCTGTGTGAAATCAAACGCCTCATCACCCGAATAGCTCAACGATGCCACTGTATTTGACTTGAGTGAGGAGAAGAACCAGTTGTAGTAGTAGTTGCTGTTACCACCTTCCGCAACAAACGTGATACCAAGTCCCTTACCCGTATATTCAAACGGCTTGTCAAACTCAATCACCAATGTGTTGTTGTGCTCATCCAAAGAGAATTTACCGTCAAACACTTGTGTAAACTCATTTTCCGGAATCCAGGAGAACAGAGGTGTCTCCTCCGTATTGGTCAGATAAATCTTGAGGTCGATATCCTTCGCGTACTCCAAGCGTGACACTACGTAATACATACCGATGCGCTCAATCTTGCCTGCGCCGAATCCCAGCATATCCTGCGTATAGAGCATTTGAGAAGCGGAGTACATGTCGTTCAGGTTGAACGGAACGTAACCGGCCACACGGTTGTCTCTCAAGTCACCGGTCTGAACCATTGTGTAAGTCTCGCCCGGAAGCACCTCCACGTCTGCAATGACAGCCGTATTGTTGTCGGCCACCTCATCACCGTCCACGACGACACGGCCCGTAAGCTGAGTGCTCTCGACAGCCTTTTTCAGCTGGCATTCAACCGGTACAATCACCGTAGCCTCAACATCCAGATTATAGTTCTTGACATTGACAGTTCCTACCACCTCATTATCGCCATCGAGCACCTCTACCAGGAAGTTATCCAAAGCCGTAGCACCCGTGTTGGTCACATAGACATCATAACGGTTTTCCTGACCGGCTACTGCCGTATGCATTCCGTATATCTGGTCGCAACGGAGGTCGACTTCCGCCACTTCCTTCAATTCTACATTCGTAATCTGAACGAAGTATTGGTTGATATCTGAATAGCATTGGAAACCTAAGTTGTAGGCACTTGGGATGAAAGAAGGACTTTAATAAATATGATGAATGGCAATTTTTTTAACTAAATATAAATAATATTCATGATAAGGCAGTTATATACGACAAAGTTGTGTAAAATAGTATATAATTGCCTTATCACAATATAGTGAAAGCCGAGCGCAGTGGCAAATGGAAAACGAAGTTTTCAGATTTGCCAATGCCTAACTACTGCCTATATTATCCAAATTCTTCAGGCTACTGCACGTTCCGGTAGAACCACAACGCCACGTCGGCATACCGGAATTTCTGCCGAGCAAAGGCCGGGAAATAAGGCTTTCCTTCCTGACGCAAACGCTCTTCACTAAGATGGAAACCCCGGTTATAGGCACTGGCATAGAAGCGCAGCTTATCCTCCTCCGTCGCAAAGGAGGTGTTGCTGAAACGCCGCTCTACCACCCGGCAGAACAGTGTCAGATAGGTCATCTGCCACTCCAGTGAGTCCAGGCGTTTTATCCGTTCGACGCGCGTGTCCCTGCTGTCGGCCGGCAACCGTACGTCGGAAAATTCCACAAGCAGCGTCTTGTCCCTTCCGACACAGACCTCCAGTTGCTCCACAAAAGAGGGTTTCATCTGAAACATTCCGATTGAAAAGTCGGCGTAAGCCTTCCCATTCTGCGCATAGAGCACCTTCAGCGTATAGGTCTGCGCCTTGTTCATCAAACTGCCAAACTGAGAGACCTCCGGAGCAACAACGGCAAACAGAAACCGAGGACTCACACCCGCTTTCTTTGCAGCGACCTCAAAATCTGCCTTGTGCAACTCCCAGAAATCCAGCGCCTCCCGGCATTCCCCGGCATACATTTCGGCATACCGCCTCCCCTGACCGCTTCCGACTTCAGGAAGCAGAAGAAACAGAACGGCTATGCAGCAATTAATCCAGACGGTATTCATAAACCACCAGTTCCTGCCCCTCCAGACTCAGCCACACAAAGGCATTCTTCGCCTCATCGTAGCGAGCCTGCAAAGCTGCCGAATTTCCAATCCGCACTCCGTCGATAACGACATAGTTATATTCGAATTTAGAGTAGAAATTATGGCCGTTCTTTTCCAAATCGACCATCCAGCAACCATTGTTGTCCGATTTTCTGACCACACCATCCTTATTCCAGAAAACCACACCGTCATCAGAATATCCAAATACATATCCTCCATTCTCAGAAAAAGCGGCGTAGCTTCCCCAATTCCTGTCAAACGGACCATATTCTCCATCGGCTGTCTTAAAATGAAGACCCTGCGAATCCCAATAAGAATAGATAAATCTTCCATCTTTGTTGAGAAGAAAATTCATCACTCCCCCATACGGACCTTTATCCGGCAAACCTTTTATTCTTACATAATATTTTCCTTCTTTCTTATAGACAAAGCCATAATGTTCCTTATCAAAATATATCAGGCTATGGATATCCTCGAATGTGCTATCCACCGGCATACCCGGAAGGTGAAGACTGCACTTACCATAATTTAGTGAAGTATATGCAACTTCCCCATCTGCCGTCAGATTGATATGGTCAATCAAAAAATAGCCTGCTGAATCCAAAACCTTTCCATTTTTCATCAAGTAATCGCAATAATTGCCAGACGCATCCTCACCCCTGCGTTTATACACACAATCGCCCTGACTATTTAGTATCACATTATCAAAGGTAGACCCTGTGTCCATCCATTCGCCATTTATATATAAATACGCAGTATTACCATCCCGATAAACATAAGCATGATTATTGCCTGCTGTATAAAGGACTCCCGGAGAAGGATAGCTGACCAGCACATCGTTTACTGCTACACAATAGTTGCTCCTATCGTCATCAATATCTCCCAGATAATATACGCCCTTCGATTTCTGCCGCTTACCGTCTACATTCTCATAAACACGGTCAGCAAGCACATAACGATAGTTTTTGGACATCGCAGGAGGTTCCGGACCGTATCTGTATTGATATTCGTAATCCTCGGGATAATCCCAAAACACATACTCATAGGGGCCTTCCATCTTTCCACCCCGGTTGACGTAGTAGTCTTTTCCATCCCAAACTTTAACAACATATCCGTCAGGCTCATCCACATTGATATACCCCAACGTATAGATATCACCCAAATACTTCTCAGAAGTAACAATCGGCTTACCGTTAAACACCAACGTCGATTTCTTTGTCTGAGGGTTATAGGTAATCAAGGCGAACTTGCTTCCACTCAAGCTGTACTGTACGATATACTCTCCAATATCCAGCACCTCTCCCGGAGGCAACGTGTACATCACCCTTCTCTCCGGTGTCCGTCCCCAAAGACTAACGGACAACATGACGGCCAGAACCGCAAAAAACGACCTTTTCATACGCTATCTTATTTTATTCCGTTAATAATTTCATTCCCTTTTTACTATCCGGCCTACTTCCCCGACAGCAGAGATTTCTCGATACGGCCAAATAAATTCACACCCCATACCATACCGCAGCCTCCCAGTATAACTGCCACCAGGAAAAGCCATGCGGGCGGTTCAGGAGAAAAGCCATCGGTTATTAGCGCCAGCAATGCCAGCGGCAAAGCGACCGGCAGAGTCACACAAAGCAGAAACAAGGCTATCAGCCCAACAACCGTCACGCCAAATTTCATCACGGCTGCGATGATTCTACCCGCTTCAATCAAATGTCTTGTCTTAGTTCCCATAGTTCTCATATTTTATCAAAGTCATTACCCTATCAGCACAACAACTCGTTTGTTTCCGTAGTTGCTTCAAATAATGCAACTTATCTTAGGTAAAGATAAGAAATTCCATGGAAAAAACAAAGCCCGGACCTATGAAAAGTCCGGGCTTTACCGTATTTATCGCTATATTTTTCAATTCCGGGAAACAGCGTCTTTCTCTCAGGCCATTTCCACGCAGCCGAAGGCTATCCGCAGTGGAAGAAGCGGCGTACCAATGCCTGCATCTTCTCTACGTCCTTGTTGGCCTCGGCGATAAGGTTCGTATCGTCGAAATCCTTGAGTGAGCGGATGATACCATCGACCATACGCGCGCTGAACACGCCGTCAGCTTCGTAGATGGCACGCTGACGGTCGAGACAGTCGGCCGATGCGCTGCAGCATACAGGCAGTTCCTCGAGCATTTCGAGCTTCGCCTTGTTTTCCGGCTTGTGAATGTCGACGTTGACATACTTGTCGGCAGCAATCTTCAAAGCCTCTTCCTTCGGCATTTCCAATCCGTAACGGCAAGCTACGCAAAGACCTGCCATCAGTTGGTAGATGTCGGCAGAGCCGTCCGGAGAACGCATCTCGACAGTCTGCTTCTGTGTTGTATCGTATTGAGTCGGAGTTTCCAACGGGTTAGCCAGCGCGCTCATATCCTTCTGTGCTGTCCAGCCGAGCGGAACGCGTACGAGAACGGAACGGTTGCGGTCGCCCCAGCAGATGTTGGTCGGAGCTTCCTGATGAGGAACCAAGCGGAAGTAAGCCGTCGGATTCTTGTTGCCGAATGCCGTGATAGACGGAGCAAGCACCATCATACCGGCAATCGCGCGACGTGCCTCTTCTGAAAGTTCGCCGTTGTGAAGCATGCAGTTGCGGCCGTCCTTCATCAGACGCATGTGGATGTGAAGACCTGAACCGGCCTTTCCTACGGTAATCTTCGGAGCGAAAGTCACGTCAAGACCGTATTGGTCGGCAAGGTTACGGATAACCCACTTGGCAAGCATCAACTGGTCAGCAGCTGATTCCACCGGATTCGGAAGGAACTCGATTTCGTTCTGCTCGTAAACCTTGCCGTCGAGCGTGAAGTTACCCACCTCAGAGTGGCCGTATTTGATTTGTCCGCCCGTCTGTGCGATGTATGACATACACAATTTGCGGAACTCATTGAATTTAGCATAAGGAGCTGACTCGTGATAGCCGCGTTGGTCGGTAGCCGGGAACATACCGTCGTCCTCGGCAATAACATAGTATTCCAACTCACCCATTGCCTCGAAAGTCATGCCTGTCGACTTCGTGAAGGCCTCGGCTGCACGGTGGAGTGTCTGCTCGGGAGAGCTATCAAGCGGCTCGCCTTCCTTGTTGAAATAAGAGCAGAGCAGGCAGAGTGTCGGAATTTCGGCAAACGGGTCGACAAACGCCGTGCGGAAACGCGGAATGACGTACAAGTCGCTGTTGCCGGCCTCGATGTAGGAGGGGAAAAGGCTTGAGCCGTCCACACGCTCGCCGCAAGTGAGGATGGTCTCCAGATAAGCCAGATTAGTAATCATGAAATTCAGTGTCTTCATGCGGCTGTCCTGTGCCGGATACATGAAATTCACCATACGGATTTCTTTTTCCTTGATATAAGTAAGGATGTCTGCTTTCGTAAATTCAGAAGCAGGTTTCTGTAGAAACTCAACCAATGGGTTGGCATTCATTTCAAGTTCTTTATTCATAGTATTGTGTTTTTATGATATGCGGGCACATCTTGCTCCGACTGGCAACAAAGTTAGTAATTTAATCCTGATAAACAAGAAAATAGATGTTAATCTATTTACAAATTGTCACATTTTCACCTAAAATCACCGTTCATTCCCCGTTTTCGGCCTGACAACGTCCGAAATCCGCGTCGAACGATGGAAAAATGCAAGCACCGGCCCGCTATTCAAATTCCAGCACAAAGGTCGTGTTCCACCCGTTGGTTCCTGCCCGCAGCAGGCTGATGCTACCGCCGGAAAGTTGCATGATTTGCCGTGCGAGCGACAGCCCGATGCCGCTTCCGTCGGGACGGGTGGTGAAGAAAGGCACGAAAATCTCCTCCGCCACATCGTCGGGAATTACCTCGCCGTCGTTGGAAACCTTGATGAATATGTGCTCGTCCATCGTGGTATAGGCATGGATATGGATGCGGCCTTCCGTGTCGCCGATGGCCTGACCGGCGTTCTTCAGCAGGTTAATCAGCACCTGGCGTATCAGGTTGCGGTCGGCGTAGAGCATCAGGTCTTCCGGCTCAATCTGGAGCGTGAGCCGGATATGGGAGGGAACAACGTGAAGCTCCCTGATTTGACTGACAAGCTCGTTCAGGTAGAAAGGCTCAGGCACCGGCTGCTGAAGTGCGGAGAACTTGCGGTAGGTGTCCACGAAGTTGGTCAGCCCCACCGAAGTGTCATGGATGGCCTCAATGCCCTTGTAGAGCGGACTGCCCACAACGTCGTCCCGCTTCATGAACGTCTCGCTCAGCGAAACGATGGGCGCAATCGAGTTCATGATTTCATGCGTAAGCACCCGCGTGAGCTTAATCCAAGAGGCCAGTTCCTTGGCGTCCAACTCATTGCGAATATCGTTGAGCGACAGCACCCTGACGCGCTTTCCGTCGAGCTGTATGGCCGACGTGCGCACGGAGAGCGCCACTTCCCGACTGTTGGTCGAAAATCGGATGTCACAGCGGTCGCCGGCCGACAAGCGTCCCAGCTTCTCCGGCAACCGGGGATTGAAATGGCCGAGCTGCTGAAGCGAGCTGACTGCCGGAAGTCCGAGCAGGCGGGCGGCGGCAGGGTTGCTCTGAAGGATACGGTTGTCGTCGTCGAGGACGATGATTCCAGAGGTGACGTTGGAAAGAATCAGCTCATAGAAACGCTCGCGCTGCTCCATCTGCTTCTTCTGCTCGCCCATCAGCACGCCGAAGCGGTTGACGGTGTCCTGCAGAATGCGCTCATTCTCCGAGAGATTGCCGACAGGCAGACGGAACGTATAGTCCTTGTTGCGGATAGCCTCCAGCATCAGCCAGCACTTCTCACGCATCCGCCTCCGTACCACGAGGTTCATGTAGCCCAGCACCGCATACAGCACGACACCCCCAGCCATCAGCCAGACGTGCCCCCACACGATGCCCAGCGTGAGCAGAACCGTACCGCCGACGATGAGCGACGCGCGCAGCAGAAGCGAAAGAATGCGTCTAAATGCCATAGCGTTTCATTTTATTGTAGAGTGTCTGTCGGGTAATGCCCAGACGGGTAGCCACCTGCGACAGGTTGCCGCCGCACTGCTCGATGGCCTGGCGTATCATCCGGCTTTCCATGTCCTCCAGCGTCTGCGGCTCGCTGCCCTGAGCTTCCGCCGCCTTCTCTCCAAGTGGACGCGAAAGCGACAGGCAACCGGCCGTCAGCTCGTAGCCGTCAGAAAGAATAACGGCTTTCTCCATGACGTGCTGCAGCTCGCGTATGTTACCCGACCACGGATGCTCCAGCAGGATGCGTTCGGCGTCGGGGGCGATTTGCTCCACCATGCGGCCGTACTGTGCGTTATAGAGCCGCAGGAAACGACGGGCAAGCGGCAGGATATCCTCTCTGCGCTCACGCAGGGCAGGCAGATGGATATGGATGGTGTTGATGCGGTAGAGCAGGTCCTCGCGGAACTCACCGTTTCTGACCATTTCCTCCAGGTTGCGGTTGGTGGCGCAGATAAGGCGAATGTCGGTCGGCTGCGGCTGGTTGCTTCCCACTTTCGTGAAGCACCGTTTCTGCAACGCGGTCAACAGTTTGGGCTGCAGATAATAAGGCAGATTGGCGATTTCGTCCAAAAAGAGCGTACCGCCGTCGGCTGCCTCGAAGCGTCCCACCCTATCGGCATGGGCATCGGTAAACGACCCCTTCACATGGCCGAACAGCTCGCTCTCAAAGAGCGATTCGGAGATGGCACCCATGTCGACCGACACCATCGGGCCGCCACTGCGTCCCGACAGCCGGTGAATCTCCCGTGCGAGCATGTCCTTGCCGGTTCCGTTCTCGCCAGTAATCAGGATATTGGCATCGGTGGAACTCACCTTCTCCACCAGCATCCGCACAGGGCGTATGGCAGCCGAATGTCCCCAGTACATTTCAGGCGAGTCCTCCTCGCGCTGTTTCCGCTCCGGCTTCTGCACGGAGGCAAGGGCGTCCTGCAGCGTGGCAATCAAGCGGGCGTTGTCCCACGGCTTCACCACAAAGTCGGCAGCTCCTTCCTTGATACCGGTCACCGCCAGATGAATGTCGGCATAGGCCGTAAAAAGCACCACAGCCGTAGCGGGCGACTGCTGCTTGATTTTCCGCAGCCAGAAAAGCCCTTCGTTTCCGCTGTTGATACCGGCAGAGAAATTCATGTCGAGCAACACCACGTCGACCGGCTGACGGCGGAGCAACGACGGCACGGAAACGGGCGAGTCGAGCGTAAGCACCTGCCCGAAATAGTCATTGAGCAGATACTGCAACGAAGTCAGAATGTTACGGTTGTCGTCGATGATTAATAAAGTGCCTCGCTGTGCCATGTGTCCGTATGTTGATTGTGGTTTCTTCTCCTTACAAAAATAGACCAAAATCGGCGGATAAAGAAATGATTGCGTGACAAAAAATTAGACAAAATGTGTCTAATTTTTTGACAACCGTTTTCTTCCTGTTTTTCATATCGTACTATATAACAACCAATTACACAAATGGCACAAAGTTTGAACCTAAATTGAGAAAAAACACGACAATGATGAAACTCAGACATAAGATAACCCTCGCAGCCACCCTGCTCATCTGCGGCACCATGCAGGCGGAAGAGCCGGTGTGGACGGTCGATTCATGTATGGCCTACGCCGTGGAGCACAACCGTACGGTCAGGCAGAAGGAGCTGCAGACCGACATCGACCAACTCGACAAACTCGAGGCGGCGGGCAATTTCCTGCCGGGCGTGAGCGCACGCACGAGCGCGGCCTATAATTTCGGACGCTCGGTCGACCCGGAAACCAACCTCTACAACAATGTATCAACTTTCCAGAACGGATATGCGCTGGAGGCCTCACTGCCGATTTTCCAGGGAGGCAGCCTGGTGCAGGAAGTGAAGCGTGCCAAAGCAGCCATCCTTTTGGGGAAAGCAGAACTGCAGGAGGCCCGCGACAATGCGGCTCTGAACACCTTCCAAGCCTACATCGACGCTCTCTACTTCTACGGAGCGGCGGAACTGGCACGGAAGAAACTGGCGAAAAGCGACTCGCTCGTCTACAAGACACGGCTGCAGGAGGAACTCGGACTGAAAGGCCGTGCCGACGTGCTGCAAGTGGAGGCGCAACGAGCCACCGACGCCTATCAGCTGACGAAGCAGGAAAACGACTACGCGACAGCCCTGCTGACACTGAAGCAGACCATGAACCTGCCGTCCGACCGGGAGCTGCGGCTCGACAACTCGATGGTAAGCATTCCTGCCATCGACTACGAACCGCTCGACGCCACGACAGACGAGAGCACCATCCTGACGGCGCTTTCCGCCAATCCTACCCTGAGGCAGGCGGAAATGAACCGCCGCATCACCCTCATCGAGCAGAAAAAGGCATGGGCGGGCATATTGCCGTCCATCTCGCTCGCCGGCAGCCTGTCGACCTCCTATTTCAAGGAGTTGCACAAATCGGGCTATCCGTCGTTCGGCACGCAGTTTGACGCCAACCTCGGCCGCTATGTGGGCGTAAGCGTCAGCATTCCGATTTTCAGCCGCTTTTCGGGTACGGCGGGCATCCGACGGGCACGCCTCAACCACCGCATCGCCTGCGAGAAATATGAGGAGCAGCGCGAGAGCCTGCAGAAACTCGTACAACAGGCCGTCAACGACCGCCGCGGATTTCTGAAGGAAAGCATGCAGATGGAAAAGAAGGTGGAGGCCGACTCACTGGCCTACGAAGTGACGCTCCGCAAGTTTGAGGAGGGACTGATGACCTCGCTCGACCTTCAGAACAGCGCGTCGCAGCTACAGGAAAGCCGGATGCTGCTGCTTCAGAGCCGCCTCACCTACCTGCTGAAATGCCGGTTGGTGGATTATTATCAGGGTAAGGACATTATCAGAAAATAAGGAACGAAATCATGGATATACAACTGGAAAAGAAAAAAGGATGGCAGAAGAAGCATTCTGCCTATGCCGCCGGAGGAGCGCTGGTACTGGCACTGCTGTTGTGGATAGTGCTCCGCGGCACGTTCTCCACCTCGAGCATCGAGAGGGATGCCGTGACCGTGGCCGACGTGGTCTACGGCGAATTTAACGACTACATCCGCGTCAACGGCAAGGTACAGCCCATATCGGTGGTGCAGCTAAGCCCCGAGGAAGGCGGCATCGTGCTGGAGAAGGTGGTGGAGGAAGGCGCGCATGTGAGGAAAGGCGACGTGATTCTCCGCCTGAGCAACTCCAACCTCGACCTGCAGATTCTCAACGCGGAGTCGGAACTGGCAGAGAAGCAGAACCTGCTGCGCAACACGCAGGTAACCATGCAGCAGGACAAACTCAACAACGAGACGGAAAAGGTGCAGCTCGACATCGACACGCGCCGCAAGAAGCGGTCGTTCAGCCAGAACGAGCGGCTCTATGCCGAACGGCTCATCAGCCGAGAGGAGTATCTCCAGGCCAAGGAGGACTATGAGGCTGCCCAAAAGAAGCACAGCCTCATCACCGAACGGCTGAAGCAGGACTCGCTCTACCGCACCATTCAAATGGACCAGATGGAGGACAACCTGGACAACATGCGCCGCAACGTGCTGCTCATCCGCAAGCGGAAGGAGAAGCTGGAGGTGCGTGCCACCATCGACGGCGAACTCGGTCTGCTGGATGCCGAACTGGGACAAAACATCACGGCAGGGCAGATGGTGGGACAAATCAACGACCTTTCCGACTTCAAGATTGAGGCGATGATTGACGAGCATTACATCGACCGCGTGTCGGGCGGCCTGCCTGCCACGTTCGACCGGCAGGGCGCGAAATTCAACTTGAAAATACGCAAGGTCTACCCGGAAGTGAGGGACGGACGATTCCGCACGGACCTCGTCTTCAGCGGACAACGCCCGGAGAACATCCGCAGCGGACAGACCTACTACATCGACCTCCAGCTGGGAGAGCCGACACCGGCCGTCATGATTCCGAAAGGCACCTTCTTCCAGACCACGGGCGGCAACTGGATTTTTGTCGTAGACAAGAACGGCAAGAAAGCCTACCGCCGCAACATCCGCATCGGCCGCCAGAACCCTCAGTTCTATGAGGTGCTGGAAGGACTGGAGAAAGGAGAGCGGGTGATTGTGTCGGGCTACGAGAGTTTTAAGGACAGCGAGGTGCTGATATTGAAATAATTTTCAAAAAAACGAACGCTATGAAACATTACAAGACCTACTTCAAATTTCTGCAGCGCAACAAGCTGTTCACCCTCGTCAACCTGGCGGGACTGAGCATCTCGCTGATGTTCGTGCTGCTCATCGCCGACATGGTGATGCGGCAACTGACGGTGGACAGTTGGATGAAGGATAAGGAACGCACGTTCATCTTCTCCAACGGACGGGAATCATTCGGCCACTACAATCTCGGCACATATTTGCATAACCGCTTTCCCGAGATAGAGGAATGGTGTGCCTGGTCACCCACAGCCCGCAACAACGCCAAAGTCAACGGCAACAACATCCCGGTCAACGTCACCTGCGCATCCAAGGACTTCGTACGGTTCTTCGGCGTGGAAATGCGGCAGGGACAGGCTGAAAACACGATGCGCGGCGACCGCGACATCGTGCTGACCGAATCGGCAGCCCTGAAGATTTTCGGCACGGAAAACTGCCTTGGGAAAACGCTCCAACTCAGTTTCAATACAGACGACCTCTACACGGTAACGGGAGTCATCGCCGATTTCGACAACTCCATTTTCTCCCAGTCGACGGAATTGATTGCACCGTTCGAAAATATGAAGTACATCAATTCCTATGCCGCCATCGAGGACACTCAGATGAGCAACGCCATGAGCTGCGAGCTCTTTCTGCGCACCGCCCCCGGAACCGACCTCAACAACCGCAAGGCCGACATAGTCGCCTATCTGAAAGAAATATTCTGGGTTTATCGGATCGGAATGGACGACCAGGTGCATTTCGAACCCGTTGCCGATTTATATTTCTCTGATATTATACCAAGTTCGAACCTGAACCAATATAATCCAATCCTGGTAATGGTGTTTCTCATCGTGGGCATACTGATTCTCTGTCTGGCGGTGTTCAATTATGTGGGCATGAGCGTAGCCCAGACCGGCTACCGGGCAAAGGAAATGGCCACACGCCGCCTGCTCGGCTCCTCACGTCAGGAAATTTTCTGGCGGATGATTGCGGAAGCAATGGCGCTGACCGTCGTTGGATTTCTCATCGCTTTCCTGCTGGCAAAGGCGATGGAGCCTTACGCCATGGAACTGCTTGGTGTTCGCCTCGACATTTTCGGCGACCTTCCCGGCTGGCCGCTGACCGTCAGCCTGCTTGCCATGCTCCTCATCGGAGGCATTGCCGGCATTGCTCCTGCCTCGATATTGGCCGGATTCAAGCCGATTGACGTAGTGAAAGGCTCATTCCGCCGAAAGACCAAAACGGTCTACCTGCGCACCTTGAGCATCCTCCAAAGCGCTATCACGATGGCGCTGCTCTGCTGCTCGCTCTACCTCAGCGTACAGATTTACCGGGTGCTCCACGCACCGTTAGGCTACGAATACGGCAAAATCATCGAATATCCCGCCTATCTGAAACACGAGAAATACGACGCTTTCCAATCGGAGGCGATGAAGCTGCCGTTTGTCAAGCGGGTAGCTTTCTGCCGAGGTACGCCCAACAACGGAGGCAACAACTCCACTACTCATTTTGAGAATGAGAAGGGTGCCCTCAACATGAGTTTCCAAGTTTTGGTAGGTGACTCTGCCTTTGTCGATATGTTCCACATCCAGATTACCGAAGACCGCCACCTTCCCGAAGGCGTATTTGTCAGCGAAAACGCCATGAAGCAAATGGTTGACGCCGGCTTCGGCAGCGAACAGTGGAGCTCGGGAAACAATACGTTCATGATTGGAGGAGTGTTCAAGGACTTTAAAATCCGCTCTCTCCTCGACGAACCGCACCCGCTGCTACTCACCATAGCCGACAAAAGTGAATTTTCCGCCTGGCAGATTCTGGTGGAACTGACCGACGAGAGTGGAGAGAAAGAGAAGGCACAAGTGGACCGCATCTACTGGCAAATGGTAGAGACAGAAATGCCCTACGACTCCAACTGGTACCATGAATTGGTGGAGGACCAATACCAGCACTTTATCCGCGTGGAGAAAATGATGCTGATTTTCACTGGTACGGCTCTGCTGATTTCCCTGCTCGGACTGGTGGCGATGAACATCTATTACGTCTCCCAGCACAAACGCGACATGGCCATCCGCAAGGTATTCGGCTCCGATTCCCGCCGCGAGATGCTGCGCCTGCAACGCGTCCAGCTGCAATCGCTCGGCGTGAGCCTGCTGATTGCCGCGCTGCCCGCCTATTTCGGCCTCCGCTGGATTGACAATTTCCTGCCCTACGAGGGCGGCAGCACATGGCAAGTGGCGGCAGCTGTGGTGGCCGTTGCGTTCGTTACCGCCGTATCGGTCGTTTCCGTCTGGCTCATCGGCCTGAAGGCCGTCAGCGAGAACCCTATCAAATATCTGACAAAAGAATAATTAACCCCCCCCCGAAAAATAAACTTACAACTATGATAAAAATTGAAAACCTTACCAAAACATTCCGCACGACAGAGGTGGAAACCGTGGCGTTGAACCAAGTGAGCTTAGAAGTGAACGACCGGGAATTTGTCGCCATCATGGGTCCTTCGGGCTGCGGCAAGTCAACGCTGCTCAACATCATCGGACTGCTCGACAATCCGACATCCGGCCAATATTACCTCGACGGGGAGGAAGTGGGACACCTGAAGGAACGTGACCGCACGGCGGTGCGCAAGGGCAGCATCGGCTTTGTGTTTCAAAGCTTCAACCTGATTGACGAGCTGAACGTGTTTGAAAACGTGGAGCTGCCTCTCACCTACCTCAACATGCCCGCTCACGAACGTCGTGAACGCGTCACCGAGATACTGCGGCGCATGGACATCAGCCACCGCGCGAAGCACTATCCGCAACAGCTCTCCGGCGGTCAGCAGCAGCGCGTGGCCATCGCCCGCGCCGTCGTGGCCAACCCGAAAATCATCCTTGCCGACGAGCCGACAGGTAACCTCGACTCGAAAAACGGTTTGGAAGTGATGAACCTACTCTCCGACCTCAACAAGGAAGGCACGACCATCGTCATGGTGACCCACAGCCAGCGCGACGCAGGATTTGCCGGACGCGTCATCAATCTGTTTGACGGCCGCATCATCTCTTCCCTCAACGAAATCTGAGCCACGGAACGATGAAGCATTACAGGACTTTCATCACGTTTCTGCAGCGTAACCGGCTGTTTGCCGCCGTCAATCTGGCCGGTCTGAGCCTCTCGCTGATGTTCGTACTACTGATTGCCGACATGGTGTCACGGCAGCTGACGGTCGACAGCGGGACACGGGCCGTGGAACGCACCTATCTCTTTGCCTCCCGCGACGTCATCGGCGCCCACTATGCGCTGGGCGACCTCGCACAGGAACGCTATCCGGAGATTGAGGAATGGTGCGCGACGTGCAACGACGGCGGTGTGGGCGACGAGTATGCCGACATCGACGGACAGAAGTTTGACGTAAAGGTGCTGCTCGCCCGCGACAATTTCTTCGAGTTTTTCGGATTCCCGCTGCTGGAGGGTGACCCCGCTACGGTACTGAAGGACGACTACGGCGTTGTCCTGACCGAATCGGCAGCCCGTCGGCTGTTCGGCAACAAGGAAGCCGTGGGCAGAACGCTGAAAATGAATTTTGACGATAGCCACTCCTATACCGTAACGGGCGTGATGGCCGACATCGGCAACTCCCTCTTCCCATCGGAAACGGAAATGATAATTCCCTACGCCGCCATGAAGTATATCAACTTTGCGGGAGCGATGGAGAACACCGGCATGATGAATTTCGGCAGCGCCAATCTGTTCATCCATGTGCCGGAGGGTGTCAACCCCAACGCCAAACAGAAGGACCTCGAGGCTTGGATGAACGAGCTGCTCTGGTTCTTCCGTTCCGACCTCTTCGCCCACCCGTACTGGATACCGATGCGTGACGTCTATTTCTCGGAAACCGGCAGCCCCGGCCTCAACCAGTACGACTGGAAACTGCTGATGGTGTTCATCGCCACAGGTGTGCTTATCCTGCTGATGGCTGTGCTCAACTATGTCAGCATGAGCGTAGCGCAGACGAGCTACCGCGCGAAGGAAATGGCAGCACGCCGTCTGCTCGGCTCTTCGGCAGGCAGCATATTCCGCCACATGCTGGCAGAATCGCTGGCCATGACACTGGCTGCCTTTCTCATCGCCTTCCTGCTCGCCGTTGCCGCCGAACCGCTGGCGATGATGCTGCTGAACACACGGCTTGACCTCATCGGCGACCTGTCGCCGCTCACGGTTACCGCCTATGCGGCCTTCATTCTCCTGCTGTCGGCCGCTGCCGGCTTCCTGCCCGCCACGCTGCTGTCGAGAAGCAACCCGATGGACGTGGTGCACGGCACGTTCCGACGCAAGACCCGGACGGTCTACCTGCGGGTACTGAGCATCGTGCAGAGCGGCGTAACGGTGGCTCTGCTCACCTGCTCGCTGTCGCTCAGCGTGACTATCTACCGCATGCTCCACGAGCCGCTGGGCTATACCTACGGCAACGTACTCTGCTATCCCAACATGGGCGAGACGGAGGCTCTCCGCCATTTCCGCGACGAGGTGCGCCGATTGCCGTTTGTCAAGGCGGTAAGCCTGACGCGGGGCATGCCCGTCGACGGCGGCAACAACTTCACGTCGCTCCACAACGTAAACGGAAAGGAAAAGAACATCGGCTTTCAGGTATTCGAGACTGACTCGGCGTTTCTCTCAATTTTCCACATACCCATCGAGCAGGACCTGCACGTTTCCGCTCCCAACGCTTACTTCCTGAACCATCAGGCATTCAAGGAACTGTCACTGCCGGAAACAACGACAACGTTCACGACCGTCGACGGACTGGGCACACGGCAAGTGGCAGGACGCATCCCTGATTTCCGACTGCGCGACGTCACCTATCCGATGTATCCCGTACTGCTGCAGGTACTTCCCGACGACAGCATCACACGGCCGTGGGACGTACTGGTGGAGGTGCACGACGGCGACCTGAACGCCCGGAAACGGGAATTGGATGCCATGTATGCCAAAGCGGTGGACAACGTTCCATTCGAATCCCATTGGTACGACGAGCTGATAGGCAAGCAATACGACAAAATCATGCGTATGGACAAAGTGGTGCTGGCTTTCACAGGGGCGGCATTGCTGATTTCCCTGCTCGGACTGATGGCGATGAGCGTCTACCACATCGAGCAACGGAAGCGTGACATGGCCATCCGCAAGGTGTTCGGCTCCGACTCCCGCCGGGAAATGCGCCGGATGCTCCGCTTCTCCTCCACCTCGCTGCTTGCCGGACTGATAGTGGCCACGCCGCTCGCCATCGTGGGCGAGATACAGTTGGCGAAGCAAATCGCCTACGAAACGCCCTATCCGTGGTGGGTTCCTCCGGTAGCCTTCGCCTTCGTCGCAGCCGCCTCGCTCCTGTCAGTATGGGCCATCACACGCCGCACCGTCTCGGAAGCCCCGGTCAAGCACCTGAAAAAAGAATAGGACAAAACATTATATCGACACATCGCAGCCTCGACTGCCACACAAGAACCGCGCCGGAAGCCGTCAATAAAACAGTCCCGGCGCGGTTCTTTTTCTCATATTCTTAACAAGCTAAAATAGTTTCCACCAAATTTTTTTGGCCAAAATGCCGTTTTCCACCAAATTTAAATACCCCAAAATGCCGGTATCCACCAAATCTTTGGTGAAAAACTATGTGATTTGCATCCCAGTTCCTTACTGCACAACTAAAGTCACAGTAGGACCTTCATGGACAAACAAAAGAATGTTTCTCCCATTGTAATCGGCATTGACGGTATACGGATTATCATAGTCCTTTTCAACCAATTTTGCCTTATTGGCAACCAAATCACGCTTCATGCAGTCATATAGCAGATGAGCCTGTTCCTCATTTTCCATTTTGAAATTATAACTGGAAGTCTGGAAAGTGCTTCCTACCACACACTCCGGATATATCCCTCTGTAATGAAACGGAGCCGTGAATATAACCATAAATTCAGAGACATCCGCCGGCTTACAATAATGGCTGTCAAGCATCGACTTTATCGTTTTTTCCCAAGTATAAGTCCGTGGGTAAAGTCCACACCTGTAATTCAGCAATTTATACATTGTTATTGTTGATGTTGACGAAGGTAAGTTTACATTTTGTACCTCCTGCGCTACTGGTGCCTTTGCTTCCGCACATACATTAAACACCCCTCCAGCCATCATACAGCTTACCAATGCTACGAAAAACCTTTTCATTTCAATTATACTTTAAATTCAACGTGTTTTATTCGGCTTCGATTTCCTGCTCGGCTTTCTCGATGCGGGCTTCCACGGCATCGTCGGAAAGACCCTGCTGGAACTGGAAGTACTCACCCAGCGAGCGACCTTCGCCGAGAAGGATGTCGTAGTTCTTCTGGCTGATGAACACCGGCCGTACTTTTTCAGTAATCGCCACATTCTTGTCGGCAAGCAGTTGACGGCAGTAGTCCTCCACATCGGCAAAGCTGGTCATTCCCTTGATAACGATGACACCCAACTGTCCGAAACTGAAGCGGTCGATGTCGAAGTCGCGTACGGTATAGGTCGAGAAGTTATGGCGCGCCACCTCAAAGAGCAGGCGGTTGGCATCGATGCTGTCGGTTGCATAGGTCAGCATACAGATGTGCGGACCCTTGCGGGAGGGGTCGAACGGCGTTACCTCGGCTGTCGTATTACCCTGCACGGAGTCGTTGGACAGACGGATGTCCCAAATCATACCGCGCATATTAGTCGTACCCGAGTTGACCTTACGCCCCTTTGCCAAATCCTTCAGGATGTCCGAGGCAAGCGGCGTGATGTCCGTGTCGGGATAACGTTGCAACAGCTCTTTCAGCGTCTGCTGGAAAGCGTCGTAGTTCTTCTCCGGAATATAGGCAAACGCATCAAGCAACATGAACTTAGGCATGATTTTCGACAGCGGATAACGGCGCATCATCTCCTTGTAGGCCTCATGCACCTCGCTGTTACGGTTGTTGAGATAAGCGTCGTAGGTTGCCGCATACATCTTTTCCTGCTCCGCTCCCATGTTGCGGAGATTCTCGATATAGTTCGGGTCGGCCAGCGCCAGTCCGTAGTTGGAGTCGGCGAATTCCGACAGAATGAGCTGCCGGTAGGTCTCCGCCTTGTCCGGCTCGCCATAGCGCGAATACATCAGGTAGAGGTTGTAGTAGACGTCAAGACGGTAGATATTGTCGGGGTAGCGGGTCAGCAGCTCGTCAAACGAAGCCTGTGCCGCCTTTTTATCCTCCAGTTTGTCCTTCAATATGATACCCATATTGAACAAGCCTTCCTGTATGATGTTCTCGGAGTTGACGATTTCCTCCTCCGTCTTCGGAATCTGCACGAGATAATATTCCGGGTAGTGCGGGTCCTGTTCCTTCTTCAGCTCCTCCTGGTTTTTCTTCAACTCCTCAATCTGCTCGTCCGAGAGCGGATTACCCAGAGAGTCCGTCGGTACGGCCTCCTCTTCCTCGCTGTAATCATAGCCCTGGTTCTCAAAGTCGGACATGGCAAACGTCTGCTTGTTGATGCGCCGCCAGTCATCCTCGAGTTTACGGCTACCCCAACGGCGTTGGAACTCAGCCTTACCGGCGTTCTTGGTCATCGTGTTGTAGAAATACCATGATTTGTCGGTATTCATCGAGAAGTTGCTCGTGTTGCTCTGGAGCTGTCCGGCATTGGCCGAATTCTGCGCCTCGTACTCTTGACGGCGGGCTTCCTCGGCAGCTTCCTCCTCTTTCTTCTTCAATTCCTCCACAAGACGCTCAGCCACCTTGCGCTGCTCCTCCGGCGTCATCCGCGACAGGCGCAGCAGGGAATCCTGCAGCGTAACGTTCTGCGAATAGACCGCCAACTCGTCGAGCACGTCGGAACGGCGCTTCAACGTGGGATAGTCGGGATAATCCTCCGGCAACTGCGCCACACCCTCGGAATAGCAGGGTTGCGCCAGGTCGTACCTGAACTGGTCGAAATAGAGTCCGCCGAGAGTTATCTGGTTGATGGCCTTGTCGATACCGCTTCGCGTACTTTTCTCGTTGGCGAGAATATAGTTCTTGATGGCATTGGCCGTATCCTTGCGCGACAGATAGAGGTTACCGATGGCATAGTATATCTGGTCGAGATAGTCCTTGTTGCGGTCGAGGCGCGCCATGCGGTTGAGCGACTTCACCTCCGACTCGATGTTGCTGCCGGTAAACACTTCCGTCTGCTTGATGCGAGCGTTGAACTGCGTGCGGTAAGGCGCGCTCGACGCTCCTGCTACGCGGCTGAACATCTTGTAGGCATTGCCGTTGTCGCCCGTACGCTCATAGACCTGACCGAGCAGGAAAGTGAGACGGGTCTTCTGCGCGCCGCCCGTAGTCTTCAACGCATCCTGAAGCACCGGAACAGCCTTGTCGTATTGCTTGGTTCTGACATAGTAACCCGACATCGCCGTGCTGTAAAGACGACGAAGGTTCTTGGTAGTCATCTCCTCCGGCTTGAGCCGCGTCACGACGTTCTCCGCCTCGTTCATCCAGCCGAGAGCCGTGTAGCAACGCACCTGCCAGATTTTTGACTCCGTCACCAGTTCCGGCATCCAGGTGAAATAACGCTCGATATACATGAACGTGGCTGCGGAAGCCAGAAAGTCGCCTTTGAGGTACTGCGCCTCACCCATCAGCCGCCATGCGTTGTGGAGAAAAGGATTGTACTCGCCACGCTTCAGAAATTCCCTGTACTTGGGATTCTTCATCTTGCTGCGGTCCTTCTTCGGCTTTTTCTGAATGGAGTGGAGGGCTATGGACTTCTCCATCTTCTCAATGGTGCGGTCAAAGCTAGCCGAAGGCTGCGGCGCTTTCTCGTCGGCATAAGCCTCGGCCGGATGCACGAAGACGAAATCAGAAAAATCGTCCTCATACTCCTTCTCCATCTTCTCTATCTGCTCGTTATAGTGTTCCTTTCCGTTGAAATAGACGTTGTAGCGCGTCGTGAAGGCCTGATAGAAGCGCGAGCCGGCCGTGTTCTTCTTCGTACTGCACGAAAAGAACAACGAGGCGGCGGTCAGCAGCAGGACTGATATGATTAGCGGACGGCGGGTCATCTGTAAAATTATTCTTCTTTAAAACGAAAAACAAGCGAATTTATTGCCGCACAGGCAGAAGAGATTTCATCCTGACGGCGGCATAGGCGACAATCAGCGTGATAACGATGGTCGCCGAGGCCGGAATGTTGGTGAAATAGGACACGAACAGTCCGGTTATGGAGCAGACGAGGCTGACGGCGGCTGCCAGCAGCATCATCGGACGCAAACGCGAGGTGAATACTTCCGCTATCATCTGCGGAATGGAGAAGAGCGACATCAGCAGCATGATGCCTATCAGTTTCAACGTAAGCACGATGCACACCGATACGAGTACCGACATCATGCCGTTGATGAGCATGACGGGCATCGAGATGGTGCGGGCGAAATCGGGGTCGAAGGCGCACGTCACGATGGGCCGGAACAGGACGGCCAGCACCAGGAGCAACAGAGCGTCGTAAAGGCCGAATGCCCATAGGTCGGTGTGGGTGATGGTCAGAATGTTTCCAAACAGGAAAGACTGAAGCTCAGGCACATAGCCGGGCGTAAGGAAAATGAACAATACGCCGATGGCCATGCCCAACGCCCAGACCACCGAAATGGCGGAATCGCGGCGGATGCGCTGGCGTGCCGACATCCATTCGACACCGAGCGCGGCCGTGACGGCAAACACGCCGGCCATCACTATCGGATTCATTCCCAGATAATATCCCAAACCCAGACCGCCGAAAGAGGCGTGAGTGACACCACCCGTCACAAACAGCTGACGGCGCGCCACAACGTAAGTGCCGATAACGGCGGAAGCCAGGCTGACAAGCACCAGCCCGATGAGCGCATTACGAAAAAAAGAATATTCGAATATTTCCATCTATCAGTTATGTCCTTGATTGAGTCGGTAACGTTCTTCGCTGACAATCATGATGAGCTCCTCTTTCACGGCCGGCGGCAGAGCGATGCCGCGCAACTGGAGCGAGCGTGCCCATCCGGCGATGTCGGAAGGGAGCAGCGTAAGCAACACGTCGCGGAATTCCTCAATCTGACTGTCGGTGTAGCTTTCCGGGTCGACTCCCTTGTAGGCGTCGAGTTCCTCGTCGTCGTAATAGACAATCTCAGTCGACACGCCCTGAATGAGCGAATCCTTCTCACAGGTAATGTGCATACCGCAACATTGTTCCCCGGCCGGAGCTGCCGGCTCTTCCTCCTCCGGCTGCGGCTTTCCGGCATTGCGGCGCTCGCCGATTTTGTGGAAAATAAACAGAATCAAACCAAAAATTGCCGTTATGGAGGCAATGACTAAAATAGCTTTCATTATTGTTCGATTTTAAATCCGGCGGCCTCCAGATGGCTCCAGAAGTCGGGGTATGATTTACTTACAACGGCTGCGTCACGGATAACGAGCCCGGGATGGATGACGGCTGCAGGCGCAAAGGCCATGGCCATGCGATGGTCGTCGAACGTATCGATAGCGACGTGAGTGCTTACCTCGGAGAGCTCGCCGCTCCAGCGCAACACTCCTGCCTCGGAAGCATCCAAACGGTAGCCGAGCCTGCCCAACTGAGAGCAGAGCGCCTCAATGCGGTCAGTCTCCTTCAGCCGGAGCGTCGACAGTCCCTGCAACTCAAACGGAATGCCCTTCAGACAAGCCGTGACAGCCACTGTCTGCGCAAGGTCGGGCTGCCCGCTGAGGTCAACGCACAGCGACGGCTGCACAAGAGAGGAGTCATAGCCCAGCACAGCACCGTCAGCGTCAAAGCGGGTCGTGACACCCATCAGACGGAACAATTCCGCCACACGGCTGTCACCCTGCAGGCTCTCGGCCTCCAATCCCCTCAGACGGATGCCGAGCGCAGGTAGCAGAGCCTTCAACTCATACCAGTAGCCCGCTGCCGACCAGTCGCTCTCAACCTTGAAATCCACCGGCTGATAACAACCCGGTGCGACACGAATACGACGGTCGTCAACATCTACCTCCGCACCAAAACGCCGCATCAGACCGGCTGTCATCTCGATATAGGGACGTGACACCACCCGGCCTTCCAGCTCCAGCGTCAATCCGTTTTCCATATAGGGAGCGATTAGCATCAGTGCCGTCACAAACTGCGAACTGACGCTTCCCTCCATCCGAAGCACGGCAGGCGCCGACAACCGACAGCCTGAAATGTGCAACGGCGGAAAGCCGTCCTCTCCTGCATAGCGGATACACGCCCCGCAAGCACGGAGAGCCTCCACCAGAATGCCGACAGGACGCTGCCGCATCCGCGGAGAACCGTCGAGAAGCACCGTGCGCCCCTCCTGCATGGCAAAGTAAGCCGTAAGAAAACGCATGGCTGTTCCCGCCGCTCCGATGTTGACCTCTTCACCGCCGGAAGCAAGCGCACCCAGCATCGCCTCCGTATCGTCGCACCGGGCAAGATTGCCTACCGGTCCGTTATTTCCGGCAAGGGCGTTCATAACGAGCACACGGTTGCTGATACTTTTTGAAGCCGGCAAATCAATCGAAACGACATCAGGGAGACCGCCAGTCTGCAATATTAAATCCGTTTTCTTCATCCAGCGTGTAAAGATAGTGCAAATCGAGCGCAATCGGAAATCTAAAACATAGTTTTAAGATTTGCGATGGCCGAGATGCCGCCTATTTTATCCAAAGTAGTGCAAATCGAGCGCAATCGGAAATCTAAAACATAGTTTTAAGATTTGCGATGGCCGAGATGCCGCCTATTTTATCCAAAGTAGTGCAAATCGAGCGCAATCGGAAATCTAAAACGTAGTTTTAAGATTTGCGATGGCCGGACAAACAAAAAAGGCCGCCCCGAAGAGCGACCTTTCCGTTAATCAACCAATAAAATCTATTTGATAACCTTTACTACATTTCCATTATTGAATACCAGCATATACACGCCTGACGGGAGTTCAGCTGTCGGAACAGCGAACGAATTGCCTGAAAGCTGATAGCCGGCTACCTTCTGACCTGCGATGTTGACAACATCCACCTTCGTGATTTCCTGCGGATAGTTCAGCACCCATGCGTTACCGTTGCGAGCCACCTTCACAGCCTGCTGTGCGAGAGTCTCAACACTGCCGTCAGCATTTTGCTTCACTGTAATCTTCAGTTCAGCACCAGGAGCTGTTACCATGAATTCGTGGTAGCGTTCTGTCTCGTCGCCAAGAGCATCGGCTGTCACTGTCAACTTCACCATACCGGAAGCCTCGTCATCAGCAAGCTGACATGTCAACCAACCCGGGAATTCTGAATCGTCAACATACAGAGCCTCTGCAAGATACGGTACTTCCAACAGGATATCCTTGTTACCACCGGCCTTATCGAAGTAAGCTACAGGTTCTTCCGCACGGATGAAAGAGTAAGTCACGTCCACATTAATCAGGAACGGGCAGTAGTAATCAACCAACAAGTCACCGATGTTTGTACGAGAAGAGTAAGTTGTTCCACTATATTCTTCCTTCTGAAGAACGAATGAACCTGTTTCCTTCACCGGAGAGTTGTCACCCTGGTTCAACGGACAGTATTCCGTCACACCCTCGTTGTCGAAGCCAACAACCTCGAGCATCAACTCCGTATCCACCTCAAGCGTATTGACAGCCATTTCACCACCGTCAACCAACTTGAAGCTGGTGAATTCCATTATGTAAGGATCCAAGCCTTCTACCGGAACTTGCTGAATAGCTGAACCCATGCACGTTGATGTCGCGAACTTTTCCCATTGATTCTCTGCATTGCGCTTATACAGATTCAATGTAAACTCAACATCATCCTTGGCATTGAGAACATAGAACGGAATCCAGACACCGTTAATGATGTATTTGGCAGCAGGGGCAGAATAAACTGTACCGAAACCGTAATTTGTCTTATAATAAACATCCTCACTTCCGCTACCGAAGCAATATTGACCTACATCAAACGCAGGAGCCGAAAGACCTAATGAGATGTCGTATTCACCCGCACTGAGCAATGTCGAACCATAACCTTGGAAATTAAATACTGAAGTACCGCCTGAGAGCAGATATCCGGAGAGTACCTCGCCTTCCGTACTCAATGCAGTAAGTGTGTACGACGTGGTCTGTGCACCCAATGCGCTCGCATTCAACGTCGGGACAGGAGCAATACCCCATGGGTAAACTACAGAAAGGTCTCTTTCAGTCGATGTAGCAACCTCGCCCTCTTCTGAAGTCTGATATGACCATTCAAAGTCAGTTGCATACTGGCTGGAGTAGTTGCGCCAAGTTGTTTCCGCATAAGCCGGACCCAGCAGATAAGGTTGCTGAATGTAGATGAAGTCACGGCTTGTTCCCACCTTGAATGTACCGCTCGGACGCTCATAAAGCGCATCTGTCGCCGGAGTAGCCACCTTCACAGCGTCAAGACATACGGAGTTACCACAGAAGTCACCGCCGGTCTTGAAATAGCGGAAAGCGATCTTTACTTTCTTGCCAGCGTACTTGTCCAACTCGACCTTAAACTCCTCATAAGAGAAACCTCGGTTATACAGTTCGCGGTCAGTCATCTTGCTCGCATAATCCTTCTCCATATTGAGCAATGACTCCCATTCGCTGCTTCCATCTTCCTGAATAAGCACTTCCATATTGCAAACCAACTCGCGCTTAGAATATTCCATCGTATTCCAGTCGAGATATTTTGAATCGTAGCAGCTTGTATAGTCAAACGCCATCGCAAAATAAAGGTCCTGATATTGCTCCACGGAAATCAATGGAGTCACGAGCCATTCGTCCTGGTCAACAGCCGTAAAGCTCTTATCCGGCTCACCTTCCACTTCATTGTCGAAAGAATAATGGATAAACACCTCAGTCTGTCCTTCCGGAGTCATCGGCAGGAAGCCCATACCGCCGGAATAATAGGTAAACCAAGTGAGGTTGTATTTATCCTTCATGTCCAACACATCCTGTGTGTTGATTTCCTGCCAGCCTTCCGGAATCCAGTCAAGACCGAAATCCTCCTGATAGGATTCGAAGCCTTCGAAGAAAGCCACACCGTCGCCTTCCGCATTGGCCGGAGCAACGATTTTTGGTATATTGTAGTTCTGTAAAGTTTGATTCTGAGGGTTAAGCAAACGTTTGTAACGCATTCCGTTGACAGCTTCCACAATCTGAATGCGGTAACCGTTCTTCATGTCAACGGTCTTAAGAATTTTCTTCGGTGCCAACCGTGCATTCCGGTCCTGGATAGTAACTACTTTCGCCGGATTGATACCCAGTTGTTGTGCCTCCATAGGGTAATCCATCAAAGCGGATTGTCTTACTTGTGCACTGCATACTGTAGGGACGGCCGCAGCTGCAAGGGCTGAAACGAGTAAAAATCTCTTCGTCATCATAACATTAGTTTTTGGTTAATAAAAAAAGGCAAGATTATAACTAACAATACAAAAAATATACCTTTGAAAAAGCGCTTACTCAAAAAAGTATAATGTGGTGAATCTCTAAGGTAAGGTCAAATCCTTAGCGATTACAGACACAAATATAGTAAAATATTTTAAACAAACATAATGTTTTTACTAAAATTTATTACATCATACCTATATTTCGTTACATTTTGAATAATAACCATTTTTAAAAAACAACAACATTATCGTCTTATACTTACCATAAGAATATTTTTTGGCTTTTTCGTACTTTTAAAAATGATAAAAATGCAGAATATTTAAAATGTATAAACAATTCCTCCTATCGACACCCGCAACCTATACACATTAATATAATTCTCACCGTTCTACATGCTTCCAAAAAAAACGGGAGCACACCTTCCGGTATGCTCCCAATCTCTGCTGTCTTGCAGCGTTTCCCTTTTATTTCTCTTTCTTTCCGCTGAGAATGCGCTCATACTCTCCGGGCTTCGCCATCACCTCGCGAATAGCCTCTATCTCTTTACTCCGCTTATTACGGTAAACGATGTTACCCTGCTGGAAATAGTAGCGTTTCAGCAATTCAGCCGCCAAAACGTCGGATATCTCCTTGCGGTTCTTATCAAGGTCTTGATAAAGGTCATGCTTCAGCAACTTCTCCAACTGGTCAAAAACGACCTTCGTAGAGTCGTTCATATAACCCTCTGTCTCTGCCGTCTTGCGCAACTGTTTCAAACCGGTCTCGCACACCTTGTCATAATTGAACTTATCTGGATTGATAAAACGCTTGAATTCATTGAAAATCGTATCCATAATTTCAAAGTCGGCCGCTGCCGGAATCGTCTTGTGCTCCGCAGCGTATTTGGTTGCGAAGTTGAAAGCCCAATTGTCTATCACAATATTAAATATAAGACGGTTGAGCTCCGGCTGCTCCAACTTGATGTCGGGCTGGATACCACCACCATCGCGCACCTCGCGGTGATTGCGCGTATAGAACACATTGGTCAGGCTGTCGGGAATCGGCTTCACCGAACCGTCCTCGTTGCGACGGGAGTAGTCGATGGCCTGAATCAGGCGACCGCTCGGCAGATAATACTTCTGCGTAGTCAGCTTCAGCAGGTTGTCGCCGTTGCCGAGAGGTACAGAAGTCTGCACAAGTCCCTTACCGAACGAACGCTGACCTACGATAACCGCACGGTCAAGGTCCTGCATCGCACCGGCTGTAATCTCAGAGGCGGAAGCCGAACCGCCGCTGATGATGACAAACAACGGAATCTTCGTGTCGACAGGCTTCTGAGTAGTCTTGTAAATCTGCTCCTGGTTGGCCGTACGTCCCTTCGTGCGGATAATCTCCGTGTTTTTATCCACAAACAGATTGGCAATCTGGATAGCGCTCTGCATTACACCTCCGCCGTTGTCGGCAAGGTCGAGCACGATAGCCTTCAGGTTCTTGTCCTTCTTCAACTCCAGCAAAGCCGTACGCACCTCGTCGGGCGAGGAGGTGTTGAACGTAGTCAAAGGAATATAGCCGAGACCTCCGTCCAACATATAATAATGAGGAACGCTCGGCAACTGCACTTTCTTACGCACGATGGAGAACGTGAGAATGCTGTCGGCCACATACGGACGGTCGACCACCACCTTCACCGTCGTGTTGGGCAGTCCCTTCAGGCGAGAGCTGACTTTCGACGTTGTCCAATCCACCGTCGAGTCGCCATCGACCATGATGATGCGGTCGCCCGGACGCAGACCGGCAAGAGCCGCCGGACTGCCCTCGTAAGGCTCCGAAATCACAACACCGTCCGTCTTCGACTGCATGATGACCGAACCGATACCACCGTATTCGCCCGTAGTCATCGACTCGAAGTCCTCTGTATCTTCTTCCGGTATGAAAGTCGTATAAGGGTCAAGATTGTAGAGTAAGCCGTCAATAGCTGTCGTAATCGCCTTTTTCGTATCGACCGTATCCACATAACGGCTGACAAGCTCCTTGTACAGCGAATTGAACAGCTCAATATTCTGAACCATCGCCGCCTCCTGGCTCACTTTCGGCGAATCGCCGGCAGCAAAAATAGAGGGCGCGGCAATCGCCAACAAGGCTGCTGCGACCCATTTCTTCGATTTTCTAATCATATATTTCTGAATTTATCGTGCTAAGATAGTCTTTTTTTCAACAACAGCCGTCTTAAACTTCCTAAAAATGAGCAGAGAAGCATTTTTTTGAAAAAAAACATCCTCAAACTATTGTGTAATTAAAAATAACGTTGTAATTTTGCAACGCAAAACAAAAAAACACTGCTTCAGTAGCTCAGTTGGTTAGAGCACCTGACTGTTAATCAGGGGGTCGTTGGTTCAAGCCCATCCTGAAGCGCCAAACAAAATGCTTCAATAGCTCAGTTGGTTAGAGCACCTGACTGTTAATCAGGGGGTCGTTGGTTCAAGCCCATCTTGAAGC
>CALUMX010000028.1 GCA_944321875.1 uncultured Muribaculaceae bacterium
TATCTCCCTGAAAGCCCAATAGTTTACATTATTCTTCCTAAATCCATCCGAAATCGGGCGAGTTTCACTATCTTTGTGCATATAAAACCATTAACTACATTATTCCATATGAATAAACCTATCTTCTTGTCGCTGTCGCTCCTGATGCCGCTCACCGTAGTGGCTCAACTTCAGGAGAATCGATATGCCGACATCACCAATCAAAACCTCACCTCCATCAACAAGGAAGCTCCAAGAAGCACATTCACTTCCTATACGTCAGAAAAAGCGGCTTTCGACAACAACCGACAGGATGGAACCCGCCGGCTCTCACTGAACGGAGAATGGCAATTCAACTATGTGGAACAGTTTGCCGAACGCCCCATGCAGTTCGACAGCAAAAGTCTTGACGCTGTCAAATGGAGTACCATCAAGGTGCCGGGCAACTGGGAACGCCAAGGCTTCGGCACTCCCATCTACGTCAACACCCGTTACGAATTTGTGTCTCCGGGCTACAGCGAGAAAGGCTTTTGGGAAAAGCCCAACCCTCCCTACGTGCCCGAGCAATGGAACCCTACCGGCACCTACCGCCGTTCGTTCAAGCTCGATGCCGGATGGGAAGGCCAGGACATCTATCTGAGCGCAGATGGCGTGAAAGGTGCGGCATTCTACTATATCAACGGCCAGTTTGTGGGCATGAACAAGGATGCCAAGACACCGGCCCGTTTCGACGTGACAAAATACGTTAAAACCGGAGAGAACGAAATCTGCGTACAGGTACACCGCTTCTCCGATGCCAACTATTTCGAATGCCAGGACTTCTGGCGTCTGTCGGGCATTGAGCGCGACATCTACCTCTATGCGCAACCCAAAGTTCATATCCGTGACTTCCGTGCGACAGCCGGATTGGTCAATGATTATAAGGACGGCGAATTGAAAGTCAGCGTTAGCCTCGACCAGGTAGCCGACTGCACCGTCAAGTTCGACCTCTACGACGGCACGACCAAGATTAAATCGGCTACAGCCAGCGGCAAAGCGACCGACAGCTATAACCTCTCCATCCCTTCACTGCCCGGTGTGAAACCCTGGAGTGCGGAGACACCTAACCTCTACACCCTTGTCATCTCGCTTTGCGACAGCAACGGAACGCTGCTCGAAGCCACCAGCTGCAAGGTGGGATTCCGCAACGTGGAAATCAGCGACCGCCAACTGAAGGTGAACGGCCGTCCGATTCTCGTTAAGGGTGTCAACCTTCACGAGCATAACGAATACACCGGTCACTACGTAACGGAAGAACTGATGCTGAAGGACATCGAGCTGTTCAAGCGCTACAACGTCAACACCGTGCGCACCAGCCACTATCCGCAGCCGGAACGCTTCTACGAGCTGTGCGACCAATACGGTATCTACGTTATCGACGAAGCCAACATCGAGACCCACGGTATGGGCTACGACCTGAAGCAAGGCGGCTCACTCGGCAACAACCCGGACTATCTGGCGGCTCACCGCGACCGTACGCTCAACATGTATGAGCGCGATAAGAACCATCCGTCCATTATCACCTGGTCGCTCGGCAACGAGGCGGGCAACGGCTACAATTTCTATCAGACCTACCTGATGTTGAAAGAGCTTGACGGAACACGTCCCGTACAGTATGAGCGCGCAGAATTGCAATGGAATACCGATATCTTCTGCCCGATGTATATGCCTGTAGGCGCGATGGTGAAATATGCGACTAATCCATCATCTACCCGACCGCTGATTCAGTGTGAGTATGCACACGCCATGGGTAACAGCCTCGGCAACTTCATCGACTATTGGGAGGCGATTGAAAAGTACGACCTGCTTCAGGGCGGCTGCATCTGGGACTGGGTTGACCAGGGATTTGCCGAAACCGACAAAAACGGCGTGAAATACTGGACCTACGGTGGCGACTACGGCACGATAGGCACACCGTCGGACGGCGATTTCTGCATCAACGGTATCGTCTTCCCCGACCGCTCCATCAAACCGCAGACAGTAGAGATGGGCAAGGTTTACCAGAACATCCGTTTCCGCAATTTCAATCCGGAGGAAAAGACCGTTGAAATCCGCAACAACTTCTCCTTCCGCAATACGGACATGTACGACTTTGAATACGTGGTGAAAGCTGATGACCGGGAAATCGGACGCTACAAGCTCGACGTAGCCCTGGCTCCGGGCGAACGCCGCACGTTCTCCATCTATCAGTTGCCGGAAATCGAGGACCGCAGCAAGGAATATCTCGTAGAATTCTACGCCACACAACGCACGGCGGAACCATTCCTTGAGAAAGGCCATGTTGTAGCTTCCGAGCAATTCAGCATCAATGACCCGTCACTGACCCGCATCGTCAGTCCGGCAGCCTCCTACGACGAGACCGACACAAACGTCACGTTCAAGAGCAAGGATTGCAAAATCGTATTCGACAAGGCAAGCGGTCTGATTCTATCCTATGTGCATAAAGGCACGGAATACATCGACGGCGGCAACGGCTTCCGTCCGTTCTTCTGGCGCGCGCCGATTGACAACGAGTACGGAGCCGGACTTCCTGCCAAACTCAATGACTGGAAGGAAATCAGCTATGCCGACCTCAAGGCAAAGGATTTCCAGGTTACAACAGAGCGCGGATTCGTACGCGATGAGCTGCCAGGAGGACCTCAGGGCAACCGCAACGGCCGTGAGCGCATGGTGCAGAACACGGTTGTCTCCTGCTCTTACGACCTCGGCAACACGGGTGCAGTCTGCTACCTGACCTACAAAGTTTCGCCGGAAGGCATCATCACTGTCGACTATAAGTTTGAAAACGGCGACAAGCAATATGCCTACATACCGCGTATCGGCATGCGTGCCCACCTCAACAAATCGCTGAACAAGCTGACATATTTCGGACGCGGACCGCTCGGCAACTACGTTGACCGCAAGACATCCTGCTTCAAGGACAGATACGAGGCTGACGTCAACGATATGCAGTTCAACTACATCCGCCCGCAGGAAAACAGTCACCACACCGACGTGCGCTGGTTCTCACTCGCCGACAAGCGCGGACGCGGCCTGCTCTTCGTTTCCGACTCTCAGTTTGAGTTCAACGCCTCAGCCTATCCGCTTGAGACGCTCGACAGCGGCAAGAGCCTCTACAACGACGCTCCTATCACGGAAAGCACCGACCACCGCCACATCAACGACGTGAAGAAAGGCGACATGGTCGACGTGATGATTGACGGTGCCATGACAGGCCTTGGCGGCGACAACAGCTGGGGTGCGCTCCCGATGGACAAATACCGCGTCAAGTCAGACCGCAACCTGAACTACCGCTTCACCATCTTCCCGCTCTCAGGCAAAGGTGACATCGACAAATACAACAAGAGCCTCTTCTAACAGGCTTCTCGTTACATATTAACAAAATTCCGTTCTGAACAGGTTACTAATAAAGTAACTTTTCAGAACGGAATTTATTTATTAGGATTCAATTTAAATTATTCTCTTTTGAATGTTCAATCCTTATTGTACTTTTGTAAAGTACATGAAAATTTATACCACAACAAACTTAAATACCGCTAATGGACAGGTCTGATTTTATAGAAAGCAGAAACGATGTAATAAATAATATCAAAACATTATACTCCTATCTCAATGGTGAAAAAGGGACATCTTATCAAAATTGGGCAATGGATAGGATGAAATTGGGAGCGAATTTTGTCGTTGAAATAATAGACAATCATCTATATTTTTCACCCAGCCGTTTTACAGGCTACAAAGACAATAGCAAAGAACAGCATGAAATTAACTATGGGGACGGTCTCGATACAGATAAAATTTTCAAACGTTACTACAAATTAATTACTGACGAGAGAATTAACAACCTATTCCAAGAACATATCTCACAATATGGACTATCTACAGCCCCAAAAAAGTTTTGGATTCCCAATAATATGACAATTGAGGATATTTTAAATTATAAGACAGTAAATACATCAACTAATCAATATACCCAACAGAATATGTTTATATCAGAAGCAACCCAAATATTAAGAAACAAAAAAAACATTATCCTCCAAGGAGCACCCGGTACTGGAAAAACTTATAATACTGCCGCCATTGCCTTATCAATCCTTGGCATCACCGATATAGATTTAACAGACCATAACGCTGTAATGGAACGTTATAACACATTGCTTGATGATCAGATATTTTTCACCACATTCCACCAATCTCTTGACTACGAAGACTTCGTTGAAGGATTAAAGCCACATATACAAACAGATAATGAAGGGAAAAGTTTTGGTGTCACTTATGAAGCAGAGGACGGAATTTTCAAGCGAGCATGCAGGGCCGTCCAAACAGATAAGACAAAAGATATTACTGAATGTATTGATGATTATATACAATCAATAAAAGGATATAATAATAGAAAGACAATTCCTACCATAACCGGCAACTCATCCCTTTATGTATGGTGGAAGGAAGGGAACAGCACAATCAGCACACGCAGTATCAACTCAACCTGTCCGAAAAAAGAAGATTACACTCCTTCTCCCTTGAATATCGAGAAAATAAAACTGCAAGCCACAGGAAAGGGTAGCGAAAACAACTGGCAACAATATGCTCAAGCCTTTATTGAAGCCGTAAAAAAAGAGTATACGCCAAAAGCTGACAAACCCGTAGTTTTAATCATTGACGAAATAAACAGAGGCAATGTATCTAAAATTTTCGGAGAACTAATAACTCTCTTAGAGGCAGATAAAAGAGACAAAGGAGAACATCCCATTAATGTGACATTACCTTATTCAAAGACACTCTTTAGTGTCCCTTCAAATCTTTACATAATCGGCACAATGAATACCACCGACCGAAGCACAGGAAATCTTGACTATGCGCTGCGCCGAAGATTTGCATTCATAACACTTAAATCAAATGCAGACATAATTGAGAAGTATTATGATTCGCTCAAACGACAAGATTTAAAGGACATAGCCACTTCCTTGTTCAATGATATAAAAGCATTCATTGAAAACCCTCAACATCTATATGGCGAATTAGATATCGACGACTTAATGATTGGCCACAGTTATTTTATGGCGAAAGATACCGAAACGCTTCGTGCCAAAATTATTTATGAGGTGATTCCATTAATCAATGAATATATCAATGACGGTATTTTGGCTGTCAAAACTGATGAAAAAAAGAGAGTTTTTGAATCTTGGAGAAATCTCAAGACACTAAACAACGATATGCCTGCATGATATGGGAAGTTATCAGGAACACGAGAGATTGCCCTTTGAGTTAAATGAGAAGTACAATCATCTTCAATTAATTCAATGGACCAAACTCCCCAATAGCGATCAATGGGGATACTATACTTCTTACAAAATTGGAGCAGAATGGATAGACGAAAACGAAGCTATTGTAGTCACAACAAAACGAAATATGGAAAATATTGATTTTCTCAAAATGTTTATGACTTGCTTCTCTTCCAATATAGAATTAGAATCTTTCTCAAAAATATATTCTATAAACTTCGAGAAACCATCTATTAAAGCCCCGGCTCTTCGAAGCGTTCTTAGTTTGTTGATTGTAATTCATTTCATAAATGCAGTGAATCGAATTAAAAATTTAAGGAAAGATTATGTTCATTACAGCAATAATTTAAATAAAATCAAAGGACATATTAGCGTTTTAAAAAACGAAAGGAAAAACATTTCATTAAAACGCTTTGACCGAATTTATTGTGAGTATGATGAGTATTCATTAGATATTCCCGAAAATCGTCTCATAAAAAAAGCGCTACTCTTTTCGAAAAATCTGCTCTTTAAATACAATCAGCATCACTCAATCAACTATCTATTAAACAAAGCATTATCTTTATTTCATGATGTATCAGACAATGTAACAATTAAAGAAGTGGACAGAATCAAAGGACACAAACTTTTCAATGAATATAACGAAGCGGTTAGACTCGCCAAAGTAATTTTGCGCCATTTCGACCATAACATCATAAAAGAATCTCATAGCGATGAAATGGTTCCACCCTTTGTCATTGATATGTCTTTATTATACGAACATTATGTTTACGGATTGCTCCGCGAAGCTTATGGCAATAAAATCATATACCAATATCGAAGTAGAACCGGAGTTCCTGATTTTTTGTATGTATCTGAAGATTTTATAGGAATACTCGATACCAAATATATTCCAAGATACAATGACAGCCCAATAGATACATATGTTATCAGGCAATTAAGTGGCTACAGCCGAGATTTGACCATATTAAAAAAGTTAGGATATGTAAATATACAGGAGGATTCCCCCATTCCATCTGTACCTTGTGTTATCATTTATCCATCAGAGAAAGAGAACAGCTCAAATCCTTTCAAAGATGTTAATTTGGTTGACATATACAAGAAAGAAAACGGATTAGCTCATTTTTACAAAATAGAAATTCCACTACCTTCTATTTCATAATAACTATTGTATAACATAATAAATAGAGTTCAGTAGATATAACTATTGTTTACTGAACTCTATTCTTTTTTATATGCTATGAACGTGACCCTTTAGCGTTCAACGCCGGACTGGTCGGGATTCTTCTGAAGGTAGAAGTCGATGCGCTTCTGCCAGGGCTTGTCCTCCAATGGAAAGACATTATTGGCATTACCCCAGGCCACCCATTTCGCTTCCAGTTCCTCCACTTTCTCCGGATACTTCTGCGACAAGTCGGTGGTTTCAAACGGGTCAATGGAAAGGTCGATAAGCTGCCATGCCTCATCACGGTCATATCTGACAAGCTTCCAATCACCATCAATCACCGCACACGAACCTTGATGCTCGAAATAAAGCGTACGGGGTTGCAACTCCCCACCCTCAATTGCCGGCATAAGACTCTCTCCCGGCAAATCGGCATGACGGAACGCAGCCGGATAGTCCATCCCGGCCAAATCCATACAAGTGGGAAGCACATCGATGATATGCGCAGTCTGGTCGCAAATCTGTCCTTTCAACCGGTTCTTTGCCTTATTACCAAACGATACGATAAACGGAGAGCTGGTTCCTCCCTGAAGACACCATTGCTTGTAGCTGCGGTAAGGCGTATTGGAGAGGTCTGCCCTCAACTGGTTGATGAAGCCACCCTCGCTGGTCGCCCCATTATCACTCATAAAGAGAAAAACCGTATTGTCAAGCATTCCCTTTTTGTCGATGGTTTCCACCAACTGTCCGATGCCCTCATCCATTATCTCAACCATAGCAGCGTAGGTAGCCATGTCCTTTATCCATTTTTCCTGCTGCTGCGGAGTCAACTCTTCCCACGCGGGGTGATGACCCTTGAACTCCCTGTCGTATACCGGCAGGCTCATCGTATCGGCTACTATGCCCAACTGCTTCTGCTTCTCAAAACGACGGCGACGCAACACGTCATAACCTTCACGATAACGGTCAAGACACTTGTCAACATACTCCTTCGGCGCCTGCAACGGCAAATGAGGCGCATAATGTGCTACATAAAGGAACATCGGTGTCTTTCCGTCATGGCCATTCACAAAATCAATGGCACGCTGCGTGATGGCTTTCGTATAATAATAATCATCCGGGAACTCTGTCACCCGAGTCAGATTGTCATAAACAGGCGTCGGCTTATAGTAACTTCCGCCGCCACTCAGGCAACCGTAATAACGGTCAAATCCACGCTGCATGGGATAGCTACCATTGGGAGCATCAAACGCACCGTCCACCGTTACATGCCATTTTCCGGACATATAGGTAGAATAGCCGCCGGCTTTCAATACCTCCGCAATTGTCGGAAACTCCGCGTCAATCTGACCGCGATAACCGGGACGATGCTCGTCAACGGCCGTCATCCATCCCATACCTACTGAATGCTGATAGCGGCCGGTAAGCAATGCCGCACGGCTTGGGCAACTGCGTCCCGTATTCTTGAAATGCCCGAAACGAACCCCGTCTTGAGCCAATTTGTCGATATTGGGTGTTTTAATTTCACTTCCATAACAACCCAAATCGGAAAATCCCATATCATCGCACAATATCAGCACAATATTTGGTTGCTGAGCATGGACAGAAGGCACAACAGCCCCTGCCAACAATGGTAAAAATACGTATTTTTTCATCCTTAACTCTTCATTTTTCATTTGCAATGATAGTGAAAGGCGAGAGCAGAGGCAAAATGAAAACGCAGTTTGCAAATTTTGACTTTGCCGAGCCGCATCCTATCTTATGAAAAGATAGCGAAAGGCGAGAGCAGAGGCAAAATGAAAACACAGTTTGCAAATTTTGACTATGCCGAGGCGCATCCTATCTTATCCAAAGATAGTGAAAGGCGAGTGCAGAAAAACAAGCTTGATTGATTTTTTCTGCCGAGCCGTACCCTATCATGCACACAAATAAAAAAGAATACCTAAGGCCAACGCACAAAAAAATCGGGTAAACCCCAAAAGGATTTACCCGATTTCTATTATATTATCGCTGAATTGACTTGGACTACATCATGCCGCCCATGCCACCCATACCGGCAGCCGGCATAGCCGGAGCAGCGTTCTCGTCTTTCTTCTCAGAGATGACACATTCTGTTGTCAGGAACATACCTGCGATAGAAGCAGCGTTCTCAAGAGCCACACGTGTTACCTTCGCCGGATCGATAACGCCAGTTTCGAAGAAGTGCTCGTATTGGTCAGTGCGGGCATTGTAACCGAAGTCGCCCTCGCCTTCCTTCACTTTTTGAACCACGATAGCGCCTTCCAGACCTGCATTCGCTACAATCTGACGCAACGGCTCTTCGATGGCACGCTTAACGATTTCGATACCTGTATTCTCATCGTCGTTATCGCCGTGGAAGTTTTCAAGGCTCTTCACGCAACGGATGTAAGCCACACCACCACCAGGAACGATACCTTCGGCGATTGCCGCACGAGTTGCGCTCAATGCATCGTCAACGCGGTCCTTCTTTTCCTTCATTTCAACTTCTGAAGGAGCACCGACGTAGAGCACAGCTACACCACCGGCGAGCTTAGCCAGACGTTCGTGAAGTTTCTCGCGGTCGTAGTCGGAAGTTGTCTTCTCAATCTGAGCCTTGATTTGAGCCACGCGTTCTGCGATGTTCTCCTTGTTGCCGTTACCGTTGACAATCGTAGTACCTTCCTTGTCGACTGTTACCTTCTCTGCAGTACCGAGCATGTCAACAGTAGCCATGTCAAGCTTCAAGCCCTTATCCTCAGAGATAACCACACCGCCAGTAAGCACTGCGATATCCTCGAGCATTTCCTTGCGACGGTCGCCGAAGCCCGGAGCCTTCACTGCACAAATCTTCAAAGAGCCACGCAGACGGTTGACTACCAATGTTGCCAAAGCCTCGCTGTCAACGTCCTCTGCGATAATCAGCAACGGACGGCCGCTTTGTGCGGATGCCTCAAGAATAGGAAGCATATCCTTCAATACGGAAATCTTCTTGTCGAAGATAAGGATGTATGGGTTATCCATCTCGCACTCCATCTTTTCCGTGTTGGTTACGAAATACGGAGAAATGTAACCACGGTCGAACTGCATACCTTCCACTACCTTCACTGTAGTGTCAGTACCCTTAGCCTCTTCGATAGTGATGACGCCTTCCTTCTTCACGCGACGCATGGCTTCTGCGATGAGCTGACCGATTTCAGCATCGTTGTTGGCAGAAACGCGGGCTACGTTCTCAATCTTAGCCAAGTCGTCGTCCACTTCCTGAGCCTGAGCCTTGATGCCCTCTACCACTTTAGCTACGGCCTTGTCGATACCGCGCTTCAAGTCAATCGGGTTGGCACCTGCAGCCACGTTCTTCAAACCTACGTTGATGATGGCCTGTGCAAGTACGGTTGCTGTTGTTGTACCGTCACCGGCATCGTCACCAGTCTTGGATGCCACTTCCTTCACGAGTTGAGCACCCATGTTCTGGAATGCGTCTTCCAACTCAACTTCCTTAGCTACCGATACACCGTCCTTTGTAATGTGAGGAGCTCCGAATTGCTTTTGGATAATTACGTTACGGCCTTTCGGGCCAAGTGTCACCTTTACGGCATTTGCCAATTCGTCAACGCCTTTTTTGAGCTCTTCGCGAGCCTTGATATTGAATTTTATTTCTTTTGCCATGATTGTATCGTTTTAAAAAATTAACCGAGAATTGCCAAAATATCGCTTTGGCGCATTACCAAATACTTCTTGCCTTCGAATTCGAGTTCTGTTCCGGCATACTTGCCATAAAGCACTGTATCTCCGGCCTTCACTACCATTTCCTCGTCTTTTGTGCCGTTGCCCACTGCGAGCACCTGACCCTTCAACGGTTTTTCCTTAGCAGTATCAGGAATGATGATTCCTCCGATTGTCTTTTCTTCAGCGGCTGCCGGTTCAATGAGAACGCGGTCTGCCAATGGTTTGATATTCATAGTTAGATATGTTTTATTGTTTTTTTATTTCTTTCTTGTCACGGGTCTTACGACCCGACACTCGGAGAATAAGCATAATGTGTGCCAAAAAAAGACGGCAGAGTAATTATGACAATTTGTCATACCACTCTGCCGTTTTTTGCAAACGATTGTCAGCCTTGTCTGCTGCTATTTCTCACCGAGCACGTCGAGCAATACCTTCTCCATGACAACATAGCCGTCAGGATTCGGATGCACCCCGTCGTCGGCATAGGCCGGATTGATAGTGCGGTCGGGCATTGCCAGCGGTGTAAAGAAATCGGCGTACGGAATGCCATGCTCACGCGCATAAGCCTCGATGCGGCGGTTCAGGCTGTCAATTTTGTCCTGCACGCCCACCGCTTCCGGCCGCCACCAGTAGCTCGTAACCGGCAGCACGGCACACAGCACCGGACGGATGCCGTTCGCCTTGGCAAGCTCCACCATCGAAATGATGTTGTTCATCGTCAAGTCCTCGTTGTACTCTCCGTGATTCTCGGCAATGTCGTTGGTACCGCCGAAAATAATCACCATCTCCGGCTTCAGGTCAATGACATCCTGACGGAAACGGGCAAGGAAATGCGACGTGGTCTGCCCCGATATGCCCCGGCCCACAATGCCGTGAGCGTCGAGAAAATCCTTGTGAAAAGCTGCCCAGTTATGGGAAATGGAGTTACCCATCAGCACGATTCTACGGCGCGAGGCGTCAAGTTGGCGCACACTGTCGTTGGCCGCACCGAAATGCTCGGTGTCAATCCAGTCGTTGGCATAAGAGGTCAGCGACGACACCAGCAGCATTGCAAAAATGACAATCTGTCTCATAGTTCTACTTTCATTTATTTTTTAACAGGCGTCATGCCCAGTGTTTTGATATAGCTTTCCTGCACCACGCAGTTCTTGAATTTGCAAGCCTCCAGGAAGTCGGTCATCGCCTTACGGGCAACGGCCTGGTCGGGACGTGACTCGCGGATTTCTCCGTAGGTAGAACGCGGACCTTCGGCAAAGTTCACGATAGTATCCCAATTTTCCGGCACTTTAATGCCTACGAAGCAGGAGTTCTCCAATTTCTTGTACGGCCAGAACGTATATCCGATATTGTTCTCACGCATCACCTTGCAGAACTCAGCCTGCCATTCATCGGTGTTGTGTCCGATTTCGCCCATATACATCGGCAGATTCACGCTGTCGCGGAAATCGATATAGGACTGGATGGCCTCCTTCGTTGCCGGACCGCCGTAACGGTGGCAGGTATACATCAGCTTATCGTCAAACTTCGTGTCCTTGAACGGTTCGAAATTACTGTTCCATTGCGCTCCGCCAAGCAGGATAATATGGTTCTTGTCCACCTCACGGATGGCTGCCACTCCCTTCTTGTAGAGTCCTTCCAGCTTCGCGTTCAACTCTTCCTTGTTTTCCCAGAAGTGAGGAATCGGCTCGTTGAAAAGCTCATAACCGAGGATAACAGGCTCGTCCTTGTAGCGCTCGGCGATGCTACGCCAGATGCTGCAATAAAGCTCCTGGCTCTTCTCGCTCTCAAACAACCAAGGGTAGCCGTAGCTGTCGTCAATGTTGTCGCCGGTCTGTCCGCCGGGAGCATCGTGCATGTCAAGAATCAGATAGAGGTCTGACTCGCGGCACCATTCCACGAGGCTGTCGATACGGGCAAAACCGTCCTGATTGGAAGTCAGCCCCATGTAGTCCTCATCGGTAAACAATTTGTAGTGGAAAGGCAGACGGATGGTGTTGGCACCCTGGCTGCGGATGAAGCGGATGTCCTCACGGGTAACATAGTTGTCCTTGAACTGACGCCAGAACTCGGCAGTGAAGTCCGGTCCGACAAGCTGACAGAACATCTCATTGATGAAATGAGCGGAACTTGTCTTGCTGAATTTGAACATATAGCCTTCCGGATTCAGCCAGTTTCCCAAATTGGTACCCTGGATAAAGAGTTTCGTACCGTCAGGCTTAATCAAATCCTGCCCCTTGATAGTCACAAAGCCCGGCTTTTCCACCGTCTTCTCTGCCTTGCAGCCCGGAAATCCCATCGACAAAAGCGAAAGGAGTACCGCCGTCATGGCAACTGTAAACAAATGTCTCATGTTGGTTGGTAATTTTTATGGTTTTAAAAAAATAGTTGGTTTCCTCGCCCGGAGCCTCTGCTCCCGGGTCAAAGAATTTGTTGGTTTTCTTGTTTTTCTGTCTTGCGGGCCTGGCAGCCCGTGTCATGCATGAAATCGGCACTATGCGTCGCCCGCTGGCGCACATAGTGCCGACCCTATGCTTCTGTCGTCCTAACGAATCATACCTCCGATAATCTCCCGGATGGATGAAATGTTATGGCGTTTCAAATAATCTTCAATGTAATCTACAATCTTCACCGTCACCGACGGGTCGATGAAGTTGGCCGTACCCACCTGAACGGCTGTCGCGCCGGCCAGGATAAACTCAATGGCATCGCGGCCGTTCATGATACCGCCAAGACCGATTACCGGCACCTTCACCGCCTGCGCCACCTGCCAGACCATACGCACGGCAATCGGACGGATGCAGGGACCGGAAAGTCCACCTGTAATGGTCGACAGATGCGGACGACGTGTCTCCGTGTCGATTGACATGCCGAGGAACGTGTTGACCAGCGACACTGAGTCGGCACCCTCCGCCTCAACAGCACGGGCAATCTCGGCGATGTTTGTCACGTTAGGCGACAATTTCACGATAAGCGTCTTGTCGTAAGCCTCGCGCGCGGCACGCACCACCTGCGATGCTCCGGCACAAGTCGTACCGAAAGCCATACCGCCCTGCTTCACGTTAGGGCAGGAAATGTTCAGCTCGATGGCATGAATCTTGTCCAATTCAGAAAGACGCTCGCACACAGCCACATAGTCATCAACTGTCGCGCCCGACACATTAACGATTACCTCCGTGTCAAGGTCTTTAATGCGCGGATAGATGTTCTGTATAAAGTAATTGACACCTTTGTTCTGTAAACCTACGGCGTTGAGCATTCCGGAGGGAGTCTCCACCATGCGCGGATAAGGATTACCCTCGCGGTGATTGATGGTCGTACCCTTTACGATAAAACCGCCCAGACGGTTCAAATCGACAAAATCGGCAAATTCCTCACCGTAGCCGAATGTTCCTGAAGCCGTCAGCACCGGATTCTTCAGGGACAAATTTTTGATATTGACTCTTAAATCCCCCATTTCAGTTCTTTTATGTTAAACACCGGACCTTCCGTACAAACACATGTATTGCCTCGCGTCGTGTCCTCCACACAGCACAGGCAGGCACCGATACCGCAAGCCATCTTGTTCTCGAGCGACACCTCGCATTCGATGTTGTTGCGCATCGCATAGGCTGCCACCGCCTTCATCATCGGCATCGGACCGCAGCAGTAAATGTTGTCCCACGTACGCTGCAACGCCGTGTTTTGCGTAATCAGTCCCTTTTCACCCATCGAGCCGTCCTCGGTCGAGATGTGCAACTCACCGTAGCGTGCAAACTCATCCAGTTCCAACAGGTCTTCCTTCTTGCGTGCGCCGAGCAGGAAATGCACGTTGTAGCCCGCCTTCTTCAGTTCACTGCCGAAATAGAGCATCGGAGCCACGCCCACACCGCCTCCGGCAAGCAGCAGTCGCTTGCTCTTGTCGCCGGGCATCGAGAAGCCGCGGCCAAGTGGCAGAATTACGTTGAGCTGGTCACCCGCCTCAAGCGCAATCAGATGAGCCGTACCTTCTCCGGCATTTCTGATGAGCAACCACAACTCCTGATTTTCCCTATCAACAAAGTTCACCGAAATCGGACGGCGCAGGAACGTGTTCTTGGCATCAGCCACCTCTACCTGCACGAACTGACCCGGAAGCATCTTAGGAAGCGTCTCACCCTCTAAAGCTCTCAGCTTCAGCAGCCCGTAAGTGGCCGACAGGCGCAGACTTTCCTTAACAATCAAGTTCTGTATCTTTTTTTCCATATTGCATTGTTTCGTAATGCAAAAATAGAAATTTTATTCCTTTCTACGACCGTGTTCCGACAAAAAATAATCACAAATCTGACTTTCCCGACAACATGCTTTTACGACATGTCGCACAACGAAAAAAGAGCCCGGCAAAACCGGACTCTTTCCTCCTATCTCTCTATTGCTGCAAAGTCTTACAACAAAACCTTAACAGTGTGTCCCTTGAAGCGTACCAGATAAACGCCTGCCGGCAACTGCAACCGCTGCTCGCTCTGTGCGGCAACCATTGTTATCATTCGGCCGTCGATACCGATAACGGCAGCCTCCTCCATTTCCTCATTGCAAACCACCAAGTCACCGCCGTCGACGTAAGCCCGGCTCGCCTCGCGCTTCGCTGTCTCTACGGAAGATTCGCCCACCTTTTCCATCGATATGTTCTTCAGCAAAAGGTCACCGATACCCGGGTCGCTGCACACTTGGATACCCAGACGGAACAAACCGGCAGCATCTGCCGTGAATTCCTGTTCCAGATGGGTGTAAGCGTCTGAATTGTCGACCGTCGTCATTCCGATTAGCTCCTTCGTCATTGATTCCGGCGTAACATCCGTACCCAATGCCACGCGCACGCGTTCCGTATGCTTGTAAATTGAGTTTCTGACATCAATGCCTACCCGATATATCGCACCGGCCTCCAAATTGAATTTCGGGCTAATCAGCCAGTCGTCAGCCTGCAGGTTGTCAAGGCTCCATTCATAGATGGCCGCTCTTTCCTGAGTGTTGTAAATCCATGAGCAATCATCGTTGTTGGCATCCACCACCGTGTAAGTGGCAAACGTTTGCGGAATCTCAAACTTCTCCAGGAACGGGATGGCAAGGACATCGCCCACTGTCTCAAAGTTGGAGACAATCATGTCGCTTTTCTTACCCTCCGGAGTCACAGCTACGATACCGTAGCTGTAAGTACACATATTGTCAGATTCCAGCACGTCGATCCATTCGTTGGCCGCACAGCCTTCTTCCACCCATGTGTAATCCGGATAACGCAGAATATCGTAGGTCAATCCGTCAATGTCGATGTAACCACCGTTCACGCCTGTCTCCGGAGCTTTCCATGTCACGTGCATCTTGCCGCCGTCAAGCACCTCAAGCTTCACGTCTGAAACCGGCATCGGAGTATCCTTTCCGACAAACATACGGACGCAACGCGGACGGCTGTAGCCTTCCTCATTCGTAAAGTTGAGAACAAAGTAATAGATACCATCCTTCTCTACCTTCGCATTCAATCTCAATTCCTCGCCCGGCTTGACACCCTGCTGAACGGCAAGCGTATCACCGTTTGCTACCAGATATGCGGTCATATTCTCTGTCATGGAAGAGCCGTCGTTATACAATGCCGGAGCCATCGCCTCACATACGCCTTCCAATGCGCCGCCCTCAAACACCATGTTCATCTTCTGAGCCTGAGCAGGAACAGTTGCCTTGAAGAAATCCTTCTTCACAAAAATTCCACCCATGTGCTCATTGTTCGGGAAGCGGCTCAGCAACGTAGCCTCTGCTGTCGCCATGTTCACTTCGTAAAGACCGCTTTCCGTATCATTGGCTGCTGCCCAATAGAACGTATTCGTTTCCGGGTCGATGGTCGCCGACTGTGCCAGCTTGCCCATTCCTGTCAGACCGGTCTTGCCCACAAGCGTTTTCTCGGCTGTGTACTTGTTGATGTTCCAAAGCGTACCCTCGCTGTCAATTCCGTAAAGTACACCCTTATTGTCTACTGCCAGAGCCACCATGTAATCCAACGGTGCAACAGCCACCTTACGGCCTGTCGTCTGGTCAAGCACGCTCAGCACATAACCGCCTTCCAGTGAGAAAGAGCAACAGTAAACATTGCCGGTCGTCGGGTCGTAAGCCATATCCGTCGCTACCCAGCTCTTGTCCTCGCCAAGCACAGAAGTCACTTTTCCTGTTTCCATATCGTAAGAATGGAACACGGTCATTACACTGTTCGGATAGACCATGAAGAATGTCATCATATATTTTCCATCCAGATAACAGCCACCGCCGTTGACAACGAGGTCCGTACGTTGAAGCACAGGTTCCAGCTCAATCGGGTCCTTCACCTCAAAGCTATAGATACCTGACACTACGTCCTCACTGCTGCTTGCCAGAATCGTACCGTACAACCGTGTCGCATCCGGTTCAGGTGCAGCGATTTCCTCGATAAGAATATCGTCCACATCCACCCAAGCAAACATCTCGCTCTCCGTAGTATGGAATCCGAACACATATTCCTTAGTTTCCTCACAGACCACATCAACTGAAACTGTCTCCAATTCCGAGCCGTAGTCCTTCATCGGCACCAGAATGTTGTTTTTCAAGGCTTCTGCATCCGGGCTATCCGCCATACCAATCTCCAAATTTCCCTTGGAGCCTCTGACTTTGCATTGCAACCGATAAGTATAACCTTTTTTCAATTCAAACTTAGGAGTAAGAACCCAGTCGTCAGAGGGAGTGAACAAGTTCGCACAGCGCATACACTCATTAATGGTGTAGTATTTCCACGTCTCACCCATCGTTATTCACATCCAGTATCGTAAACTTCTGTATACTTTCCGATGTGTTGAAAGATTCTTCAAATGGCAAACTTAGCGTTTCCTGTGCCACTGCGTCGGCATACATAAATTGCCCCGCGGCAGCGACCAACAAAGTAGTAATTAATTTTTTCATAATATTTTAGTAATAAGGTTGAGCTTTTCATGAAAGTGGTAAAGTCCATCCCTCAAATGTAAGCTATTTTTTCATCAAAAACAACAATTCAATAGATAAATTATAGCGTCCTATCCTTTTGACACACAATTTTATGGAAGAAACGCCCCTATTACAGAATTCTGCCAATCCCATCAATAAAGGAAAAACCGCACCCCACTCCCTCAACGGAGTTGGATGCGGTTTCTCTATATGTCTGTACTGTCCGGCACTCAGCGGAAATGCCGAAGACTTACGGTCAACGCTATTACTTCACGCATTCGAGAATCTTGCGGGCTGTCGGACCGTCAACAAGTCCGTCTTCACCGAAGTGAACACCACGCTCTGTGAAACGACGCTCGATTTCGGCAATCACATCCTCGCCGACACCTTCCTCGCTAAGACGGGTTGTCAGGCCAAGAGAACGGAAGAATGCCTCCACGCGGCGGATTGTCTCGTCGATACGCTCGTCACGGCTGCCTTCTGTCACGCCAAACACGCGCTCACCCATTTGGATAATCTTGTCGCCCTTCGTCTCGCGGAGCACGGTCATCGTGCCCGGCATAACGATGGCGAGCGTATGTCCGTGAGTCAGACCGCAGAGAGCAGTCAGCTCGTGGCCAATCATGTGCGTACACCAGTCTTGGTCAACACCCATAGCGATAAAGCCGTTCAGACCCATCGTAGCCGACATCATGAAGTCTGCCATCAGGTCATAGTCGTGCTGGTTCTCGCGGATTTTCGGCGCGATTTCCACCAATGTCTGCAGAATGCCTTCTGCCCAACGATCCATGACGCGGGATACGCCGGTCTTTGTCAGATATTGCTCCAATACGTGAACAAACGTGTCGGAGATACCGCAAGCCACCTGCTTGGCAGGCAATGAGAACGTAGCCTCCGGGTCAAGGATGGAGAATACGGGATAGTTGGAATAGAACGCATATTTCTCCTTTGTCTCATAACGGGAGATAACAGCGCCGCTGTTCATTTCAGAACCGGTAGCCGGCAATGTGAGGACTGCAGCCAATGGAACCGTCTTTGTCACAGGCTTGCCTGCAACGACAAGCTCCCAAGCGTCCTGGTCAGTCAGCAAGGCAGCTGAAATCAACTTCGTTCCATCGATTACAGAACCACCGCCCACAGCCAGAAGGAAGTCAACCTTCTCTTCCTTGCCCAAAGCCACAGCCTTGCGCAATGTCTCTACCGCAGGATTCGGCTCGATACCCCAGAACTCTACAGTCTTGTGTCCGCTCAACGCAGCTTTCACCTGGTCGTAGATACCGTTTTTCTTCACGCTTCCGCCGCCGAAAGTAATCATCACTTTCTTGTCGGCCGGTATTTCAGTTGCAAGTCGGGAAATCATCCCCTTGCCCATTATCAGTTTGGTAGGATTTTGGAAAACGAAATTTTTCATAATACGTAATTTAGATTTTATCCGAAAGATAGGCAATTTCCGGCAATAAAACGAATCTGCAGGAGATTATTTTTCCGTCCGTCAGGCCTTTTCGCCCATATAGATGGTACATGTGCCGAACGTCAGCGGATAGCAGCGGCAATTGGCAAATCCCGCACGTCGCATAATGTCGAGCATCTCCTCTCCCTGCGGCACGGCGGCAATGCTTTCCGGCAGATAGCTGTATGCACGGGTATCTTTCGAAACCATACGTCCTACGACAGGAATCAGGCAACGCGTATAGAACTTATAGAACGCCAGGCAGAGAGGATTGCGCGGAGTGGACAACTCGATGACGCTGAGCACGCCGCCTTTTCTCAGCACGCGGAACATTTCGGCATAGCCTTGCTCCAGATGCTCAAAATTACGCACTCCGTAAGCCACCGTAACGGCATCAAAAGTACCCTCCTCGAAACGGAGTTCCAGACAGTTGCCCGTCTCAAAGCCGATAACTCCGGCAAGTCCTTCCTTTGCGGCCTTTTCGCGGGCAATGGCAAGCATACCTTCCGACAAGTCGATGCCGGTAATCCTTTCCGGACGGAGCCGGCGGTAGAGCAGCATCGCCAGGTCACCCGTACCGGTCGCTACATCAAGAATCGAGCGCACACCGTAGCGTTTCAGTTTCGAAACGGCCTTGCGGCGCCACAACTTGTCAATGCCGAAAGTCATCGCACGGTTCATGAAGTCGTAGGCAGGCGCTATCGAGTCAAACATATCGCGCACCTGCTCGGTTTTGCTTTCCTTTTTGCCGTAAGGCGTAATTTTTTCTGCTTTGTATTCCATAACTCTTAAAAATCAAGCCGCCGCAAGGTGTGTTTCAGCCCTGCGGCGGCGATTGTATCGGCAATACCGAATTATTTTTGTGAATTCAGATATTCAGTAACGTTCTTCTCGATACGAGCGGCGATGTCTGTATCTTCCGATTTCTCAAACTTCTTGCCTGTGATGTGCTCATAAAGTTCGATGTAGCGGTTAGCTACTGACTCGCAGTACTCGTCAGTCATTTCCGGCACTACCTGACCCGGCTTGCCCATGAAGTCGTGCTCGATAAGCCATTGACGAACGAACTCCTTGGAGAGCTGACGCTGAGCCTCGCCCTTCTCGAAACGCTCCTGATAGCCGTCGGCATAGAAGTAACGTGAAGAATCCGGAGTGTGGATTTCGTCAATCAGATATACCTTGCCGTCACGCTTTCCGAATTCATACTTCGTATCAACGAGGATAAGACCCTTCTCGGCAGCCATCTTTGAGCCGCGCTCAAACAACGCACGGGTATAACGCTCCATTGTTGTGTAGTCTTCCTCTGAAACGATGCCTTGAGCGATGATTTCCTCGCGGGAAATGTTCTCGTCGTGACCGGCTTCAGCCTTTGTAGTCGGAGTGATGATAGGTTCCGGGAACTTCTCGTTCTCTCTCATGCCTTCCGGAAGCTTCACACCGCACAATTCACGGCAACCAGCCTGATATTCACGCCATGCGCTACCTGTCAGATAGCCGCGGATAATCATTTCAACACGGAAGCCCTCACACTTCAAGCCGACTGTAACCATCGGGTCCGGAGTGGCAAGTTTCCAGTTAGGAACGATGTCGGCAGTAGCGTCAAGGAAGGTCGCTGCAATCTGGTTGAGCACCTGACCCTTTGAAGGAATGCCTTTCGGAAGGATGACGTCGAACGCAGAGATGCGGTCGGTGGCAATCATCACCATCAAATCATCGTTAATGTTGTATACGTCGCGCACCTTACCGTGGTACACGCTTTTTTGTCCCGGAAAATTAAATTCAGTGTTTACTAATGTCGTTGCCATAGTGAATTTATATTTTGAATTAATTGATTACTCTGTTCTATTGTTGGCCAGGCGGCGCTCTTTCTCTTCCTGACGCAAGGCTTTCATTTCCTCGTCGTGCTTCTCGTAAGCCTCAACGATGCGTTGTACGAGCGGATGGCGCACGATGTCTTTCTTCTCAAACTGGATACGTCCCACTCCCGGCACGTCGCGCAGCACTTTCAAGGCCTGCACCAGACCGGAAACCGTCGTATGGGGAAGGTCGATTTGCGTAACGTCGCCCGTAATCACCATCTTCGCGTTCATACCCAGACGGGTGAGGAACATTTTAATCTGGTGGGTGGTCGTGTTCTGAGCCTCATCGAGGATAATCACGGCATCGTTCAGCGTACGGCCACGCATAAAAGCGAGCGGTGCAATCTGAATCACACCCGTCTCCATATATTCCTTCAGCTTGTTCTGCGGAATCATGTCCTCCAACGCATCATAGAGCGGCTGCAGATACGGGTCGATTTTGTCCTTCATGTCGCCGGGCAGGAAACCGAGCTTCTCGCCGGCCTCTACTGCCGGACGGGAAAGAATCAACTTGCGCACCTCTCTGTTTTTCAACGCTCTTACAGCCAAAGCGATGGCCACATAAGTCTTACCTGTTCCGGCCGGACCGAGCGCAAACGTCAGAGCGTTTTCCTGAAAGGCCTTGACCAGTTTCTGCTGGTTGGCACTGCGGCCCTGAATAGGCTTGCCGTTGACACCGTAGATAATCACATCGTCCATCTTCAGCTCCTTCGGCGGCTTTCCCTTGACCACATCCAGGATGACATCCTCGTTCAACTGATTGTATTTCGCGCAGTAGTCTTCCAGTTCCTTAATCTTTTTCTCAAACTCGGAAGTCTCCTGCTCGTCGCCGAGGGCCTTGATGAGCGTACCGCGTGCGGCTATGCGCAACTTCGGAAACAAGCTGCGGATGAGCTGCATATTGGAATTGTTGACTCCATAGAAAATCACAGGGTCAACATTATCAATCACGACTATTCTTTCAATCATATATCTTTTGTATGCCGCAAAATTACAAATTTAACACGAATTAGACGCACTAATTATTCCTAAATTTACTTCGTCTTTTCATTCCTGCCGGCAACCGTAATTTTCTTCCGCAACAGTTTGTCGGTAATCTTCACTTGAAAATATTTGCTATGCCTGCAACTTTCACTAATTTTGCGGTGCTTTAAAAGGATGCAGACAAATGATGAATTTCAGAACTAAAACCGACCTGCCGGAATCATTCCCGCAAATGGCGCACAGCGACAAGCTGCTGATGCTCGGCTCCTGCTTTGCCGAGAACGTCGGCAGCCGCCTTTCGCAACGGCTTTTCGACGTGATTGTCAATCCTTTCGGCACACTCTACAATCCTGCGAGCATCGCCGATGCCCTGCGCAGGATGCTTGACTGCCGACTGCTGTCGCAGGACGATTTTTTCCTTCATGCCGGCCAATGGCGCAGCTTCTCGCTCCACTCCCGCCTGGCCAGCGCGTTTCCCGACAAAGCACTTGCCGCGGCCAACGAGAGCATTTCGGCTGGAGCCGCACGGCTGCGCGATGCCCGCTTTCTGATTCTGACATTCGGCACAGCCTACGTTTTCCGACTGAAAGCGACGGGTGCCACCGTGGCCAACTGCCACAAACTTCCGTCAACAACTTTCTCACGCCAACTGCTCTCAACCGACGAGATTACCGATGAATGGCTTCCGCTGCTCGACCGGCTGCATGCCGTCAATCCGCAGATGCAAATCGTATTCACCGTCAGCCCCGTACGCCATCTGGCCGACGGCGCCCACGGCAATCAAATCAGCAAGTCGACTCTCCTGCTTGCCACCGAGAAGCTCATTGCAGGACGCGACTACTGCCACTATTTTCCGGCTTACGAAATTGTTCTCGACGAACTCCGCGACTACCGCTTCTTCGCTGCCGACATGGCTCACCCCTCTGAAACTGCCGTCGACTATGTGTTCGAACAGTTTGCCGCAACCGCATTTCCCGACGATACCTGCCGCAAAGCCCTCCGTTGCGAGAAGCTGACACGGCTGCTCAGCCACCGCCCGATGACCGACAACCCCGACGACATCCGCCGCCTGCAGGAGTCGGCCCGCCGCATGGCTGACGACATCGAAAGGGAAATGCCCTACACTAAACATATTATTGAAAAATTTCAGAAGAAATGAACTATCCGATTCTCGAAATAGCCGACATCGTGAATGCCGACTCTTCATCAAGACTGCAGGTCAACTGCGAAATTGATACGCTGCTAACCGATTCACGAACGCTGACCTACCCTGCCTCATCGCTCTTTTTCGCCATCCGCACAGACAGCAACGACGGCCACCGCTACGTTGCCGACCTGCTCCGGCGCGGTGTGCGCAACTTTGTGGTGGAAAGCATCCCCGAAGAGTGCCGGGAGGCTGATGCCAACTTCATCGTTGTCGGCAACTCGCTGAAAGCACTCCAGCAACTGGCTGCACATCACCGCCGGCGCTTCAACATCCCCGTCATCGGCATCACGGGAAGCCGCGGCAAGACCATTGTCAAGGAATGGCTCTACCAACTGTTGCGCGACGACTACAGCATCGTCCGCAGCCCGCGCAGCTACAACTCGCAGATTGGCGTTCCGCTATCGGTATGGGACATCGACGAGAATACAGAGCTGGCCATCATCGAGGCGGGCATTTCCCGCCCGAACGAGATGAGCGAGTTGGAAAATATCATCCGTCCGACAATAACGGTGATGACCAACATCGGTGACGAGCATTGTGAGGGCTTTGCCTCCATCGAGGAGAAGTGCATGGAAAAACTCCTGTTGTCACGCCACAGCGACTATACCGTATTCAACGGTGACGATGAGATTATGCTCAACAGCATCATCGCTCTTTCCTACGGAAACCAGGAGGTCAACTGGTCGCACACCAACACGGCCGCGCCTATTTTCATTTCTTCCGTGGTGCGCCGCACCTCCACGACGACCATCAATTTCACCTATCTCTACTACGGTGGAGCGGTGACCATACCGTTCACATCGAAGGAAGACGTGGAGAATGCCATCGTGTGCCTCGCCACACTCCTCTGCCTGCGTGTCCCCATCGAGACAATCGAAAAACGTTTCGTCCACCTTACGCCCACCGGCACCCGCATGGACTCAACTGAGGGCATCAACGACTGCCAGCTTATCTATGACACCTATACAAGCGACTATCTGTCGCTCCAACCGGCTCTCGACTTCATGTCGCGGCGCGACACGGCGCTGCGCAGCCGCACCATCATCCTTTCCGATGTCTTGCCCGAAAACCGGCCGACATCGGTGGTCTACGGAAAAATCGCCGAACTGCTGCGACTCCGCAACATCAACCGCATTATCGGTATCGGACCTGAAATCTCAGCACACAAGGACTTGTTCCCCGACTCCTCGCGGTTTTTCAACTCAACGGACGAGTTTCTGGAACAGATGCGCCCCGATGATTTCCGCAAGGAACTGATACTGCTGAAAGGCGCGCCCGAATTTGAGTTCTCCCACATCATCGAGATGCTGGAAGCCCGTCAGCACGAGACCGTACTGGAAGTCAACCTCGACGCATTGGTGCATAATTTCAACTTCTACCGCTCCCACCTCAACCCCGACACGAAAATCGTGTGCATGCTGAAAGCATCCGGCTACGGTGCCGGTTCCTATGAGCTGGCCAAGGTGCTGCAACAGCAGGGAGCCTCCTATATTGCCGTGGCCGCCCACGATGAGGGTGCCGACCTGCGCAAGGCCGGTATTACGATGCCCATCATGGTGCTGAACCCCAAAGTAGTCAACTATCAGACGCTGTTCGACTATCATCTTGAGCCGGAGGTATTCAGCTTCGAGATGTGCCGGGAAATCATCCGTGAGGCTCGTCGTTTCCACATCAAGCATTACCCGATACACATCAAAATCGACACGGGCATGCACCGCTTGGGATTCCGTCTGGAAGAACTGCCGCAGCTCGTCGACATGCTGCAACATCAGGACAACGTCAGCCCGGCTTCCATCTTCTCTCATCTTGCTACGGCCGACGACTTGGAGTCCGACGCCTATGCCCGCGAGCAACTGGCCTATTTCGACGCTTGCTGCGAGGCGTTCCTCCCGCATTTCGACCACAAGGTGATGCGCCACATTCTGAACACTGACGGCATGCTGCGCTTTGCCGACCACCAATATGAGATGGTGCGCCTCGGCATCGGACTGTACGGCGTTCCTACGCTGGGCAACGGCTACGACGAGAAGTTGCGCAACGTCTCCTCGCTCTACTCCGTCATCATCCAAATCCGCGAATGGGAAGCCGGCACGACCATCGGCTACGGCCGACGCGGCGTACTCTCGCGCAAGTCGCGCATCGCCACCATTCCTATCGGCTATGCCGACGGCTTCAACCGCAAACTGGGATGCCGCAACGGAGAAGTCTGGATTAACGGCAAGCGGGTACCTACGGTGGGCAACATCTGCATGGACCTGTTCATGGCCGACGTGACCGACGTGGACTGCAAAGTCGGCGACAAGGTGGAAATCTTCGGAGAACACATCACACCGACCGAAGTGGCCGACCGCATCGGCACCATCCCCTACGAGGTGCTGACATCGGTATCCCAGCGTGTAAAGCGTATCTACTATAGTGAATAAAATCTATTTTTATCAACCCCATACATTCCGCTCATGGCACAGATAAACGAAGAATTCCGCAACCGGATGCTCGCCATCCTTCCCAACGAGGCCGACCGGCTCTGTCAGGCTCTTTTCTCCACCGAACCGGAAGTCTCGGTGAGGCTGAACCGCCGGAAAACCCGGACACAACCGAACAACGCCCAGCAGGTAGCGTGGTGCGATTGCGGCTACTATCTCGACGGAAGACCGGCCTTCACGTTCGACCCCTTGCTCCATACGGGAGCCTACTACGTGCAGGATGCCTCGTCGATGTTTATCCACCGCGTGCTCTCGCAGCTTGTCGGCGACCGTGACGTGACCTATCTCGACCTCTGTGCCGCTCCCGGCGGAAAGACAACGACAGCCCTCGGCGCGCTGTCGGACGGCTCGCTCGTGGTCTGCAACGAAATCGACGGCACGCGGGCACAGATTCTGCGGGAGAACGTAATCAAATGGGGATGTCCCAACTGTGTCGTAACCAACGACAACGCCACAAGGCTCGGCAAGCTGCGCAACGTCTTTGACGTAGTGGCCGCCGATATGCCCTGCTCCGGCGAGGGAATGTTCAGAAAAGACGAGGAGGCAGTCAGCCAATGGTCGCCTGAGCTCGTCAGACAATGTGCCGAACGGCAACGGGAAATCGCCGCCGACATCTGGAACGCACTGAAGCCGGGCGGCATCTTCATTTACAGCACCTGTACCTTCAACCGGGAGGAAAACGAGGAAATGGCCGACTACATCGTCCGCGAACTGGGAGCGGAGTCGGTCGAGATTGCCACCGACCCCAGCTGGCACATACAGCCGGGCATCGACACGCCTCACCACTGCTACCGCTTCATGCCTCACCACACACGCGGAGAGGGCCTCTTCATGTGCGTTCTGCGCAAGGACGGAGAAATGCCGGCCTCCAAACCCGACAAGGGAAAGAAACAGAAGAAGGAGAAACGCGCCGCCATTCCTGCCGTCTGCAAGAACTGGCTGACCGCAACCGACTGCGACTGGCTGGCAGACGGAGAAACCATCAGCGCCCTGCCGTCACGCCACAGCGAGACAATGCAACTCGTGGCCCGCAACGCCCGCACGCTGCTCTGCGGTGTGCCTGTTGCATCCGTCAAAGGTAAGGATACGATACCCGACCACGCATTGTCGCAAAGCCTGCTGTTCAACACGGAGGCGTTCCCCTGCGTTGAAGTATCCTATCCAGAGGCCATCGCTTTCCTGCGCGGAGAGACATTCGCCCTGCCCGACGGCCTGCCGCGCGGCTACGTCTGCATCCGCTACGCACAGCGTCCGCTCGGATTCATGAAGAATATCGGCAACCGCGCCAACAACTGCTACCCCAAGGAATGGCGCATACGCAGTTCGTTCGCTCCAGCTGAGATTCCGACTGTCATTCCGGCGGATTAACTTTGTTAAAACGCATTATTTTTCATCTACTTACCGATAAATATTCCGGCTTATTGCGTATCTTTGGCGATATGAAAATACCCCGACTATCCACCCGTACCAAAGCCTCTTCAGGATACATTCTGCTGCTGATACTGCTCGTATCCGTGCTCTATGGCATCGTTTCCACAATGGAGTCACTCACGGCTCCCAACCAGAACGAAGTCAAGATGACCGAGCGAAGACGCTGCACAAACGAGGTTATCTACAACCTGTATCAGGCGGAAATCATCAGCCACACCATCAGTTCCGGGGAGCTGTCCGTGGAGGAGGAGTATTTCAACAAAATCACCAACGCCAAAAACGCCATTGTGCGGCTACGCGAACTGGTTCCTGAACAGGAGCAGCAACGCCTCGACTCGCTGAACATCCTCATTGACAAGAAGACGGAAAACCAGCGTAATCTCATCAACGCCATACGCAACAACCGTTCGGACGAACTCTATCAGGGCTATATCGAGGAACTGATTTCCCATCAGGACACCATGACTGTGGTACAGCCCATTATCCGGCATACGGAAGTGGTCAGAACCAACACCTACACCGTACACACCAAGCGCAAGAAATTTTTCGGACGCCTGCGCGACGCTTTCAAACGGAAAGGCGACGACACAGCCCATGTGAGCAACGTCACACGGGAGCAGCGCACAGACTCCATCGCACCGCACGACGACTACAATCCGAAAGATACGGTCGTCAATATGCTCATCACTGCCAAAAAGCGTATCGACCAGGACCGCATGCAGCGAATCCGCGACCTGTCGCATAAAGTCAGGGAAATCCACGTCAACGGCATGGAACTGAGCCAGAAACTGAACGACCTGCTGAAAACGCTGGCTGAAGAGACTCGGCAGGCCATCGTAAAACGGGAGGCCGAACATCAGAAAATCAAGATGGATGCCACGAAACGGATAGCAGGAACGGCCATCATCGCCGTACTCCTGGCATCCTTCTTCCTCGTGCTCATCTGGCGCGACATCACTCGAAGCAACCACTACCGTCACGAGCTGGAGAAAGCAAAGCTCCGGGCAGAGGATTTGCTGAACGTGAGAGAGAAGCTGATGCTGACCATCACCCACGACATCAAGGCACCGGTAGGCTCCATCATCGGATTTGCCGACCTGCTCGAAAACTCGGAAACCAACCCGAAGAGCAAGACGTATCTAAAGAATATGCAAAGCTCGGCGCACCACCTGCTCCAGCTTGTCAACTCATTGCTCGACTTCCACCGGCTGGAAGCCAACAAGATGGACATCAATAACATAGCCTACAACCCGAAGGAATTGCTTGACACCATCTACCTCAGCTATCAGCCTATTACCCGGGCCAAGGGTCTGGAATTGAAATATGACTGTGCGCCCGAACTTGACAGCTATTTTGTAAGCGACCCGTTCCGCATCCGCCAGATAGCGGAAAACCTGATGTCGAATGCCGTCAAGTTTACCGACAAGGGCTTCGTATCATTGTCCGCAAAAATTTCCGAGAACTGTCTTCTTCTGGCTGTCGAGGACAGCGGACGCGGCATCTCCGAACAGGACAAGGAGCGCATTTTCCATGAATTCACGCGCCTCGGAAACGCGCAGGGACAGGAAGGCTTCGGCCTCGGACTGGCTATCACCCACAAACTCGTGCAACTGCTCAACGGTGAAATTTCCATCGACAGCACTCCGGGCAAGGGAACGACTTTCTACATCTGGCTGCCGCTGACCAAGGCCACAAAAAACGATATAGCCCTGCTGAAGTCGGAAACCGACTCCGCTACCCACAACATCGCATTGAAGCACAGAAAGCTCATCCTTATCGATGACGACCGCCTGCAACTGCAACTGACGGCCGCCATGCTGACCGATGCCGGTGCCGAAATCACCACGTGCGAAACGCCCGACAAACTGTTTGAACTGCTGATGACCAACTGCTACAACGCTGTGCTGACCGACATCCAGATGCCGGCAATGAACGGCTTCGAACTGCTGAAAGCCATCCGCAACCTCGACAGCGAGCAGGCCAAAACCATCCCTGTCATCGCCATTACGGCACGTTCCGACATGAGTGCGGAATCCCTTGCGGAAAAAGGATTTGCCGGATGCCTCCATAAACCATTCACGCGCAAGGAAATTGCGGCCGCATTGGGAAGTATCGACCTCCGCGATTGCGAAGAAAGCCAATCCCCTGCGGAAGACAGCAAACCTTCAGAACAGGAACCGTCCGCAGAGTCACGGCCCAAGCCTGTCGAAACGGCCACCGACTTCTCTCCGCTCCTGCTTTTCGCCTCCGGCGACACAGAAGCCGAGAGAGAAATCATGCAGACTTTCATCTACGAAAACACTGCTGCACTGGAACGCATACGCCTCTCTCTGTCGGACAAGGACATGAAGACGCTTACAGCCACCGCTCACAAGCTCCTGCCGACAATGATGATGCTCGGTTTCCGCTACACGAACCTGCTGACTGACCTGAACGGAAAACGCGACCTGGAAGAAATGTCGGATGCCGATGCAGAAGCCGGCCGGAAAATCGCCGACGAGCTGCAAAAGATAGTCGACGATGCCCATACGGTGGCCGATGACCCGTCTGCCGACACCATCGGAAACTAATCGACTCCTTATTGCGCGCATATGACAAATAAACCATCCTGTTTTTATTTGCTTATGCGCGCGATTTATGTTATCTTTGTTTTCAGATAGATAATACATTTTAATTCTGAAGCACTGATGACGAAAACCATCCTGATTGTCGAAGACGATTTGACCTTCTCAACCATGCTGAAAACATGGCTGACAAAAAAGGGCTTCCAGATAGAGACCGCCAGCAGCATCGCCACAGCACGCAAACGTATCAGCGAATCCGACTTTGATTTGATTCTCTCCGATTTACGCCTGCCCGACGATGACGGATTCAACCTTCTCTGCTGGAAAAAGGAAATGAACATCGACACTCCTCTCATCATCATGACGAGCTACGCCGACATCCAGAATGCCGTGCAAGCCATGAAAGAGGGTGCGTGTGACTATATCTCCAAGCCTGTCCAGCCAGAACTGCTGTTGACTAAAATCAATGAATCCATCAAGTCCGGCTCTGCCCGGACCGCAAAGGCTGTACCCTCAGCCGAACCGGCTCCACAGCCGAAAAAGATGACAGAGACTCCCGCCCCCTCTTCCGATTACCTGGAAGGCAACAGCGAGGCAGCCCGACAGCTCTACAGCTACGTATCGCTCGTAGCTCCAACTCCTATGTCGGTACTTATCAACGGTGCCAGCGGTACCGGCAAGGAGTATGTGGCACACCGCATCCATCAACTGAGCCGCCGCTCCGACGGTCCGTTCATAGCCATCGACTGCGGCTCCATCCCTAAAGAACTGGCCGCCTCTGAATTTTTCGGTCATGTCAAAGGTTCCTTTACAGGCGCGCTTGCCGACAAGACAGGAGCCTTTCTGGAAGCGAACGGAGGTACGATTTTCCTTGACGAAGTGGGCAACCTCAGCTATGAGGTACAGGTTCAGCTGCTCCGTGCGCTGCAGGAGCGCCGCATCCGTCCTGTCGGCTCAACAAAGGAAATCGAGGTGGATGTCAGAGTGGTCAGCGCCACCAACGAGAATCTGGAGCAGGCCATCGCCAAAGGCAATTTCCGCGAAGACCTCTACCATCGTCTCAACGAATTCACCATCCAGATGCCAACGCTGGCTCAACGGCGTGACGACATCCTGCTTTTCGCCAACTTTTTCCTGCAGAAAGCCAACCGCGAGCTTAACCGCAACATTATGGGCTTCGACGCAGACGCAGCGGAGGCACTGATGGAATACTCCTGGCCGGGCAACCTGCGCCAGCTCAACAATGCCGTCAAGCGTGCCACTCTTCTGGCTCAAGGCGACAGAATCTCCATTCACGACTTCCTTTTCCAGATAGAGGGAGCCGGATGCGCGCCCAAGTCCCAGCCTGTCAGCATGCAGCTGCACAGCGAGGAGGAGGAGAAGCACAGAATTGCTGAAGCCCTGCGACAAACCCGCTTCAACAAGAGCAAGGCAGCAACCCTGCTTGGCATCGACCGGAAAACGCTCTACAATAAGTTGAAACTTTATGGAATCGAATAGAATCGGCCTCAAAGTGTGGAATTTTTCCACACTTTGACCACCGGTTTTCTACACATTCCCCACTATTCCACAATATCCCATTTTGGCATCACAACGCTAATCGCTAATAATCAACAGTTTACAAAATAACACCTCTTTTGGCACAGGTATTGTTACCTTAATAGGTGTAAACAAGGAAACTGAAGTTTAAGGAACAAAAAAATATAGCGTTATGAAACTCATTCTTTTGATGCTGACTTTGACCCTCGGAGGCGTGTCTGCGATGGCACACACGACAGCCGAAAACAACCAGGTAATGTGTAACACAGAGGTGAGCACAGTAGCTGACCAAAGTCTGCCATCGGAAGTGATTGATGCAATCGTTATCAATTATCCGGGTTTCTCGATTCGCCACTGGACTATTGAAAAAAATATTGGCAAGTCGAAAGTCTATATCGTCACCCTCTCCAACATCAACGGAGAAGAAATGACAATCGCTTTTGACAAGAATGGTAAAATAAGATAAATCCCTAAGGCAATCTGTAAACATAAAAAAACAAATAGTGGTATTAATTAGAATGGTTTTCGGTCATAACAAGCAACATGTTCCAATAGGATGGTAATTAATCATTAATCAAAAGGGTCGGAGATGAAGGGATTCATTTCCGACTCGCCTTTTTTATAATGCCGCCAAATCAAAGAATTTATAAGCTAAAAATTTGGTAATCATATCGATTTGTGTAATTTTGCAGGAGAAATTATTTCTAATCTAGAAAACATTGTTCTACCAATGAAAAAAACTTTAGCCATTATCCGCCACGACCCGTGGCTGGAACCCTATGAGGAAGCTATTACCGGACGTCACAACGACGCCATCAAGAAAGAAGCAGAATTGACTCAAGGCAACGGTTCGCTCGTTGATTTTGCAAATGCCCACAAATTTTTCGGACTTCACAAAACCCGCGGTGGCTGGATTTTCCGTGAATGGGCTCCGAATGCCACAGCCATAACGCTCGTCGGCACATTCTCTGACTGGCAGGAAAAAGACGAATACCGGTTGAAACCGACCGATAACGGTGTATGGGAAATCAAACTGCCGAAAGACGCACTCAAACACGAAGATCTCTACAAACTGATTATACATTGGAACGGCGGACAGGGTGAACGCATCCCGGCCTACGCGTTCCGTACCGTACAGGATGAGAAAACCTATATCTTCTCCGCTCAGGTGTGGCAGCCGGCCCGTGCCTACAAGTTCAAGGTAAATGACTTCAAGCCGAAGACAGACCCGCTGCTCATCTACGAATGCCATATCGGCATGAGCCAGGACAAGGAAGCTGTGGGAACCTACGAGGAATTCCGCAAAAACATCCTTCCCCGCATCGCCAAGGACGGCTACAACGCCATCCAGATTATGGCCATTCAGGAACACCCCTACTACGGCTCCTTCGGTTACCACGTGTCAAGTTTCTTTGCTCCGTCAAGCCGCTTCGGTACGCCTGACGACCTGAAACGACTGATTGACGATGCCCACAAGCGCGGCATTGCAGTCATCATGGACATCGTACACTCACACGCCGTAAAGAACGAGGTGGAAGGTCTCGGACGCTTCGACGGAAGCTACGACCTCTATTTCTACGGTGACCATCGCCGCGAACATCCGGCATGGGATTCCCTCTGCTTCGACTACGGCAAAAACGAGGTGCTCCACTTCCTGCTCTCCAACTGCAAATACTGGCTGGAAGAATTCCGTTTCGACGGTTTCCGTTTCGACGGCGTAACTTCCATGCTCTACTATAACCACGGCCTCGGACAGGCATTCTCGTCCTACGACGACTACTACAACGGCGGTCAGGACACGAATGCCATCACTTACCTGACGCTCGCCAACAAATTGATTCACAGCGTTAATCCTAACGCTATCACAATCGCGGAGGAAATGAGTGGTATGCCGGGGCTCGCCAACAAGTTTACTGACGGAGGTATCGGCTTCGACTACCGCATGGCGATGGGTATCCCTGATTTCTGGATTAAGACAATCAAGGAAAAGAAGGACGAGGACTGGAAACCGACAGCCATCTTCTGGGAGCTGACCAACCGCCGCGACGACGAGAAGACCATCAACTACGCAGAAAGCCACGACCAGGCACTCGTAGGCGACAAGACCATCATCTTCCGCCTTATCGACTCGGAAATGTACTGGCACATGATGGTAGGCGACAACAATATGACCGTAGACCGCGGTATGGCACTTCACAAGCTCATCCGCCTCGTGACGCTGGCCACTATCAACGGCGGTTACCTCAACTTCATGGGTAACGAGTTCGGACATCCGGAATGGATTGACTTCCCGCGTCAGGACAACGGCTGGTCCTACAAGTATGCCCGCCGTCAGTGGAGCTTGCTCGACCGCAAGGATTTGAAATACCAATTCCTCGGCAAGTTCGACGAAGACATCATCAAACTCGTCGGCTCCTACCGCAACTTCCAGGCTACTCAGGTGGAGAAGCTGTGGGACAAGGACGACGACCAAGTACTGGCATTCAAGCGCGGCAACCTCGTCTTCATCTTCAACTTCAACCCGACGCAGTCATTCTCCGACTACGGAATTCTGGCACCGGAAGGCGAATACACCCATGTGCTCGACTCTGACCAGAAGATTTACGGCGGCTACGACAACATCAGCCCGGATGTGAAGCACCTGACTGTCAACGACCCGCTCTACGCGCCTCACGGAATCGGCTGGCTGAAGCTCTATCTGCCTGCCCGCACCGTGCAAGTGCTCCGCTACAAGAAGTAAACACACAATCCGGTGTGTCCACCATACAGAACCGGCTGGTTTCCTCAACGGGAAACCAGCCGGTTCGTTTTATCTCATAGAAGCATCCTACTTCCGCAGATAGTCGTCGAAACGAACATTCTCAAACGAGAAATTCTGAGCCGGTGACGGGTGGTAGGCCTTATTCCAGGTAGAATAAGTCTTCACATCAATGCGGCCGCTGTCAAAATCAAATTCAACGATGCGCAGATAACCCTCGCCGCCCATTTTCGAGCCGGTCACCCAACGCTGAAAGTTGGCCATCATCTCATACACCTTGTTACCGTCCTTACCGGTAGCAACGCGCGTACCCAAACCGCCGTGAAGCACATGACCGCAGAACACGGCAATCACGTTCCTGTGGCGCGATACGAACTTCTTCCACACGCCGTCGCCGTTGTTCGCACGGCCGCGGATGGAATCGTTAGCATAACCGTAGAGCGTCGGACGCCACTCATCCTCTCCGTCAATCAGCGTACTGTCACAATAGAGATAGGCATGCGTATTGAGCACGATATAACTCTCCGGATGCTCGTCAGCCACCTTGCCGGCCCACTCCAGTTCCTTGTCGGACGGACCGAACGGCAGGCTGATAATTTTCCAGTCACGGCCTCCTGCCTTCACGGAAATGTAGTGCGCGTCGATACGCCCCTCATACAGATTATCGCCCCAGTAGCTGCGCTGTGCCATTTCCTGCAGCGGGAAAAAACGATTGGCATTATCCGTATTGTACACATCTGAACACTTAAACGCACGACTGCCAATATCATGATTGCCCAACGCCATCGACAGGGGCACACCAGACGCATGAATACGTTCGTAGAACTTATGTGCCAGATACCATTCCGCAGGATAGTTTTCCTGCGTCAGGTCGCCCACCTGCAATACGGCATCTATCGAATCGGCATTCTCCACAATCCAGTCCATCTGGCTTTCCATCACCTCCGGACACTCTTCCATACAAGTTTGAGTATCGGGCAAAATCACAAAGCGGGCCTTCTCTCCGGCTTCTGCCTGCATTAAACCGGCAGTCAGCCCACAAACTGCCAGCACTGTTCCAATAAGTTTTCTCATAGCGTTCTTCTTTATTATTAAATATAGGAAAGCCCGCCGTAAAGCGGGCTTTCTTCTGATATTGTCAAGTTTCTTTTTATTCCCACTCGATAGTTGCCGGTGGCTTTGAGGAGATGTCATAGCATACGCGGTTCACACCTTTCACCTTGTTGATGATGTCGTTCGACACCTTGGCAAGGAATTCGTAAGGCAAGTGAGCCCAGTCGGCTGTCATGGCATCCGTACTTGTTACGGCACGCAGCGCAACGGCACGCTCATAAGTACGCTCGTCGCCCATTACGCCCACACTCTGCACAGGAAGCAGAATAACGCCTGCCTGCCATACCTTGTCGTACAATCCCCAGTCGCGGAGACCCTGAATGAAGATATCGTCGGCATTCTGAAGAATTTCCACCTTCTCACGGGTAATGTCGCCCAGAATACGCACAGCCAGACCCGGACCCGGGAACGGATGACGCGTAATCAAATGCTCAGGCATGCCCAGCTCGCGTCCTACGCGGCGAACTTCGTCCTTGAAGAGCAGACGGAGAGGCTCGCAGAGCTTGAGGTTCATCTTCTCAGGAAGACCGCCTACGTTGTGGTGGCTCTTGATAACCGTACCTGTGATGGAGAGCGACTCGATGCAGTCCGGGTAAATCGTACCCTGTGCTAGCCACTTCACGTCGGAAATCTTGTGTGCCTCCTCATCGAACACGTCGATGAAGCCCTTGCCGATAATCTTACGCTTGCGTTCCGGCTCAGTAACGCCTGCAAGCTCGCTGAAGAACTTCTCGGAAGCGTCAACGCCAATCACGTTCAGGCCAAGGCACTCATAGTCGTGAAGCACGTTGCGGAACTCGTTCTTGCGGAGCATACCGTGGTCAACGAAGATACAGGTAAGGTTCTTGCCGATGGCACGGTTGAGCAGCACGGCAGCGACCGAAGAGTCAACACCGCCGCTAAGGCCGAGCACCACCTTGTCGTCGCCCAACTGCTGCTTCAACTCGGCAACAGTCGACTCGATAAACGAAGCCGCGCTCCAGTCCTGCTTCACGCCGCAGATGCCCACCACAAAGTTCTCAAGCAACTTCGTGCCTTCCTCCGAGTGATACACCTCCGGGTGGAACTGCACGCCCCACACCTTCTCGCCAGCCACCTGATAGGCAGCGATAGCCACCTTGTCGGTCGAAGCGATGATGTTGAAGTTGTCGGGGATGGCAGTAATCGTGTCACCGTGGCTCATCCACACCTGAGTGCCCACCGTCAGACCGCGGAGCAGCGGATTCTCAGTGTCCATCTTCTCCAGGTGTGCGCGGCCGTACTCACGCGTACCGGCCGGTTCTACCTTGCCACCGTTGGCGTAGGAGATAAACTGTGCGCCATAGCAGATGCCGAGCACGGGATACTTGCCGCTAATCTGCGACAAATCAATGCGGAATGCCTTCTCGTCGTAAACGGAGAACGGGCTGCCTGAAAGAATCACGCCCTTCACCGTCGGATCGTCGAGCGGCATCTTGTTGTAAGGAACGATTTCACAGTATACGTTCAACTCTCTGACACGGCGGCCGATGAGCTGAGTTGTCTGTGAACCGAAATCCAAAATAATAATTTTCTCGTGCATAATTCAGTTAATATGTTTATGTAAGAATTTTATTTCTTGCTATATAAGTGCTTTTACCTTGTTCTTGTCACCGGCCAGCCATACGGTATCGCCCTCCGACAGCACCGTGTCGGCCGACGGAGTCTCATACGTGCCGTCGGGATGCTCCACGGAAACGAGCATGACCGAATAACGCTTGCGCAATTCCAGCTCGGCAATCGGACGTCCGATGATAGGTGACGTACCCGACAGGCGCAGGCTCGTGAAGCGCAGGTCGACATTCTCCGTGCGCGACGCCTCCTCTGCCGAACCCTCGACAATGCTGAGCAGGCTGTGAATCTGCTCGTCGGTTCCGATTACGCCCAACGTGTCGCCCGGGAAAATGCGGGTGGAACTTGTCGGAATGGCTATCAACTGCTCACCCCGTTGTATGCTGACCACGTTCACGCCCAGGTTCTTTCCAATCTGCGATGACGACAGCTTCTCACCCACAAACGGGCAATTATAGCCCACACTGATGTAGGCAAGGTGCATGTCGCTCACGAGGTTGTTGTTCTTGCCGCTGCGGCGAAGCTCCCGCTCGTTGAGATTCTCCATAAACTGCGACTCAATCCGACGCACATGGCGGTTGACCGATTTTGAGAAGTAGATGGCCACAAAAAGGAACAGAGCCATGGCTACCGTGACGGCTACCGCATGGGTAGAGGTGATGAGCAGGAAGGCCAGCAGGAAGCCGAATGCAATGAGAATACGCACCAGACGCATCGCAAAGAAAGGCATGTTGGAGCTGACACTGAGCTGCAGTTTCTCCCGCTCCCATTTCTTCATGCTCGGATAGCACAAGGCAAGCAGACAGGGCACCATGACCATCAGCGACAATGCAGCCGCCAGAATCTGCCCCCACGTATTGCCCATGCTGGAAATAAGGAACGGATAGAGATATTGCGATGACAGGAAGATAATCGTAACAAGGATGACCGAATAGAGCAATACCCGCCACAGGCTGCGCTTCGCCACCTGCTTCCAGATGGCATGCACCTCCGTCTCATTGCTGGAAGCCGTCATGCTGTAACGCGAGAGGAACTCCATGAAACGTGCCGGAACCTTCTTCTCCATCCAACGGCTGAACGGGTCGCTCATCCGGATGAAATAAGGCGTAAAGAAGGTGGTGATGACTGAAACGGATACGATAATCGGATAAATGTTGGCATCAATCACGCCGAGCGACTGTCCGAGCGAGGCGATGATGAAAGAGAACTCACCAATCTGCGTCAGCGAGAAGCCCGACTCCAGCGCGATGCGCAGCGACTGTCCGGTAATGAGCATGCCGAACGTGCCGAACACAATCATGCCCACAATCACGACAACCGAAAGGATGCAGATGGGCACGGTATAGGTGGATATGATATGCGGGTCGACCATCATTCCCACGGAAATGAAGAAGACCGCACCAAAAAGGTCCTTGACCGGAGCTACGACCTTGCCGATGCGCTCGGCCTCGCTCGTTCCGGCGAGAATAGACCCCATGACAAACGCGCCCAACGCAGTAGAGAAGCCGGCATAGGTGGACGCCATGACCATAAGGAAGCACATTCCGACGCTGAACACGAGCAGCAGCTCGTTGGTGAAGAAGCGGTGCTGGCGGCGAAGGAACGACGGAATGAGATAGACTCCGACCACAAACCACAGCACCAGGAAAAAGACAAGCTTGAAGATGCTCGACAGAAGCTGTTCGCCCTCCACGCTCTTGTTGATGGCAATCGACGACAGGACGACCATGAGAATGACCGCCACCAAGTCCTCGACAATCAGCACGGCAAGCACCTGAGGTGCAAACTTACGGTGACGCAAGTTCAAGTCGGTCAAAGCTTTAATGATAATTGTCGTGGACGACATGGACAGCATACCGCCCAGAAACAGACTGCTGATGAAGGGGAAACCCATCAGCCGGCCGGCAAAATAGCCCGTCGTCATCATTCCGACGATAATGACCATCGCCGTCACGGCGGCCGAACCGCCTACATTCATCAATTTCTTGAAACTGAATTCCAAGCCCAGCGAGAACATGAGGAAAATAATACCCAGTTCCGCCCAGACATCTATATTGGCTTCGTTTACAATCGTAGGGAAATAGCCGAAGTGCGGTCCCACCAGAAAGCCGGCCACAATGTAGCCAAGCACAATCGGCTGCTTCAATCGCTTGAACAGCACGGTTGAGATACCCGCCACGACAAGTATCAACGCCAAGTCCTGTATTAATGCGCCGTTCATATCAATTTATCACTGTCAATCATTATTGTCATTACGTTGGCATTCTCCTTGATTTCATCGAAAAGCGAGAGCATATCATAGTGCGATTTTATGAGAATCATGAAACTCACCACCGTCACGCCGTTCCTGTAATCCTGCTTCAGAAACGTGTCCACCACCTTGATTTTGCGGGCCTGCAGCACGTTGCGCAAACGCGCCACGTCGACATCGGTCCCCGAGCATTCTATCGACAGCGTCTTGCTCTTCCATCCGAGGTTGACATACTGCTCGTAAGCCCCGAAATAGACAAACACCGTAAGAATCAGCACCGTGGTAATAATTCCCACCCAGTAAAGCCCGCATCCGACGGCCATGCCCACCATAGCCATAGCCCAGATGCCTGCCGCCGTCGTAAGCCCCTTGATGGAGCCTTTCGTGCGGATAATCGTTCCGGCACCCAAGAAACCGATACCGGTAATGACCTGTGCGGCCAGACGGCCCGGGTCGCCGTTTTTCAATCCGAGATATTCCTGCGGTATGTAGATGGAGAGAATCATTGCCAGCGTGGCTCCGACCGATATGAGGGAGAACGTTCCCACACCCGCAGTCTGACCCTTACCCTTCCGCTCGTAGCCGATAATGCTACCCAGAAGGGCACTCAGCACCAACTTCACAACCGAATTGAACAGATTGACGTCGGACGTATTCATCAGGTTGCAAGCCGTGTGAAACGTGTCTGAAATCACAGTCGAAATCATATCATTGCAAATTTACGAATTTTTGTTCATAGAAAGCGCATTCTCCGTGGCGAAAAATACAGTTCTCAACGTCTTTTGCCGCAAATCGGCAACTGTTCTTTACAAAAAAACAGGGCGTCCCGGAAACTCTCCGGAACGCCCTTGTGTCAAACAGGTTGTTACCAACCTTATTTTTTCAATTTCAATTTCTTCAAATCCTTGTCAGCATCGGTTGCCGGGATAAGGCTGATAGCGAAACCGCCACCGCGTGCCATCTTAATCTTAACGGCATCCTTTGAAGTTACGATACCCTTGGTGATGACGTATTTCTCAGGATTTGTCTGATAGTCAGCATTAGGAGCATCGGCATAAACCGTAGCCACATACTTCTGACCCTTATTGAGGAAGGAGAAAGAAACCGGCATCTCGCGTGCGTCCTCGTTGGTAACACCGCCTACGAACCAGTTCTCAGCACCCTTTTCCTTACGGGCAGCAACGATGTACTCACCAGGCTCAGCTGCCAGATACTTAGAGTCGTCCCAGTCGACAGCCACGTCCTTGATAAACTGGAAGGCATCCATGTAGCGCTCATAGTGTTCCGGCATGTCAGCCGCCATCTGAAGCGGAGAATACATTGTCACGTAAAGAGCCAACTGGTTGCAGAGCGTAGAGTTGACCTTCGACTTATTGTCAGGATTGAATGAAGAGATATCCATGCAGAAGATACCCGGAGTGAAGTCCATCGGACCACCCTGCAGACGGGTAAACGGAAGAATCGTTACGTGGTGAGGTTTCGTTCCGCCGAATGCCTGGTATTCCGTACCGCGCGCACTCTCGTTACCTACGAGGTTCGGATATGTACGGCAAAGACCTGTCGGACGGGTTGCCTCGTGAGCATTGACCATAATCTTGTGCTCAGCCGCCTTCTTGAGGGCATAGAGGTAGTGATTGTTGGCCCACTGTCCGTAGTGACGCTCGCCGCGCGGAAGGATGTTGCCCACATAACCGCTCTTCACAGCATCGTAGCCGTATTGGTTCATCAAATCGTAGGCAGCTTCCATGTGGCGCTCATAGTTGCGGAGCGAACCGGAAGTTTCGTGGTGCATCATCAGCTTGATACCCTTGCTGTGAGCATATTCGTTCAGCATCTTGATGTCGAAATCAGGATAAGGAGTCTGGAAGTCGAACACATAATCCTTCTCGTTGCCAATCCAGTCTTCCCAACCGATGTTCCAACCCTCAACGAGCAACTGGTCAAATCCGTGTTCAGCCGCGAAGTCAATGTAACGCTTTACGTTCTCATTGTTGGCGCTGTGCTTTCCGCTCGGTTTCAGCGTCTTGTAGTCAACGCTGTCGAGGTTTACGGCAGAAAGGTCAGTGTATGACCAAGTGCCCTTACCTGTAATCATTTCCCACCATACGCCCATGTATTTAGTCGGGTGAATCCAGGAAGTATCCTCGATTTTACAAGGCTCGTTAAGGTTGAGAATCAACTTGGAAGCCAGTACGTCGCAAGCATTGTCGAGCACCTGTACCGTACGCCATGGAGACATGCACGGAGCCATCATGTGACCCTTGTCGCCACGGGTATCAGGAGTAAGCCATGATTTGAAAACCAGGTTCTTGTCGTCAAGTTCGAGGTGCATCGTTGAGTAGTTGACGCAGGCAGCCTCATGAATGTTGACGTAGAGACCTTCCGGTGTCTTCATCTGCAAGGCAGTCTGCACACCTGTCGGAGAGAATACCGACGTAGAGGCGTTGCCCGGATTGAGCGCAGCCGGCAATTGCTCGCGGATTTCTGAAAGTTTACAAACAGTGTAGTCGTATTCCTGTGTATCGTAGTCGCCCGGAATCCAGTAAGCCGTATTGTCGGCAGGCATGGCAAATTCCGTACGCTCTTCCTTAATTACAAAATAAGTAAGATTCTCTTGCTTCGGCCATTCATAGCGGAAACCCAGACCGTCATCATACAGGCGGAAACGCACAATCATGTCACGCTGCTTTCCGTTGGCCATCTGCGACAGGCGCACAGCCATTTCGTTGTAGTGGTTGCGGATAGTCTTGGTTTCACCCCAGACAGGAGTCCAGGTCTCATCAAAAGAGTCACGGGTAGTGTTTACGAGCTTGAAACCCTTTAACATTGAGTCGCCGCTCTTCAGTTCCAAGCCGAGGCGACTGGGCTTCACAACATCCTTGCCATCGAAGGTCAAGGCGTAAGTCGGTGTTCCGTCAACAGTGAGATCAAAAGTCACAGCCAACTTTCCATTAGGAGAATTTAGCGTTTCGGCAGCCGACATGTAGCACACCGATGACATCAAAGTCAACGCTGCAAAAAAGATTTTTCTCATAGGTATAATTCTAAAAATTGATTGTTTATGTGGGGCAAAGATAGTGCAAATTGAGAGCAATGGCAAATTTAAACGCAGTTTTAAGAATTTGGCATTGCCGAAATGCCGCCTATCTTATACAAAGTAGTGCAAATTGAGAGCAATGACAAATTTAAAACACAGTTTTAAGTATTTGGCATTGCCGAAATGCCGCCTATCTTATACAAAGTAGTGCAAATTGAGAGCAATGGCAAATTTAAACGCAGTTTTAAGAATTTGACATTGCCGAAATGCCGCCTATTAGAATAATACAAATTGACACGCTACTCTTAAAACACCCCCTTCAAAAAAAACTATTTTTATGTTTTACAACATAAAATATTTTTATCTAACAATACGTCTTATCAGCAATCAACTATCATTCAAGTACATACATTCAACAACACGGACCACTCCTCAAAACGCATCATTAGTGTCCAATAAAAATGGACGAGTTAAAAATTTAATCAAATAGTCCTTCAAAAAGGGGACAATCGAGTTC
>CALUMX010000029.1 GCA_944321875.1 uncultured Muribaculaceae bacterium
TTTCAAAAAACCGTGTAATTGACTATATTTCAATAATTTCAAAGAACTATTTATCCACTTTTACGGGACAGTAGTGAGTCAGTTTGATGAATCAATTTATTAAGTAATCTAAATTTTACTTGGCCACTAATTTTTAGTGGACTCATGAAATCATACAACTATGAAAGTCGGAATAATAACACAGCCTCTACGTATGAACTATGGAGGTATATTACAGGCATTTGCATTGCAAAGAGTATTGAATAATCTTGGGCATGATGCATGGATTATCAAGCGTGAATATGAGACAGCAAGACCGTCCATATATAACTATTTTAGATACTTACTACGATACTCAATAAAAGAAATATTGAGATATGAGACATACGAGTTATCTTCCAAAAAAGTAACATCTCTTAGAAAAAACATATCTCAATTCGAATCCCGACATATGGGACATCAAACAAACACCATTTATAGTACCTCTCAATTAAAATCGATAGCTAAATCGATGCAATTTGATGCTTATATTGTCGGAAGTGACCAAGTTTGGAGACCCAAATATTCGCCTTGCATATCAAATTATTTTTTAGACTTTTTAGAAGACCCTAAAGCAAAACGAATCAGTTATGCAGCATCATTCGGAGTCAATGATTGGGAATATTCGGCATCTGAAACGGAAATTTGTAAGCATCTTCTCAAAAAATTTGACGCAATCAGCGTCCGGGAGACATCTGGTATACAATTATGCAAAGAGCACTTCGATACAGATGCCACCCACGTTGTCGATCCAACGTTATTATTAGACCAAGATGATTATACCCAAATTGCCTTATCCGAGAAGTTCTCTAAAAGTAACGGCAATTTATTTTGCCACATTCTTGATCCTAATTTAAAAAAAGAAGAATTGATATCAGATATAGCTAAACAAACAAATCTGATCCCATTCTCGCTTTTACCTCTCAATCCGACAAGAGATAATATAAAGAATCACTTTAACGAATGTGTCTATCATCCAGTAGAGAATTGGCTTAAAGCCTTTATAGACGCCAAGATGGTTATTACGGATTCTTTTCATGGATGCGTATTCAGCATTATATTCAATAAGCCTTTTTGGGTAATTGTCAATAAAGACAGAGGAGAAAGTAGGTTTATTTCACTTTTGAACGATTTTAATTTAACTAATAGAATAATCGCCACTTCGCCAAACGAATCTCTTGATTTTACACGTCCAATTGACTGGGAAACGGTTAATCTTCAGAAAAATATTTTAAAACAAAAAAGTCTCAAATTTTTAAAGGATAGTCTCGCATGATTTCATTTATTATAATAGGGAAAAATGAAGGAGAACGATTGACAAGATGCATCAGTTCTGTGTTTTCTTTTATCAAAAAAGAACAAATCAATGAGAGTGAAGTCATATATGTTGATAGCAAATCAACAGATGACAGCATCAGTCGAGCGAAAGCCCTAAATGTCAACAAAATTTTATCAATTACAGGACAATGTAACGCTGCGATTGCCCGCAACATCGGAGCAAAAGAATCATCTGGGAATATACTTTTCTTCTTAGATGGAGACATGGAGTTAATCCCAGGTTTTTACTCTCAAATTGTCGATAAGGAAGGTAATTTAGTATACCCGTTTCTTTCTGGAATTGAACGCGACATCATACATACCGACAACGGCGAAAAACAAATACGGATTCGCAGAAAATACCAAGAAGGTGTAGATCAATATGAATATATAACCGGCGGATTATTTATTATTGCCGCTGATTTATGGAGAAAGGTAGGGGGAATGGATACTCGATTAAGAATTAATGAGGATTTTGACCTTGGCCTCCGCCTCTCAAAAATGGGATTCCGACTATGTCGCAAACCAATTATATTTGTCAATCATTACACTCGGCCATACGAAACAAGGAAAGGCCATGATTTAAACATTAGATTCAGCGCATTTCTGCTAAGGAAACATTTTTTTTATTTCCAAGCACATAAAAACACATTCACAATCAATTATCCTTGTGTGATGCTGGTCTTGAGTCTTATACTATTAGCACTATTCAAATCCGTATGGGCTTTCGTCCCATATCTAATTTCTGCTTTGTATAAAACATATCGAAGACATCTGACATCATATTCTAATCTCAATTATTTGTCTATATTTTATTATCAACTAAAATTAGATATATTGTTTATTTGTTTCTTTTTCACATTCTTTCCTAAACATATTGAACTACAATATAGTTTATACCACAAAAACTCACTTTAACTTACTTGTACAGCCTATAGCAAATCAATACGACAAATTGCTGTATGTCAAATAAAAAAGCTCCCAACTCTTGATTCTCAAGAGTTGGGAGCTTTTTTATTCTCACAGGTTATAGATTGAGTACAAGAAATCCACAACCACATCGCCTCAAATATAAACTACAATAATAAAAACTCATATTTCATCCGCTGACTCCTGCTATTTCTTCTTTTTGCCGAGAAGGCGCTTCAGACGGCGGTGGCGGGCTTTCTCGCGATGATAGCCGCGAAGCAACTCCACGGCCATGCGCCCCATCCCGTCCGGGTCGTCGCCCGACAACTCGGCATAATAACGCGCCACGCGGGCTGTCTCCTCCTCACTGTCGATGTTCAGGCAACGGAAGTTGCGGAAAAGTCGCCGGCGGTCATGGACATCGAACTTCATACGGTTGATGTCGACCAGCGCGAAACGGTAATTACCGTCTGTGTCACGCTGAAACAGGATGTTACCCGGCGAATAGTCCTTGTGAAGCACGCCCTTGCGGTGCAAATCGAGCGTAAAGGCGGCAAAGGCACGCAGCATCGACTTGTAGTCATCGACATCGGTCTCCCAATGGCGGATGTTCTGTCCCTCAAACATGCGACAGACGTAGTAGCTGCGGGCAATCAGCCCTCCCCGGTATTCCTCCATATAGGCAATCGGCTCAGGCGTACCTATCGACAATGCCTGCAGACGCATGGCGTTGTCGTAGGAGCGGCGGGCCTTACCCGGACGCAGAAATGTATAGACAAACCGGTTGGGAGGTGCCGGCACATGAAAGGATTTCACCGTCAGGTCCACACCTCCGATATGGGCACGATAGATGGTGTTGCGGGCATCGTAGATAACCTCGCCCGTCGCAGCTATCGTGTCGGGAATAGCGGCAATCGCTTCCCGCAGATGCTCGTAGGCCGGATTAATGACAATTCTGAATCTCCCTGCCGCCATTATTCCTGGAAGCTGTCGAAACACAACGGCAGCAAGTCGGCAACCTTGCTGACTACATACACTCCGTCCTCCCCGTAAAGATAAATCTTCACAGGATGCTTCGCCAGCGTCTCGTATTCAAGAATCGACTGACGGCAGGCACCGCAGGGTGAAACGGGATTTTTCGTAAACTTACCCTCAAACTTGGCGGCTATCGCCAGTTTTACGAACGTAGCGTCGGGATATTTGGAATGAGCATAATAGCAGGCTGTGCGCTCCGCACACAGGCTCGACGGAAACGCGGCATTCTCCTGATTGGAGCCACCCACAATTTTTCCGTTGGAAAGAAGCAAGGCCGCTCCCACATGAAACTTGCTGTAGGGCGCATACGACTTATCGGTCATCGCTTTAGCCTTATCAACTAAAATTTTATCCTCCTCTACAAGCTCACTATACTGGTAAACTTGTATATTTGTAGTAATATTCAAATCTTTCATACGCTTATGAATACTCATTTGTACAAATATAGTGAAAGCCGAGCGCAGAAAAAACGAATTCATTCGATTTTTTCTGCCGAGGCGCATACTATACGCTCCAAATATAAGAAAATTTTTTATATCTGCTGTTTTTTATGCAGTTTAATTGTCTGCCCGGCATTCTCTGCCCAGGCCCAGTCGCTGTCGCCCGACTATCTGGAATATATTGAGATATACCGCGACATCGCCGTTCGCCAACAGCAGGAATACGGCATTCCGGCCAGCATCACGCTTGCCCAGGGATTGCTGGAGAGCGGAGCGGGACACTCCCGCCTGGCCTCGGAAGGCAACAACCACTTCGGCATCAAGTGCCACAAGGACTGGAACGGAGAAGGCATCTACGCCGACGATGACGAAAAAAACGAATGCTTCCGACGCTATGCCGACGCGGAGGAGTCATTTGAGGACCATGCCCGCTTTCTGAAACGCAACCGCTACCGTCCGCTCTTCGAACTGAAGGAAACCGACTATAAGGGTTGGGCAAAGGGGCTGAAGAAATGCGGCTACGCCACCGACCCGTCGTATGCATCAAAACTTATCAACATCATCGAGCTTTACGAACTGTTCCGCTACGATACGGGACAACCCATCGTGTCCAAGCGCAAGCACCTTGAGGGTGACGAAACGCTGGAGCACAGCATCAACATGGACATTATCAATGAATTCCGCATCATGCACAAGATTCACCGCCACAACGGGCTTTACTGTGTGACGGCCATGGCAGGCGACACCTATGAGTCGATTGCTGAGGAACTGGGCATGAAGGAAAAGAAATTGAGAAACTACAACGAGCTCGACCGCCACGTCGAAAAGCCGGCCGATGGCGAGATTATCTATCTGGAGGAACTGCGCGACGAAATGCCGGAAGGAGGCAAGACGGAACATATCCTGAAAAAAGGAGAAACGCTCCGCTCCGTCGCCCATTTCTACGGACTGAAACTGAAACCGTTCTGCAAGCTCAACCGCTTCGACAAGGACGACACTCCCCGCATCGGCACTCGCCTGCGCCTGCGTTAGGCAATACAATACAGTAAAACGGCTCCGCACACCTTTTGGATATGCGGAGCCGTTTTGTTTCGTTTACCAATAAGGTCGTCCTTCCTATTTCAACAAGGCATCCTTGACCATACGGGAAACCGTAGCGATAACGGCTTCCGTGTCTTTCTCGGCGAGGCCTGAATCACGGACAAACACAGCAATGAGATACTGCTTCCGACCGTCGGGCGACAGCACGAAACCTATGTCGTTACAAGCCATCAGACGACCGTCAGCATTGACATAACCGCTGCCGGTCTTGTGACCTACAATGTAATCCGACCCCTTGAACGGTGCTGCCAACCGTCCCGTTCCCGTTGTACAGGTCAGCATCAGATAACGAATAAATGAATAATACGGCTCTCCGACAGCCTTGCCCTCCACAAACTTGTCGAGCAACTGCACCGCCGCATAAGGACTGCTCCAGTTCTCATAGCTTGCCTCATGATTTCTATACATATCCTCCTCGTCGTGCCTGATTTCCACACCGTCGACACCCAGACCGTGAATAAAAGCCTCCGTCGCCTCCGGGGAGACAAAGCGGTCAAACAGCACATTACAGCCGAGGTTGTCGCTCCACTGAAGCGTATAGCCCAGCATATCGCCCACCGACAGCTCTACGCCGCCGGGATACTTATCCTTAATCGGGCTCCACGTGTTGAGCTGCAAGTCGGCCGGAGTCACTTTCACCATCTCGTCCAGCGACAATCCGTTCCGGTCCAGATAGTCGGAAACGGCCAATGCCTGATGAAACTTGAAAACGCTCATCATCGGGTAGCGCACCTCATTGTTGACCGTCAACGTGTCGCCATCGGCCGTCATCACCGCCACACCCACAGTGGCATCCACTTTATTTACATACGCGCGCAAATCATCACGTAAGTCGTCCATATTGCCGGCAGAGACTGCCATTCCGCTCCATGCGAGCGCAGCCGCCAGCATCCATCCATGCAGTTTCATTCTTATCGTCGTTTTTACGTTATTTCAATCCAAGAGAACGGAAAAGGTCGAGATAGGCATCCGTCACCACGTCCATCGAGAAGCGGAGCACCGCTGCCTCATGCAACGCCTGACGGTCGGCCTTCATGCGGGAAGCCTCCACGATGCAGCGTGCCAGCGAATCGACATCGGGATAGTCGGCAAGCCGTCCCTCGTTCTCACTGCGCACGATGTCGGTCTGTCCGCCATGGTCAAACGCCACTGCCAGACAACCTGCCGCCTGCCCCTCGATGAGCGTTGTCGGCAGGGTTTCATAATGGGAAGTGGAGAGAACGACATCGCTCTCGCGGTAAATCTCAGGTATGCGGTCCACGCCCACCTGCCCCAACCACCGGTAAGACAGTTTGATTTGGTCAAACAGGTTGTTGTCACGGATGTTGCCGAAAAGCAACAGTTCGATGCGGCGGGCATCGTCAGGATACTTCTCCGCCACTACCTCCGTTGCCTTTATCAGCAGGTCGAAACCCTTCACCGGGTCGTCCAGACGTGCCGCACCCATAGCCACGACACACTTGCCGGCAGGAGCCGAAGGACTGCGGTGCCAGTCAAACTGCTCGACGGGCAAAGCATTGTGGATGACGCTCAGAGGCCGGCCGGCAAGCAGCGAACTGCGGCGGCAACAATCGGCAAGCCAGTGGCTGACGGCCACGAAGTGAATATCGGTAGCGTCCAGTACGGCTTTCTTTGCCTTCCAGGTGCGGTAAGAAAGGTCACGGCGGTAGGGATAGCGCAAAAACGGGCAATTGCCGCAGGAATCCTCGTAGCGTGTACAGTCGTAGGCATGATGGCAGATACCCGTACAACACCACATGTCGTGCATTGTCCAGACGATTTTCTTACCCATCCTGCCGAGCCGTGCCACGTCGCGCAACGACATCATGCCCTGATTAATCCAGTTCAGGCAGACCACGTCGGCCGCCTTCACCCAAGGATGCGACAGCACGTCGACACCACGGTCAGCCGTCGACACCTTAAACAAATTTTTCTTCGAGAAGCCATTGGCCGCCCATATTCTCAGGCGCTCACCCAAAAACGCCCAACGCTTCTGCTCCACCGTTCCTGCCACGTCCACCCGCTCGTCAGCGGAATGCGTACGGTTCACGACCAGCATGCGGGCATCCAGCCCTCTCCGGCACAATGCCTCCATCAGGCGGTAGCTGACGATGGCCGCTCCGCCGGTAGCATCGGAAGTGTTAAGGATTACGACTTTCATATTCTTTAATTTTCAACAGAGTCACAACGGAATTTCAGCTCCGAACGATAGCGAATCAGACGGATGTCCTTCAGACCGGAACGCGCCTCCAGATATTTCAGCATCTTGTCTTCCTGCGCCTTGCTCAAATCGCGGTGCAACGTCACGATGGCCATGTTCATCGTGTCGACCTTCATCGAGCCGTCCTGCCGCGCAAAGAACGAGCGGTTGAGCGAGAAGGCATCCACTTCCGGGAAAAGGATGCGCATCTCCGACACAATCGACTGCGTCAGCTGCGTGAAACGGCGGTCGTTGTCGAGTTGCCGCTGCAGGGAGTCAATCTTCACGGCCTGAAGCTCCATCTTGCGCTGATTGCTCTTATAGAGGTCGGAGAACACTTGTGAGCTGAGTTTGTTGACATCGAGATTTCCCGATGAGAAGCCTTGTGAAATCTCCAAAGTAGCACCTTCCAGACCGGCATCCGCCATCTTGTCGTACAAAGCGACTTTCAGCGAATCGACGGAAATGCTCTCGCCGACAAGCGACACTTTGATGATTTTCTTACCGTCGACAATGTCGGCCGAGCGTTTCAGCACCTGCGTGTTGGGAAAAACGAACTCCCGGTCGACAAACTTGTTGGCATTGTTGACAAAATAGTTTTCCTTGAGCATCATATAAGTGAGGAAGATACTCGGAATGATGGTGATAATCGTAATGGCGTAGACGATACGGGTAACGTAGGACGAACGTTTGTTGTCGTCAATCCGCACCCGCGGGAAACGGAAGAAATGCACGCCGAGCGCCGTTGCCGCCCCGATGAAAATGGAGTTGATGAGAAACAGGTAGAACGCTCCAAGGAAATAGTTGAACTGCAAGGTCGCCAAACCGTAGCCTGCCGTACACAACGGCGGCATCAGGGCCGTAGCAATGGCCACACCGGGGAGCACGTTGCCCTTCTGTTTCGACGACAGCGCAAGAATGCCGGCACAACCGCCGAAAAAGGCAATCAGCACGTCGTAGATGGTCGGTGACGTGCGGGCCAGCAACTCGCTGCGTTCCTCGCTCAACGGCGTAATGAGGAAGTAGAGCGTCGAGGCGATGATACTGAACAGCGCCGCCATCGCCAGGTTACGGAACGAACGCTTGATGAGGGGCATATCGTGGATGCCGAGACCAAGACCCATTCCGATAATCGGACCCATCAGCGGAGAGATGAGCATGGCGCCGATAATCACCGCCGTAGAGTTGACGTTAAGGCCGAGGGAGGCGATGAACATCGCAAGAATCAGAATCAGGATGTTGGTGCCACGGAAAGATACACCCTCCTTGATATTGTTGATGACCGACTCTTTTTCCCCCAAGCCGTCACTGATGTCGAAAAACCATTTCAGATAATTCTTAAAGGTTTGGAAAATGTTTTTTCCTTTTTCCCATTGTTGCTGTACCATAACACACGTTATCGTTTTAGTAATGCTTTCAGATTAAAGTTTTCCTTTTTCACAATCATTGCGACAAACACAACGAGCAAGAGGGTGTTGATGCCCATCTTTGCCCATTCATTTGTCAGCGGCAGCCATTCGGATACACCGTAAAGCACGGCCGCCACAACCACATACTGCATCATGCCGCGGATGTCGTAGTCAATCGGGTTCTTCCGCTGTCCGACAAAGTAGGAAAGCAGCATCGCGATGCCGTAGCCTGCCACACCTGCCCAAGCGCAGGCCATATAGCCGAATCTCGGCACCAGCAGGATGTTGATGGCCAACAGCACGGCACATCCGGCAAACGAGAAGACAGCTCCCCAGATGGTCTTGTCAATCAGTTTGTACCAGAACGACAGGTTGAAATAGATGCCCATCAGAATCTCGGCAGCCATCACGATAGGCACAACCGAAAGTCCGCCCCAGTATTCGGGGTTAGGCATGATGAGGTGCTTCAGAATGTCGATATAGAACATCACGCAAAGGAAGGCAAGCAGGGTGAAAATCAGGAAGTATTTCATTGCCTTCGCATAGAACTCCTTGCTGTCCTTGTCGCGGCTCTTACTGAACACGACCGGCTCATAGGCATAACGAAACGCCTGTGTGAGCAGCGCCATCACCATTGCAATCTTGCTGGCCGCGCCGTAGATGCCGAGCTGCGTCTTGGCGTCATCGCCGGGATAGACATGGGAGAAAATAATCTTATCGGCCACCTGGTTCAGAATGCCGGCGATACCGAGAATAAGAATCGGATAGGAATAGTTGAGCATCCGTTTCATCAAACCGACGTCAAATCCGGCCTTTATCTTCACGAGCGGCAGCATCAGCACCATGATGATGGAGGTACAGATGAGATTGATGGCGAAAGCCGCACCGGGGTCACTGCCGTCCATAAACAGGTAATAGACAATATTCAGCGTAATGTTGAGTACGATGAAAAGCAATTTGAAGAACACGAAACGGTAGGGTCGCTTCTGGTAGCGCAGATAAGCGAACGGGATGCACTGGAAGGCATCCATCGCCACCACAATCAGCATCATCCCCACATACCACGGATGGTCGGCATAGCCCATCGCCGCGGAAATGGGTTGCAGAAACACCAGGCAAAGCAGCACAAACAGCCCCGACGTGAAGCCGAGCATGAGAAGCGACGTAGAGTAGACGCGCTGCGGGTTTTCCTCCGCCTTGTTGACAAAGCGGAAAAAGGTGGTTTCCATACCGTAGACGAGAATCACGAGCAGCAGAGCCGTCCAGGCATAAACTTCCGTTACCACTCCGTAACCGCCCGATTTGGCCGACATGGCCGAGACATAGATGGGGACAAGCAGATAGTTGAGAAAACGTCCGATAATGGAGCTCATCCCGTAGATGGCTGTATCTTTTACCAATGATTTTAATCCTGCCATAGTTTTCCTGAAAATTTGAATATGCGAAGATAGTGAAAAGTTGACAGAAAAAACGGAAGGCATACAGCATTTTTAAGAACTGAAAATTCCTCATATCGAGGGAAATTCCTATCTTTGAGCAAGATAGAATGCGCCTCGGCATTGACTATCATTAAGGACTTTACAGTATAGGGATATGAAACGACTACTATTTTTCCTGCTCCTGGGGCTCATTGCTCCCATTGCCACTGCTCAGAGCAGCAACGCCGCCTACTATATGCGGAAGGCGGAGGACTACAAGAGGGACGCGCAGTATTATTTCAACAAGGCGAAGGACTACGCGCGCGATGCCGAGTACTACGAACGGAAAGCCGCCGACTATTTCGACGAGGCAGGCTACTATGCCCGACGGGGCAATATCGACAAGGCTGCCTGGTACAAGGACCAGGCAGAGGATGCGCTCGACAAGGCAGAGACTCGCCGCGACTGGGAAAAGGACGCCACCGAAAAGGCGGAAACGCGGCTCAAATGGGCTGCCGACGCGCTCGAGAAAGCCCGCTGACAACAACCGCACACAAGTGGCGGCGACACGGATTCCACTCCGTGCCGCCGCCCTTTTTATTAATTAAGGTGCTATACGACAACCCTTTCACAAGTCACAGAAATGTAACCGGATAGTTATGGGAATGTAATTGGATAGTTATGGAAATGTTACAACATTATTCAACCTTTGCAGCGGAAAAATATAAGAATTGAATGAAAGGATTTTACATTATTTGTTTTTTATTTTCGTATGCAATGTCGTTCGCTACCGAATTCAAGGGTACGATTATTGACAAAGCAACCAGAGAGCCGCTAATCGGCGCAAGCATCATCATCAAGGATTCAAACAGTGGAGCAGTGACTGATTTCGACGGAAACTTCACAATTGTCGCTGACGACAATGACCTGCTCGTCATCCAATATGTGGGCTATCAGGAAAAGCAACTCCGCGCTGGAGCCCTCGCAGAATCTCCCATTGTCGAGATGACCACTGACAACACAATGCTGGACGAGATTACCATCGTCTCCAAGGCACGGCAGGACACGGAAGGCGCCGTCGTTGAGAAACAGAAAAACAGCATGGCGGTGCAGAGCGGCGTTTCCTCCGAACAAATACAGAAAACGCAGGACAAGGATGCGTCGGAAGTCATCAAGCGCGTTCCCGGCATCAGCATCATCGACGACAAGTTCGTAATGGTCCGCGGATTATCGCAGCGTTACAACAATGTCTGGATTAACGGTGCCACAGCCCCAAGCTCGGAACCTGACTCGCGAGCCTTCTCCTTCGACATTATTCCAAGCAACCAAATCGATAACCTTATCATCGTCAAGTCGCCAACTCCGGAATATCCGGCCGATTTCAGCGGCGGTCTCATTCTCGTCAACACAAAGAACATGCCGGAGCAAAACAGCACCACGTTCTCCATCGGCGGCAATATCAACGAAAACACTCACTTCCAGGATTTCAGATATTCAAAGGGAAGCCCTACTGATTTCCTGGCATTCGACAACGGGTTCAGACGCCTCAACGGCGGCATCAACGGTCCCATCATCAACCACGGACAAGGCGTCGACCTGCTGAACAACCATTTCAACAATGACTGGACCGTAAAAAACCGGAAACCATGGTCTGACCTCTCCATTAACGCCTCCACCACTCGGTTCTGGAAATTGGACAACGGTGGAAAGATGGGACTCATCGGCTCGCTGAACTACAGCAACAAGTACTCAACCTATTTGAACATGACCAACTCTCTCTTCGGAGCCTACGACGTGGAGCACGACCAGAGCAATTATCTGCGCAACTCTACCGACAACCAGTACACCAACGATTCCCGTCTGGGCGCGATGCTCAACGTTGCCTATCAGACAATGGACGGCAACCACCGCATCGAACTGAAGAATGCCTTTAACCAACTGGGTAAGGACCGATACACCGAGCGTTTCGGCTTCAACTCACAGAGCGACATGGAGCGCAGCGCGGAATACTACTACAGCAGCCGCAGCAGCTACACCGGACAGTTTGCGGGCGAGCATACCCTGAAGGAGGTGAATTTCCTCAACTGGAATCTCGGTTACTCCTATGCCAACAAAAACATGCCTGACCGCCGGCGCTACATGCTAACCGACGCTCTTCAGCCGGGCGAAATCGGACTCGTCAACGGCAACGACATCAACCGTGAATACACCTATCTGTCGGAAAATTCCTTCTCGGGAAAAATCGACTACAAGCGCACCTTTGAGCTCGGCTCCATCAAGCCGACATTGAAAGCCGGCGGATTCGGCGAGTACAGAACCCGCAAATACAGAACCCGCAACTTCATCTACAGCTGGAATCCCGGCGAAAACAACCTCCCGGACAACTTCCGCTACATCGACATCACTCAACTTCTCAGTAACGAGGAATATTTCGGCGAAAACGGTCTCTACCTGCTCGAGGACGTGAAATGGAGCAATAATTACGACGGAAACAATCTCCTCACAGCCGGATACGTCGGAGCCAACATTCCGGTGGGCAATCTGAACATCTATGCAGGTGTCCGCTACGAACACACCACCATGAAGCTCATCAGCAACACGCGCGACTACGAGGAAAGTCCGTCGACAACAACCTACACCTACAATGACTTTTTCCCGTCGGCCAACCTTGTCTACAAGTTCAACGACAAGCACCAGATGCGCATGGCCTACGGCCGCTCCGTCAACCGTCCGGAGTTCCGCGAGCTGTCGGCTTCCATCTTCTACGACTTCGACCTGGCCAGCAACGTGCAGGGTAATCCGGAGCTGAAGTCCTGCTACATCCAGAACCTCGACCTCCGCTACGAGTTCTACCCCTCACGCAACGAGCAATTCGACGTAGCCCTTTTCTACAAGCGGTTCAACAACCCGATTGAATGGACCTACACAGTAGCCGGCGGTACCGACCTTATCTACTCTTACAAAAACGCGGAATCCGCCACAAGCTACGGTATTGAGGTCAACGTCAAGAAAAGCCTCGACTTCATCGGCCTTGACAACTTCGCCATCATCTTCAACGGCTCATTGCTGAAAAGCGCCGTCAACTTCGCGGAAGGCGAGAACGAGAAGGACCGTCCGATGCAGGGTCAGTCGCCCTACCTGGTCAACACCGGCCTTTTCTACGAACACGAGCAGTACGGATGGAACGCCTGCCTTCTCTACAACCGCATCGGAAAGCGACTCGTCGGAGTGGGACGCAGTATGGGAAGCACTACCCACGACATGGTGGAAGTGCCCGACTCCTACGAAATGCCCCGCAACTCGCTCGACTTCAACATATCGAAGAAATTCGGCAAAGGTTTCGAGATAAAGCTCAACGTCAAGGATATTCTGGGCGAGAGCGTCTGCTACAAGCAGTTTAACGACGTAACAACCAAGGACGGACAACAGAAGGAAATCGAGGAGGTAACAAGAAAGTTCACCCCCGGCAGAAACTACAGTCTGTCAATCTCATATAAATTTTAATCTCAGCTTTATATATTACTAACTCAATCACAAGTAAAATGAAAAAAGAAAATTCTTTTAGAAAATTTGTGGGAATCGCCTTAGTGGCATGTTGTTCAGGCCTTATGTTCTCCTGCAGCGAGGACGAGCCAAACACGGGAGAAAATGAATACATTCTCGAAAACGGTATCAAGGTCTTCAGCAACGTATTATTTGACAACAACACTATCGGTAACGGTGACAAGGAAATCGTACTGAGAGGAAACCAGACGATTAAGAAGGGTGTATACACGCTCAAAGGATGGCTGTATGTCGAATCCGGCTCCACCATCACCATCGAACCGGGAACTATCATAAAAGGTGACAAGACAACCAAGGCTTCTCTGATTATCGAGCCGGGTGCGAAAATCATCGCCGAGGGTACTGCTGCCGAGCCTATCGTCTTCACATCCGCACAACCTAAGGGACAACGCAAACCAGGCGACTGGGGCGGACTCATCATCTGCGGAAACGCACACAACAACCAGAACACACAACAAATCGAGGGTGGTCCCCGCACAAAGCACGGTGGCAACAACGATGCCGACAATTCCGGAGTGCTGAAGTATGTCCGTGTCGAGTTTGCCGGTTATCCGTTTGAGACCGACAAGGAAATCAACGGTATCACATTGGGCTCTGTCGGTAGCGGCACAACCATCGACTACGTTCAGGTTTCCTATTCCAACGATGACTCTTTCGAATGGTTCGGCGGTTGCGTAAATGCGAAACACCTCGTTTCCTTCAGCAGCTGGGACGATGACTTCGATACTGACAACGGTTTCTCCGGTAACGTTCAGTACGGTCTTGTCGTAAGAGACTCCCGCCTCGCCGACACATCACAATCCAACGGTTTCGAATCTGACAACTGCGCCGACGGTGCGGAAGTAAGCCCATACACCTCTGCCGTATTCAGCAACATCACGTTCATCGGTCCGAAGGCTGTCGATGCCAACTTCCAGAACACCAGCGACTACATCAACGGTGGCAATATGCACCCCAACAACGGTTCCGGTCTCGGCCGCTTCCAGTCAGCAATGCAAATCCGCCGCAGCAGCCGTCTGAACTGCATCAACTCACTCGCAGTAGGCTATCCTATCGGCTTGATTCTTGACGGTGAGAAAGGCAACACGCAGGAAATCGCGAAAAACAATCAACTGACACTGCAGAACATCTGGTTTGCCGACATGGACATCGTTGGTTCTGATGCCAACAAGGCTTATGAGGATTATCTCGTAACCGGTTACGATGAGAACAAGAAACCTGTATTCGACAAATCACAGGCATCCTTCTCCTCTACTTTCTTCAAGAGCCAGGCCAACAACAAGGTCACTACTTCTGACCAACTCATGCTTACCGGCAAGAACACCATCACCGGCCTCAATGCCAACTTCATGCCGCAAAGCGGAAGCCCGCTGTTGAACGGCGCCTCTTTCGGCAACTTCTCCGGATTTGACGCTGTCACATTCATCGGTGCCTTCGGTGCTGACAACTGGTTGGAAGGTTGGACAAACTTCGACCCGAACAACACTAACTATTAATCATAATACAACTTTTATATATTCACATTATTTAATTTCATTATTAACCTAAATTAACCTAAGCCTCGGAGCATCATTGACAAGAGTGTCAATGATGCTTTTGTTTTATCTGTAAATCCCGACTTGAAAACGGCTCGTAAAGCAACCCAGCAATAATAAAACTTAAAACTTTGTTTTATGTTTTCTCATTGCACTCGATTTGCACTATCTTTGCATCACATCAACAAAACCGACATTTTTTATTTTAAAACCTAATTCATTTATGAAACTTAAATCATTCTTAGGGCTTGCCCTGCTCGCCGCTACATCGGCCTTTGCCAATACTCCGGTGTATCTCGACGCTACTAAGCCCATCGAAGAGCGCGTTGAAGACGCTCTCGCGCGTATGACCACAGAAGAAAAGGTAGCAATCATCCACGCACAATCCAAATTCTCATCTCCGGGTGTTCCACGCCTCGGTATTCCGGAAAACTGGATGACCGACGGCCCTCACGGAATCCGTCAGGAAGTACTCTGGGACGAATGGCAGGGTGCAGGCTGGACTTCCGACTCCTGTACAGCATTCCCGGCACTGACGGCTCTTGCCGCTTCCTGGAATCCTGAGATGTCGGCCCTCTACGGTAAGAGCATCGGTGAGGAAGCCCGCTACCGCAACAAGAACGTTCTTCTCGGCCCGGGCTGTAACATCTACCGTACACCGCTCAACGGACGTAACTTTGAGTACATGGGCGAAGACCCGTATCTGGCATCACGCATGGTAGTGCCTTACATTCAGGAAGTACAGAAAGTCGGTGTGGCTGCCTGCGTAAAGCACTTTGCCCTCAACAACCAGGAAATCAACCGCGGTGTCATCAACGTGATTGTCGACGACCGCGCACTCCGCGAAATCTACCTGCCGGCATTTGAGGCAGCCGTAAAGGAAGGCGGCGCATGGGCCATCATGGGTGCTTACAACAAGTACAAAGGTCAGCACTGCTGCCACAACCAATACCTGCTCAACGACATTCTGAAAAAGGAATGGGGCTTTGACGGTGTAGTGGTTTCCGACTGGGGCGGCGTTCACGACACGAAGGAAGCTATCACCAACGGCCTGGACATGGAGTTCGGCTCATGGACCGACGGTATGCGTTTCGGTGCATCCAATGCCTACGATAAATATTACCTCGCTCAACCTTACCTCCAACTCATCAAGGAAGGCAAGGTAGGCACAAAGGAGCTTGACGACAAGGTTCGCCGCGTGCTCCGCCTTACATTCCGCACTACGATGAATCCTAACCGTCCTTACGGCTCATTCGCAACCGAGGAGCACGCAATGGCTGCCCGTACCATCGCACAGGAAGGCATCGTAATGCTCAAGAACGACAACAACTTCTTCCCTATCGATACGAAGCGCGTAAAACGCATCCTCGTCGTAGGTGAGAACGCAGAGCACCGCATGACCATCGGTGGCGGTTCCTCTTCACTGAAGGTAAAATATGAGCTTTCTCCGCTCAAGGGTATCCTCGCCCGTGCAAAGGAAGCCGGCGTGGAAGTTGTCTACAAGACAGGCTACGCTTCTCCGGCAGTTGCCGAGCAGGACGTGAAGGGCGCAGTTGCTCCAGAGAAGATTTTCGACCTCGACCAGTTGCGCGCTGAGGCTGTGGAAGCAGCTAAGGATGCCGACCTCGTTATCTTCATCGGCGGTCTCAACAAGAACGACGGTCAGGACTGCGAAGGCAACGACCGCAAGGACATGTCACTGCCTTACGGACAGGACCGCGTCATTGAGGAAATCGCAGCTGTCAACAAGAACCTGGCAGTCGTAATCATCAGCGGTAACGCTGTTGCCATGCCTTGGGTTGACAAGGTACCGACCATCTTCGAAGCTTGGTATAACGGAACAGAAGCCGGTTCTGCACTGGCAAGCATTCTTTTCGGCGACGTGAACCCGTCAGGTAAGCTGCCGTTCACTTTCCCGGTTAAGCTCGACGACGTAGCTGCTCACAAGCTTGGCGAACACCCGGGCGACGGCGTCAACGTACGCTACAACGAAAGCATCTTCGTAGGCTACCGCTATGCCGACAAAGAGAAAATCCGTCCGCTCTTCCCGTTCGGTCACGGATTATCATACACTACATTTGAATACGGCAAGCCGACCATCGACAGCAAGACAATGACAGCCGACGGCAAGGTAACCGTATCAGTCGACGTAAAGAACACAGGCTCACGCACCGGTAAGGAAGTAGTTCAACTCTACGTTGCCGACAAGAAGGCATCCCTCGCACGTCCGGTAAAGGAACTGAAGGGCTTCGATAAGGTAGAGCTTGCTCCGGGCGAGACAAAGACCGTAACCTTCACAATCGACAAGAAGGCTCTCTCCTTCTACGACGACAAGCGTCAGGAATGGATTGCCGAGCCGGGTAAGTTTGAGGCCATCATCGGCGCATCAGCAACCGACATCAAAGGCAAAGTCGCTTTCGAACTGAAGTAACCAAATACTCCCGATAAAAACAGAGCCGGATGCCCACCAGCACCCGGCTCTTATTTTTTATATTTTCATAACCGTTAATATATCGTTATTCCCATAATTCTTCTTTTTGCCACTCCTTATTAAATCCCATTGCCGTAATATCTATTGATGGGAAATCTGCCAACAAGTTAGAAAGTTTTTCGTTGAAATTATTGTTGGGAGATACTGAAGATAGGAAATAGCGAATTATACACAAACGGTAATAAATTCGCTTCTTGTCTAGTTTAGAAGTATCAATCCATGCGCTTTTAGTCTTTTTGGGTTCTGCCGGATTTAACATAAAATCCCTATTCCAAACTCTTGCATGATGGCAGCACATATTTCGTAAATTGGCAAGTACGGTCAACCACGATGTGAAAACCTGTGGCTTCAAACCGAAATAATCAGCAATGCGTTTCATCAGTTGATTGCTAGCAATATTGGAATAAATATAGTTCAAGTTCCCGAAAGACAACACTTCGGTTATCATCCATGCAGGAGGATAATTTTCGATATAATTACATCTAAAATCTTCGATGTAATCTTCCTTACTTGAGGCCAGTTCCTTTTCTATGATGGCCAATGTTTGATTAAATTTATCTGCACTGGCAAAATATTCGAGCTTTGTTATCCAATACCTATCATTCAATTCTTGGCATCCTAAATTTGCCAATGCACTACGGATGGCAACTTCAATTTTCTCTATTTCGTTGAAAAGAAGAATACGTAATTTCTTGTCAAAGCGATAGAGAGTCAAGGCCTGTTCAAAAGTCGTTCCCTCTTTTAATAATAAATCACTCTTAGGACTTTTATAAAAAGGGTAAATATATGCAGACAACCTATGATAACCAATGTTCATCAAATAATTCCCTACAGTATGCTCATCTTTTATAAGCATACCCCTTGATTTTAGGATTTGAACAATTTGTTCTGGAGATGAATATGGCTTGGAGAAATTTGTTTTCATGATAAGTATAATAAAAAAACGACCCGCCGATTTGAGCATTGTGAAGAGGCTTGGCGGGTTCTAATGGCACAAAAGTAGTAAAACTATTTGACATAGTCAAATAATTCAACTGTTATTTCTTTGAAGCATAGTTCTTAAGGCGATTCCATACCCCACGGATATAAGCCGAAGACTTAATATGTTATCACAGAAGTAAAACCAGTGTAGTAAATCATATAACTTATATCATAGCTTAACGGCCTGTACTCATGGTGGCGAGTACAGGCCGTTAGTTTTATTTTGCGGTGGGGCCGAGGATAATCGGGAACCAGAAACGGCGCATCTTGCGCTTGTACCAGGCGTGGCAGCCGAAGGGCAGGCGGTGATGGTTGCGGCGGAAACAGAGCCGCGGATATTTGTCAAAGGCGAAATCCAACGCTTCCTGCACCGTAGGATAGCGGAACGAGGGTTCACGACGGCGTACCTCAACGCTGAAGAATACGTCTTCGTTAAACAGATGGTGACGGTGTGAGAGATAGGCGGCCGCGACGTCGCTGTATTTCTCCAGTACGGCGATATGCGCGTCAACACGACGCAACGACAATCCGCCGTTACCCACCTTGTCGCGCGTAATGCTGCGGTGTGGCAGCCCCTTCCGCGCCAACCATTTCCGCTTCATCCACGAGCAAAGCCGGTAGAGCGGAAAACGGTAAATGGGTTTCGACAACCAGGGTGCGCCCACATAGTCGTAGCCCTTGCCGCACCATTCCTTCAGACGGTCACTGAACACGTAGGCATCCAGCTGATAGATGAGTATATACTCCGAGTCGGAGAACCGGCGATAGAACTCCGCCGACATCATCAAGCGGTTGTAGCCGGCAATGCCTGCAAAATAATCGTCATCAAAACTCTCCTCCGCAGGCAGATGCAGCAACGAGATGTCGAGGCTGCGAGGCTTTACAGCCACAATCCGATGGCGGCCAAGCACTTGCAAGACCTGTCTCAACGAAATCTGTTCGTATTCGCTGAGACAGGTCTTGTATATCGGGATAACAACTGTTACTTCGTATTTCTTCATACGGTCAAATGTACGATTTTTCGTGCAAAATCCCGCCTATTGCTTCTCCTTTTCTGCACCTGACACCATTTCCAGCACTTGCATGCCGCCGCGTTTCGCATTGTTCTCAATCGCAAGCGCCCTGTCGGGGTCGGCCTTTAAGCCTCCCAACCCTTTACGGTGGCACTCGGCCAGCATCCGCGCTGACTCAATATCGAGCAAGCCCAATTTCTCCACCTTCGAGAAGCATTCCACAGCCTTCGCCATATTCTTCTTTACGCCTTTTCCCTCATAGTAAAGTTGTCCGAGCAGGCAGAGAGCAGGTGCATAATGGGCATCAGCAACGGGTTGCAGCAACTTCACCGCCTTCTTGGCGTTCTTGCCTTCTGCCATCCGCCTTGCCTCCAGCACGACAGCCTCCGGCTCTCCTGCGGCTACGGCCTCCGACAGCAGTTTGTCGTCCTTCTCGCCCGCAGCCAGCCAGCGAAGCGTCAACCCCTCCGTCCATCCATGCGCACGGAGCGTATCGGCACAAGCCAGAGCCTTCACACTATCGCCTTCCACCAATGCCGCCTTTCCCAACATATAGACATAGAAGTCGTCGTTCCGGTCAGTACCCGCAGAACAATAGGTGCGTGAGAAACGGTTGCGTGAGCCGTTCTCCACGGCTACATCCATCCATTGCAGCGCCTGCGCCATACTCCGGTCATCTCCCTTCAGAAATGCCTCTGCATACTCCCATTGAGCCACCAACATACCTTCCAATGCCGCACGCTGCAGATAAAGGCGTGATTTTACGCTGTCGGCCTTCACTCCCTGCCCCTTCGCGTAGCATTGCGACAGATAGAACGAAGCCGGAGCGAAACCGAGGCTGTCGGCTTTTGCAAGATAGCCCACAGCCGCCTGCTTGTCGGCAACGATGTCGCGGCCCTCCATCAGCAGTTTGCCTGCATAGAAATAGGAAAGCGTATCGCCTTTCGCAACTCCCTCATCAAATACTTCCAACGCCTTCATCAGTTGCCTCGTGTTGAGATAAAGCACGCCCAGCTCACGCAAAGCCGCCATGTGGCCGAGCTTTGCCGAACGGCCGAAAAGGTCGGCTGCCTTATCCAAATCGCGTTCCACACCATTCCCGGTCTTATAACTCATTGCCTCGGCATAAAGGCTGTCGGCCTCCTCCACGGGATTTACGGCCTGTGCGGTCAGCGACATCGCCGCAACGACACACACAAAGATATATTTGAAGTATTTCATGACACGCTCGTATTAGAAAATTATTAATTACACAGACAGATACGCCCGTCCAAAAGACTCATCAGAACCAAGCTTCTTCCGAACTGCTGCTACTGTTGTCCAGACTTTCATCGTAGACGGCAACCGAATCCGCTACAGGTTCCAGGGAAGCCGCCTCCTCACTGTTCATCTGCTCCATCAGCTCTCCCAAATGGTCGACGTACTCAAATTCATTATCGTCAAGACCGCTCTGGTACTTCACATTCTCACTTCCAACGCCAAACAAAGCCGACAGTCCGGTAGCCCCTACGGAGACAATCAGCACAATAGCTGCTGCTACGACCACCGTCGAGATAACTCCTATCCACAGACTTCTCTTCTTTTTCGTCGGCTTTACAGGTTCGCTTTTGCGTACCACCGTCTTGTTTGCATCCTTTTTCGGCTGAGCATCACGACGCAATACGGTCGGACGTTCCGTGCCGTTGGCATTGCCTCCAGCCCGATTGGATTGAGGGTTGTGAAGCGGACCGGTTATGACTACGTCACCATCCACTCCAGATGCCGGCTTAACAACCGGTTTCTTTGCCGGGTCGATTACTTTTGTCTTATTTTCCGGATTAGCCGTCAATGAATGCTCCAATGCCGTAATCAAAGTCCCCACCGTCTGCGGACGGTCAAATTTCTGATTGGCCATACCGAACACAATCGCATCCTTCAGCTTCGACGACGCAGGAAGCGCGTTAGCTATGTAGTTCGGGGTCATATCCGTTGAAATAATGGGGTCTTTTCCGGTCAGCATAAACAACAGCGTAGCTGTCAGCGCATAGATATCGGCCGGCGGTGCAAACATCTGGATGCCTGCATACTGCTCTACCGGCGCGTAACCCTCGCTGCATGCCAACTGACGGATGGACGTCGTCGGACGGCCCTCCTTTGAGAAATGAAGTGCCAAACCGAAGTCAATCAGCACCGGAATGCGTCTTCCGTCAGGTGTAATCTTAAACATTACGTTGTCCGGCTTAACGTCAAGGTGCATGATGAGATTGGAGTGCAGGTAATCGACGGCTTTCATGATAGGCTCCAATACATTCAGCGCATCACGGTCGCTCATCGGTCCGTTCGTGTGAACATAGTTGCGGAGAGAGCCACCGTTGAGAAACTCCATCACATAATAGACCGTTCCATTCGCCTCAAACACCTCATTGACCGGAACAATGTTGGGATTCTTTCCGCACAGCTGCTCCAACCGGCGCGCCTCGCCGTAGAAATCGTGAAGACCGGTCTCCACCTTGTCTTTCAACGGACGCGAGTAGACCAGTTCCTGACCGCTTGTGCCACCACGCTCGCACGCCTCGTCAAGGAAAAATTCCTTGATGGCAAAATAGGTAAAAATCGGCACGTTTCCGTATTTCACCGTTGCCGAGACCTTATAAGTAATACCGAAACCTCCGACTCCAAGCACCTGCTCGATGCGGTAAGCCTGCTTGCCGCTCTGCAGTATCGTTCCTATCGGAAGCGCATTTTTCATCTTATCTTTCATAACAACACATTCCTGCTAATTCAGTTAAAAAGAGGTTTAAATCGTGCCGACCGGCAGCTCCGACATTCCGTGTCCCTGATTCGGGCGGGGCTGTTGCGGAGTGCGTGGCAACTTGAACCGAACGACAACATCCATCTCAGAGTCGATTTTCTCGCCCTTATTGTCAGTAGCCGGAATAAACCGCGGCAACTTCATGCACAGGCGTTCAGCCTCCTCGGCAAGCACCTTCGGAGCCAGCCCCTCGGCTTTCGCATCCTTCACGATACCATCGTCGTCGATTTCGATACGCACTTTCACCTCTCCTTCAATCCTCTTTTTCAAAGCCTCCTCCGGATACTTCATCTTTTCGGCAAAGAAACGGTTAAGCGCATCCCTTCCTCCGGGGAACTGCGCCGGACGTGCGGATACTGATTCCGCTCCGTTGCCTCCGAGCAGGTTGCCGAGCAGATTACCCTCCTCGTCAGCCTCCTCACGGGCAGCCTCGCCAGCAGCCGCTCCTGCGTCTTCTTCACCCGTAATACGTTCAATCAGAGACACATCCTCTCCTTCACGCTCCCGCTGAGACGAAGCCGGATTGCTCTCTTCGTCCGATGAACCCAGCAGGAAATAAGCACCCGCAGCCAAAGCCACGACAACCGCCACGACGATGGTCACTATCAGCGGCATATTGTTCTTCTTGCGCTTCTCCTGATTGGCAACCGTAGCAGTCGGCATTGTGCGGACAGCCTCCACCATAACCGTTTTATTGGGCACGGCAGGGGCAGCGACCTTATCTTCCTCGCCTCTTTCCACCGTATCCACCTGCACGAATATGGCCGTATTGTTGTCGTCGCTCGACGCGCTCATTTCAGCAAAAATGGCACGTTTCTCCTCGTCGGAAGCAACCGATGAGAGGATGTCGATAATCGACTGGTCGGTCACGTTCTTCAAAACGCCGTCAGAACAGAGGAAAACATAGTCGCCCGGCTGCACGTTGCTGACGTTGTGAAGCGTAGCCTTCGCGTAGTCCTTGTCTCCCTGCTTGACGCCCATCGCGCGCGTAATCACGTTACGGTCTGGATGGGTCAGCGCCTCTTCCTCCGTAATGCAACCGTTCTTGACCAGCGCATTGACCAGCGAGTGGTCCTCCGTCCGATAGACAATACCTTTATCCTTGCGCACATAGTAGACACGGCTGTCGCCTATATGGGCAATGAAACACCCTTTGGCATGAAAGGCGACAAACGTAAGTGTTGTCGCCATATCACGGTTCTCATCAGTTGCCACCGCTTCCAAATCAGCATAAGCCTTTGCCAATACGCGGTCGAAGTCGGCTTCCGTAAACTCTTTGCTAAAATCGAAATTCTCCAAAGAGCGGGCAAACGAACGGCACACCGTGCCGCTGGCCACCTCGCCCTTGTCGCTTCCGCCCACGCCGTCACACACCACAAAGAACGGAGCTTTCATCTCCGGTTTGTCGCTGTCGGGATAGCGCGCATCCTCCTGATTGGAGCGGGAACCGAGCTGGTAGAACGAATATGCTTGCTTTAGTTGTATTTTCATAAATTACGCTTTTTCAAAAATAATCAGAGTCTTCCCCAATACGAACTTATCGCCGAAAGTCAGGTAGACACAATCGCCCGTATTCAATTTCCGGTCGTTGAAAATCACCGGGTTCGTTGCATTCAATACCTGCAGCTTATAGTTGACCTGGTCACAGATAATGGCTACCGAACGACGGCTCATCGTCTCATCGCCTGCAATCGAAATATCACTCGGCGATTCCACACTCTGTCGGCCCACAACCGTCACCTCACGGTCCAAGTCATAACGGACAAAGGACCCTTGCTTAACCCTGAGGCAACCCGCCTCGAAAGTCCCCGTTCGAAGCAGTTTCGTAGGCTTGCTGGCCGGTTTCGGATTAACCATGCCCGGCTGTTGAGCAGCGGCCTGCTGAGCAGCACGCTGGGCGGCAGCCTGTTCTGCGGCGCGTTGAGCGGCAGCCTGTTCTGCGGCGCGTTGGGCAGCAGCCTGTTCAGCGGCACGTTGGGCAGCAGCCTGTTCAGCAGCACGCTGGGTGGCAGCCTGTTCTGCGGCGCGTTGGGCAGCAGCCTGTTCGGCGGCACGTTGAGCAGCAGCCTGTTCGGCAGCCTGACGATTGGCTTGCTCATACGGGTCTTCTTCTCTATCCACCATCGTCATCCGGAATTTCTTACCACAATGAGGACATTGCAATTCATAAGTTCCGGCCTTTTTCGGATTCCTCATCCTTATCGCATTCTTGCAATAGGGACAGGTAATGTCAAGTATCTCTTTTAATTCCATTTTCTTCTTTTTTTAAACGAGAGATGCCGGGTCAATAAGGTCATTCATATAACTGTCGTCCTCATCATAGTGCTCCATCTCGTCGATTTCGTTCTGGGCAATGTACTCGTTTCCTCCCATATTGTACTCCAGGTCACTGAGGCTGACACCTCCGTTGATGCTTGCCACCTGATTGCCGTTCATATCCGTGACAACATCCAGCACTAAGTCACCGTCGATATCGACCATCATCAAATCAGTTCCCTGAGCGTCCGTAATGTGAGCCGCCGCCATACTCTGTCCGTCTACGGTGTACACCTCACCCAAATCCTGAACGGTATAAAGCTGGTCAGGAGCTGCCGCATCAAGCGGGTCAACCAATTCACCAGACACTACCGGAACATCGACTTCTACGATTGCCGGATCCGGCATACCGTCAGTATGAACATTCGTATCGCCGCCAACTGCCGGGCTCGGTGCTACCGGGTCTACCACGTCAACCTGAGCCGGGTTTCCGGTCGGAACCGTTTGAGGCTGAACAGCATCGTCCATGCTCACCTGCTCAGGGGATACATAACCATCTCCGCCGTCATTGGCTGCGATGTTCTGATGTATCGCGTCGTCCGAACCATGACCCACCGGAGTTCCTTCCACTACGTCGTCGCCTGATATCACATCAGAAATTATTGTTCCTGCGGCCACGCCCACAGAAGAACCGATTGCTGCTCCGGCAGTTGCCGATACGATATAACTGCCTTTTGACGAACTTTTCTTTACGGAGCCATCCGTCAATTCGAGATTTTCTTGATTCACTGCATACGTCATGCTATCTTCATTCTGGATAGCTTCCGATTCAATTCTTTTCGTCTTCATAGCTGTTGTGTTTTTTTGTTTTCTGATGCAAATATAAGCGACTGATTATGTGGTTTGCAAGTTTTCTAAATCGTCTTGTACGAACCCTCGGGGTTTTTACACGAAAGTGCTACCATTGGACGACCACCGTGTCATACATGCTCTTGCTGGCAATGAGCTGCGGATGCTGCTCTTCCGACGAGCGGGTAGTCACGTCCTTGTAAATATAACGGAACAACTCTATCACGGTCACCTTACGGTCTCCGTTGTAGTCGGCCTTTCCACGCATGCCTTTCATCAACGCCTGCGACAGGAATCCGGCTCCCACCCAATGGGGTTCTTCCTGCGACACTTCGTCCGGACGGCTCGACACGAAGAACACATAGTTGCTTCTCACATTGGAAGCGGCAGTGCCGGCAAAGCAGGCATCAATGAAGCACATTACCGTCTTGGACTTCGCCGTCTTCAACACAGAGTCGAGCGTTGAGTAGGCAATCGTAGCGTCGTGAGCCACAATCATATCCGGTCCGCCATGGCCGCTGAAGAAGAATATGATGCGGTCCTCTGCCTTTGCCACCGAGCAAATGTAGCGGAGCGAGGACATGATGTTCTCCGCCGTCGCATGCTTGCTGGTCAGCACCGTCACGTCCTGCGTCTGGGTTTTCATCAGTTTACCGAACAGCACGGCATCTTTTCCCGGCCGTGTCAGGTCGTTGATTTGCGGGTCGGCATAGTCAGACACACCCGCACAAAGCACGAACGTACGGGCAGACATCGCTCCCGACCAGAAGAGCAACGTCAGTACAAACAATAACTTAATAAATCGTTTCATATTTTCTGTTTTTAAATTGAGTAAAATGCCTATTATGAGTGAGCCTTACAGCTCGAGCAGGATTCACGGTCAACCTCGAAATCAGACAGCGGGTGCCCGCAACGGGGGCAAATGACCCGGCGGCGCTGCTCGTCCTGGATTTTCTGCAACTGGTCGTTGCGCTGGATGATGAATGTGAACAAGACTGGTATCAGCAGTCCCAGACGCAGGATGATGATGCGCACCTGCGATGATATGTGAGGCAGGAAAGTGACTCCGAGAATCGCTATCGCCACAATAAGATTCACCAGGCTCGAATTCTTGCGCATATTCTGGGCCTTGGCCTTCCGTGCCGCCAGTTCGTCACGCAGACGACGCAGCTTCTCAAACTCATAGGAATAGTTATTCGGGTCCTCCTCAATGGCATGGTGGGCCGTAAAGGCATATCCATTGATGGAACCGTCACCCAGACGGATGCAGGTATCCTCCGTTATCTCCACCTTGCTGATACGCCGGAACGGGCCTCCGTTTTCCGAGATATAGGTCCCGTTGGTCGAGTTAAGGTCTTCCAGTATCCATCGGTTGTTCTCTATCGTAAGCAGGGCATGCCGACGGCTTACGCCGGCATTCAATATGGGGAATTTCTGATTTCCCTCCTTTCCCAACACTATCTGAATCTTTGACATACGTCTTTATTTTACGGTAAATTTCTCTTTAATCAAATCCTTATAGGAACGCAACAAGGCCTTCGGTATCTCAAGCACATGTGTGTGCTCCATACAGTCGGAAAGAGTCAGACGCTGGCGCACCACGTTGATGTGTGTCAGGTAATTCTGGTTAATGATATAGCTCCTTCCCAGACGGACAAACGGGCTTATGGCAGTCTTCACCATGGATTGCTTAATCAGTTCCTCCACTTTCGACAAGCCCAGCGTAACAACAATCTGCATTCCCTCCACATAGACAATCCGGGAGTAATTGCCGCTGGCCTCGATATAGGCAACTTTATCCAAATCCAGCATATAAAGCTCATCCCGTGAGTTCAGACATAGTTTCATAGTATTCTCCTTTGATTTAATCAATTCTGTAACAACAAAAACCAGCAAAACGGATGGCTGAAAACAATAATTTCCCATACCGCTCATGCGGTTTCCCATACGGTCAAAGGTAATAAAAATTTGCGGAATCAGTTCTTCTCTTCTCAAAAAAATGTTGATACAGCTCTGTATCACGACCTTAACGACACAAAAAAAGCAACTTGCTATCACAGCAAATCGCTTTTTTTTGTGGTTTTTTCAACCACTGACAACTAATGAAAAAAATAATGTTTCTACTGTTCTATATTGGATAGATAATTCTCTACTAACTAACAAGAAACGGAAATTGGAGCACAGGATTTCGCTACCCTATACGACAATAAAAATGAAATCTCTTATTTCACTTTATCCGCAATTCGTACAAAAAATGAATTTTTCCGTAAGAGCAGCAACACTGAATCCTCAGATATAGGCTATTCCATAATTTCCACTGCAAAGAAAAACATTTTTTCTGCTCAATAAAAATTTTTTCGGCACTTTTTTCATATTTACTTGCATTTTATTTTCAAATATCTCTAAATTGACCAACTTTTCTTCAATTTATCCAATTTTTTGCCTCTCAGATATTTGTTTGCCACTTTTATGCAAAACGGCGGAAGCATCTGCCCCCGCCGTTATATTATCAAAGTTCCTCAAATTCCACATCCGTAATCAAAGGTTCCTGTCGCCGGTTGTCCTCGTTTCCCCGGCTGCTTTCGTCGCGTCGCGGACGCTCACCCTCGATTTCCTCAAACTTCACATATTCGCCGTCGTTCTTATCGAACACCTTCGTGTTGCGCTCCGGTTCCGGCTGCGGCTGACGGCCGCCACCTCCGAAGGCTTCACCGGCACGGCGGAACTGCTTGTTCAGATTGCGCTTCATCTTCCACACGGTCAATATCACCCGCATGACAGGTACGACAATCAACAGCAACAGCACGCCCAATATGAATGCAAAAAAGCTTCCCATTTTTTCGAAATATTACGTTACACAGATAAGAACACCCGAGAATTAAAAATGTTCAGTCTTCTTAGCCGTAGCCGACAGGAATATGTAGAAAATAACCGTCCACATGAGGCCCGCCACATGCGCGTAGGAAACGAAACCTATCGCTCCGAGAAGCAGCGCGTAGCGGCGCACGTTGGGAGCCAGCGCAAACGTTTTCACCTTGAGGGAGAACATACGGACGTCGCACACCATCAGCAACGGGAAAGCCAGCATCATCACCGTCATGAAGAGATTGCCGAGGTAGTAGTACTGCATGTTCCATGCCACAAGACCAATCCAGAAAATGGCATTGGCCGGAATCGGCAGACCGATGAACGAAGTGGTCTGACGGTCGTCGATGTTGAAACGTGCCAGACGCAACGCGCCGAACACCGGAATCAGAAACGCCAGATAAGCCAGCGGGCTGTGGGTCTGCGTCTCTATCAGGTTAAACACCAATGCCGCCGGAGCGACACCGAAGCTCACGAGGTCGGACAGCGAGTCAAGTTCCTTCCCCAAATTGGAATAGGCATGCAGCAGGCGGGCGCTGAGACCGTCGAAAAAGTCAAAAAAGGCGGCGAGGCCAATCATCAGAAAAGCCATTTCGTAGCCTTTGAGGCTGCCGAACGAATCGCCGAATTTAAATGCAAAGACACAAGCAAGACAGCCCGAAAGCAAATTCATGCACGTAATCGTATTGGGAATGTTTTGCTTTATCACTCGTAGTATTTTCATTTTCTTGATTCCGTTAGAGAGTTATTTTTTCAGACGGGCAATTTGCGTAATTCCACCCGTTGTCTTATCGCCGATTTTCACAAGCACCTCCGCGTCAAGCGGCAGATAGATGTCGACACGGGAGCCGAATTTGATGAATCCGAGATGCTCCGACACGTCGGATTTCGCTCCGGGGCGGGCATAGGTTACGATGCGGCGGGCAATGGCACCGGCAATCTGACGCACGAGAATGCGCTGGCCGTTGTCAGCCTTGATGACAATCGACGAATGCTCGTTCTCCGAGCTCGATTTAGGCAAATAGGCCGCACGGAAACGTCCGGGCTGATACCTCACCTCCTCCACCTTTCCGTCGACTGGATACCAGTTGGCATGCACGTTGAACACCGACATAAAGACGGACAACTGGATGGCACGGCCGTGGAGAAACACATCCTCCTCGACTTCCTCCAGTGCCACAACCGTACCGTCGACCGACGACAGCACCATGTTCTCACGCACTCCCCTGTAGTCACGCGCGGGAGAGCGGAAGAAGTTGACGACCAGAGAGAGCATCACCAGCGATACACACCAAAGCACCACCGATACGGCTACCGACGGCACAAAGATATAGACCGGAATGCAGATTACGATGAGTATTAGCAACAGAGCCAATATGATATTGACCCCTTCTTTATGTATCTTGATGTTCATTCTATGCTGGTTTTTCCGAGCAAAAATAGGACAAATTATTGAGATTATAAAATTTAAAGGTGAAAATCGGCTCTCCGGGCATTGTTTTCACCTCCCGGCGACAGCGTCAGACATCCGTTTTTTTATCACTTCCGACGTTGCGCATCAACCTTTTTATTTCAAATTTCACCTAATTTTCTTACCTTTGCCTAAAATTATTTGACAATTATGGTAAACGGCAAACCGGGCGCACAGCGCAACAAATGGAAACCCGACAGTGTGTTGGTATGGAAAGAGCCAACAGGAGGCACCCTCATGCAATGCCTCGAGGCAAAACTGACGGATCACAAACGCACGGCCATCAAAGCCCTGCTGAAGTATAACCAAGTGGCTATCAACTCATCGCCCACAACCCAATTCAACGCTCCCGTAGCGGCCGGCGACACGCTCGCCGTCAACTTCACCCGCCCCTTTGTCGTATTTTCCCATCCCCGCATGCAGCTCGTCTATGAGGACGAGGACATCATCGTTGTCAACAAAAGCTACGGTCTGCTCTCCGTGTCGACCGACAAGGTCAAGGAAGGCACCGCCTACAGCATCCTGCGCGACTATCTGAAGCGCAAGGACCCGCGGCTGATGCTTTTCGTTGTCCACCGCCTCGACCGCGACACGTCGGGACTGATGATGTTCGCCAAGTCGGTAGAAGCTAAGGAAGCCATGCAGCACAACTGGAACAACATGGTGCTCGACCGCCGCTATGTGGCTGTCGTAGAGGGAAAAGTGGAAGAAGAAAGCGGTACGCTGCGCAGCTACCTCGGCGAGACCTCGCAATTTGAGGTCTACTCGTCGCAGAACCCCGAGGACGGACAGCTCGCCATCACCCGCTGGCGCCGCCTGCTCACGAAAAACGGCTACTCACTCATGGAGCTGAGCCTCGACACAGGCCGCAAGAACCAAATCCGCGTCCACATGAAGGACCTCGGACATCCCATCGTTGGCGACCGCAAATACGGAGCCAAGAGCAGCCCTATCCACCGTCTTGCCCTGCACGCCAAGACCCTGCACTTCGCCCACCCGATGACGAAACGCGAGATGATGTTCGACACGCCCATCCCGTCGCGCTTCATGTCGCTTTTGAAATAGAGGGGCGAGTTTACGGCTCTTTTCGTTTGTTTTCAGGATTTTATTTGTAAATTTGTGCGCTTTTAGCAATCGAAATAGAAAAATCACAGGCTATGAATATATCTTACAATTGGCTGAAGGAATACCTTAATTTCGACCTGACGCCCGAAGAAGTATCTGCCGCGCTCACATCAATCGGCCTTGAGACCGACGGCGTGGAAAAAGTTGAAACCATCAAAGGCGGTCTGAACGGCCTGGTGGTAGCGAAGGTGCTCACCTGCATCGACCATCCCGACAGCGACCACCTGCACATCACGACTGTCGACACCGGCAACGGCGAACCGCTGCAAGTAGTGTGCGGTGCCCACAACGTAGCTGCCGGACAGCACGTGATTCTCGCCACAGTAGGCACAAAGCTCTACGACGGCGACAAGGAATTTGCCATCAAGAAATCTAAAATCCGCGGCGTTGAGTCGTTCGGTATGATTTGTGCGGAAGACGAAATCGGCGTGGGAACCTCTCACGACGGCATCATCGTTCTCCCCGACACAGTCGCTCCGGGCACTCCGGCTCGCGAATACTACAACGTGAAGGACGACTACGTTCTGGAAGTCGACCTCACGCCTAACCGCATCGACGCTGCCTCCCACTACGGCGTGGCACGCGACCTTGCAGCTTGGATGAAACGCAACGGCATGGAGGCCAATCTCCACCGCCCGTCGACCGAGGCTTTCGCCATCGATCGTCAGGATGGAGCCGTGACAGTGGAAGTGGCCAACGCTGAGGCTTGTCCGCGCTACTCCGGCCTGACCATCCGCAACGTAACGGTGAAAGAAAGTCCAGAATGGTTGCGCAACTACCTCTCAACCATCGGCCAGCGTCCGATTAACAACGTTGTGGACATCACCAACTTCATCCTCAACGCATTCTGCCAGCCGCTCCACTGCTTCGACCTCGCGAAGGTGAAGGGCGAGCGCGTGGTGGTACGCCCGGCTGTGGAAGGCAGCAAGTTTGTGACACTCGACAACGTGGAGCACACGCTCACTGAACGTGACCTGATGATTTGCAACGCCGAAGAGCCGATGTGCCTTGCCGGCGTGATGGGCGGTCTTGAATCCGGCGTAACGGAGCAGACCACCGACATCTTCCTCGAATCAGCCTGCTTCAACCCGACATGGGTGCGCAAGACGGCACGCCGCCACGGCATCAACTCCGACTCTTCGTTCCGCTTCGAGCGTGGCGTAGACCCGGAAGGCACCGTCTACGCGCTGAAGATAGCAGCCCTGCTCGTCAAGGAACTCGCCGGAGGTGAAATCTGCGGCGACATCGTAGACCTCTACCCGGCACCTGCCGCACCGAAGACGGTAGAGCTCTCCTTCAACTATCTCACTTCCCTCATCGGCAAGAACATCGAGCCGGAACTCGTGAAGAGCATCCTCGCATCGCTCGATATCGTGACAACGGCTGAGACTGCCGAAGCCCTCACGCTGACCGTACCGGCCTACCGTGTTGACGTGACACGTCCGTGCGACGTTGTGGAAGAAATTCTCCGCATCTACGGCTACAACAACGTGGAATTCGGCGAAACGCTCCACTCCAGCCTCTCTTACCGTCAGACAACCGACGAGTCAGAACATCTGCAACAACTCGTATCCGAACAGCTTACGGCTGCCGGCTACTACGAAATAATGAACAACTCGCTCACCTCCGTAGCCTACTACGACGGTAGCGAAATCTATCCGCTCGACCGCTGCGTACGTCTGCTCAACCCGTTGAGCAACGACCTCGCCGTTATGCGCCAGACGCTCATCTACGGCGGTCTTGAGAGCCTCGCCCACAACATCAACCGCAAGGCATCCAACCTGCTGATGTATGAGTTCGGCAAGGTTTACTCAGCCAACCCTGAAGCACAGTCGACCGAGGAGAAACCGCTCGCACCGTTCAGCGAGGCCATGCACCTCGGCATCTGGATGACCGGCGACCTCTATGCGTCCAACTGGGCGGCTCCGGCTCGCAAGTCCACAGTATTCGACCTGAAGGCAACCGTTGAGAACGTATTCGCACGCCTCGGCATCAAGACTGACGAGCTGGTGGCTACACAGATTTCCGATGAAATCTTCGGTGCGGCACTCGAATACCGCAACCGCGGCGGCAAACTCGCCGGCTATGTGGGTGTCGTTTCCCGCAAGCAGCTGAAGAAGGCCGACATCGACCAGGAAGTGTTCTATGCTGAATTCGACTGGGACATGCTCGTCAAGATGGCGTTGAAGAAGAAAGTGGAATACACCGACCTTCCGAAGTCAATGCCTGTGAAGCGCGACCTTGCCCTCCTGCTCAACGCCGACATCACGTTCGCACAGGTGGAAGCCGTGGTACGCGCCTCTGAGAAGCGCCTGCTCAAGAGCGTAACGCTCTTCGACGTCTACGAAGGCAAGAACCTCGAGCCGGGCAAGAAGTCTTACGCCATCTCAATGATTCTCCAGGACGACGAGAAGACGCTCAACGACAAGCAAATCGACGCTGTTATGAACAAAATCGTGGGCAATCTCCAAAAGCAGCTCGATGCAAAACTCCGATAATCATACAATAATAAAATAATAATATAAAGAATTCACAATATGGGAAGAGCTTTTGAATACCGCAAAGCAAGAAAATTGAAACGCTGGGGCAACATGTCCCGTACGTTCACTAAGATTGGTAAGGAAATCACTATCGCTGTCAAGGCAGCCGGTCCTGACCCAAGCGGCAACTCCCGTCTCCGCGTTCTTCTGCAAAATGCCAAGGCAGCCAACATGCCGAAGGATACTGTGGAACGCGCCATCAAGAAAGCGACTGATAAAGACGCAAGCGACTACAAGGAAATCGTTTACGAAGGATACGGCCCGTTCGGTATCGCCATCGTTGTTGAGACTGCTACTGACAACAACACGCGTACCGTTGCCAACGTGCGCAGCTACTTCAACAAGTTTGGCGGCTCACTCGGCACATCAGGCAGCCTCTCTTTCCTCTTCGAGCACAAGTGTGTGTTCAAAGTGGCTCCGAAGGAAGGCGTATCATTGGAGGACCTCGAACTTGAATTGATTGACTACGGCGTGGACGAGCTCGACGACGAAGGCGAATCAATCGTTCTCTACGGTGCTTTCGAATCGTTTGCCGACATCCAAAAATACCTCGAAGAAAACGGCTTCGAAATCCAGAGCGCAGAATTTGAGCGTATTCCTAACGACTACAAGGAAGTTACTCCGGAACAACGCGAGCAAATCGAGAAACTCCTTGAGAAGTTTGAGGACGACGACGACGTTCAGAACGTTTACCACAACATGAAGGAAGACGAGACAGAAGAGGAATAATCTCCGCCTGCATCCAAATAATAAAATCAGCGTCTGCATCTTTACGACCGCAGACGCTGATTTTTTTCGCTATGCTTGCACCGACGGCTGCCTTTCCATACCTTTGTTCCTATTATTAATCCGCGGAGGCCCGACGGCAGCCGCACAACCAACCGACCAACAGCAACATGAAACTCAAATACCTTCTGTTTCTCCTTGCCGCCAGCCCTTTCAGACTGCAGGCGCAATCGCCGGCCGAGTCCGATACGACAACCGACCGCTACTACAACCTGAAGGAAGTGGAAATCATCAGCGACCAGCTGCGCCGCCGCAACATCGTGGCACCCGAAATGGGACGCGTGACCATCAGTCCCCGGCAAGTGAAAAACATCCCGACGCTCTTTGGCGAGGCCGACGTTCTGAAGGCATTGCAGACGCAGCCGGGCGTGTCGAGCGGCGTGGAAGGCTTCGCCGGTATGTACGTCAGAGGTGGAGACAACGATGAGAACCTCTACCTGCTGCACAATCTGCCGCTCTACCACATCAATCACCTGTGCGGCATCTTCTCCTCGTTCAACGTGGCGACGCTCGACGATGTCGACTTCTACAAGTCAAGTTTCCCCTCCAACTACGGCGGCCGGCTGTCAAGCATCACCGACATCCGCCTGCGTGAGAGCAATTTTCAGGAACTGGAAGGTGAGGCATCCATCGGACTGTTGTCGGGAAGCGTCTTTGTGACGGCTCCTATCAAGAAAGACAAGGTGGCATTCTCCGCCGGTATGCGCCGCTCATGGCTCGACATCATCTCGGCTCCCACCATCGCCATCCTCAACCGGCTCGACAAGGACAAAGGTTCGGCTACCATCGGCCGCTATGCCTTCACCGACCTCAACCTGAAACTCGACTACCGGGTTTCGGACCATATTTCGGGCTATACGCACGCGTTCTGGGGTTCCGATTTCATGAAGCTCGGCAGCGAGCATTTCTCGGAGACGAACGGGACGAAGGATTATTCCGATAAGAACGTGACAAGCATGCGCTGGGGCAACTGGGGTATCTCGTCGGGCTTCGACTTTCGCCTGCGCCACCAATGGACGCTCTCGGCCAACGCCTATTTCACGTCGTACGATTCCAACCTGGGACAGGACAAGGACTCCTATACCATCAGCGATGGAGAAAAGACAACGGAATACACCCATAAGAACAACAAGAACGGCATCTACGACCTCGGCTTCAATTTCGATGCGGTAAAGGAATTCGGCAAGCTGTTCACGCTCAAGACCGGTACCGACTACATCTTCCACCACTACAAACCGGAACGGATTACGATGGAGAGCAACGCCTCCGACTTCTCCAGTCATACGCTCGTGCCGGCTTCCATCATCGAGGCACACGAGGCTTCGGTCTATGTCGACGGTACGCTCCACCTCGGTGACCATTGGGCGGTACAGGCCGGCGTGAGAGGCGTCTACTATACGTCGGAAGGCACGTCCCACTTCTTGCCGGAGCCCCGTGCGGCCTTGCGCTACGCTCCGTCGAAGGACCTCAGTTTCAAGGCCGGCTATTCACGGATGTCGCAGTTCGTGCAACAGATATGCAACAGCTACATCAGCCTCCCGACCGACTCCTGGCAGCCCATCGGCAGCCACTGGGATCCGCTGACATCCGACCAGGTATCGCTCGGCGTCTACGGCAACCTGCCGGCCGGATTCTTCTATTCGGTGGAAGGTTACTACAAGTGGATGCACAACCTGCTGGAATACAAGGAGGGCATGAGCATGTTCTCCCCTTCAGCCCAATGGAGCGACAAGCTGACCGTGGGAGAGGGAACCGCCTACGGAGTGGACATCAGCGTGCAACGCAACATCGGCAAAGTGACGGGTACCGTCGGATACGGACTGCTTTGGACCGACCGCCGGTTTGCCGAGTTGAACAACGGCCGTCCCTTCCCTTCGAAATATGACAACCGCCACAAGTTCAACATCGTCTGCACCTACCGGCTCAACGACCGTTTTGAGTTCAACGCCGGATGGACGTTCATGACGGGTAACCTGGTGACGCTCGCACTGGAGAATTACAACGGTCTCGTCGGAGCAGGCTTCCCCGAAGACCTGATTCTGAACACCAACTACGATTACGGATGGGGTATCAACTATTACAGCACACGCAACAACGTGCGTCTGCCGGCCTACCACCGTCTCGACCTGGGCATGAACGTCTACAAGACATTAAAGAACGGCCATCAGACCATCTGGAACGTAGGCCTCTACAACGCCTATTCGCGGATGAACCCGATTGCCGTCGTCAAGCAGGAAATGAAAGTCATGAACCCGACTCCTGACAAGAGATGGAACAACAAGTTCCAGACAATGAGCATCATGCCGATTATTCCTTCCGTTTCATTCACCTACAAATTCTGAACGTTATGAACAAACTCATACTTCCCGCCCTCCTTTCACTCGCCTGCCTTCTTCCCTCCTGCATGCGCGACATCGACCTTGAGCACTACCGCGGCGAGGCTAAACCGACGCTGACGAGCGTCATGACGTCCGACACGGTGGTAATGGCCGACGTGTCCTATTCCTGGTTCTTCACCGACACCAAGCCGGGCGAGGACATCACAGGCCTGAACGTCGACGTGTTTATCAACTCGGAACTGAAGGAGCGCATGACCTATGACGGCGAGAAATACATAAGCAACGTGCGCCCGCAAGGCGGCGACACGGTAACCATCCGCACAGAGGTTGACGGCCAGCCGCTGCAAGCCACCGACATCATCCCGAAACCGGCAAAAATCGAGGGGCTGCGCATCCTCCACAGCAAAGTGCCGTCGCCCTATCCGCAATACGAATGGAAAGACGGCCAATACATCGAAATCAAGGAGGTCGACCGCTTTACCTACAAAGTGCGCTTCCGCGACGAGCCGGGAAAGGCCAACTACTACTTTCTGAGAATCGACTCTCAGCTGTTTACCTTCGGCGAGTTCAACTATTCCTACGACCCTGTATTCCAGACAGCCTACGAGAAAATCTACGGCAGCATCCACAGCTCCGACTTCGGCAGCATCTACGGAATGCCGTTCACCGATGAGGGCATCGAAGGCAAGGAATACGAACTGACCGTAACGGAGGATATCTATATCAATGACAACATCAAATATCCACGCACCATCCGGCTCTATGCCATCTCTGAGGCCTACTTCCGCTACCTTATCACGATAATGGCCAACCAGGGCGATGAATCCATGCAGGGCGGCATGATTGACGCGGGCATGGCCGAACCGAAGCCCATCTACTGCAACGTCGAGGGCGGACTCGGCATCGTGTGCGGCATCCAGACCGACGAAATGGAAATCCAGTTGGAAGATTTCAAATAACCCGTTCACACATAAAGAAAGGCGCAGCCCCCGGTTTCAATCCGAAGGACTGCGCCTTATTTTTTAGACTCTATGCCAATTTGTACCCAAAATCAAGGTACACGAAAAGTTAGACGGTTTAGAACACCATTTTTTCGGTGGTGCGGCCGTAGCTTACGATGTAGACACCGCTTGGGAAAGCGCGTGCGGAATCGTTACCACGGTAAACGAGGCGACCCGTGAGGTCGTACACGCTGACGAGGAGCCGCTGTGGGTTAAGAAGTTGCCCGTCGGCATAGCGGACTCCCTCAACAAGCGTCGGCTGCTGCACGCTGCTGCCGGATTCCGTCCGCATATTGGTGAAATAGCTCCATCCGCTTGCCCGATAAGCCTCCAAAGAGCCATCCGGAACAATCACCGGAATAGCATTGTCGACACCATTGAAGGGGAACATTTCGGTATCCTCCAGAGTAGGTGGCGTGGATGTCAGAACCGTAATTTGCTCGAAAGCAGAGCAGTTGCTAAATGCTCCGTTACCGATAGTAGTTACACCTTCGGGAAGGGTGATTTGTTTAAGTGCTTCGCAATAACTGAATGCGTATTTATTAATAATGGCTACGCTATTTCCGATGGCGATTTGCTCGAGCGCGGCACAACCATCAAAAGCACTGTCACCAATGATTGTTACGCTGTTGGGGATGTCATATGCCGTATCAAGTCGTCCAGAAGGATATTGCAGGAGGAGAGTGAGGTCTTTTGAGTAAAGCACACCGTTCACAGAACAATAGTTCTGATTATCTTCAGCGACATTGATTTCTTTGAGCGAAGCACATGAGGCGCAGACTGCCATGCCAATAGTTGTGACACTGGCTGGAATAGTGATTTGAGTAAGCCCGCTGCTACTCCAAAATACTCCCTCTCCAATGGTTGTCACACCCTCAGGGATGGTGATTTCAGTAATGGAGTGACACCAAGAGAATGCGTAGTCACCGATGGTTGTTACACTTTCGGGGATAGCAACTTGAGTGAGCGGACAGAAACTGAACGCGTAATCTCCAATGGTTATCAGGCCATTAGGAAAAGTGATTTGTCGGAGCTCGCCACATTGGCTGAATGCTTGGTCACCAATAGATTGTACATTGTTTCCAATGGTGATTTGCACGAGCGTAGAGCTATTCCAGAACGCGAAATCACCGATGGCTGTGACTGCATAGTCAATGTCTTCGTAGCTGACCGTAGCAGGAACTTCTGCTTCAGCTGGAAGCTCGTCAGTGTAGCCGGTCACGCTTACGAGTTTCTTATCAGCGTCGGTTACGCTATACATTAGGTAGCCGGATGTGAAATCCTGTGCTTGAATGCCGGCTGCGCAAAGCAACGACACGACAAGAAGAAGTAATTTTCTTTCCATAGCATTACATTTTTATATAAATTAAATATTCCCCTTTAATAAAATGACAGATAAATATTTATAAAACATATGTAAAGATAATGAAAAATATTGTATCCCTGTCAGTTACAAATATTTTTTGCAAAAAATATGACAATAAAATTACCAACAAGAATATTTGTCTAGTCCTAAATAACCGTTACAGTAATTGGACAAAAATAAATTATTTCTCACAGTTCAGCAAGGTTCGTCTT
>CALUMX010000030.1 GCA_944321875.1 uncultured Muribaculaceae bacterium
GAAGTTAAGCCTCGTAGCGCCGATGGTACTGAGAAATCGGGAGAGTAGGTAACCGCCCCCTTAGAAAGCGTCAAGCAAATCTGCTTGACGCTTTTTTTATGCTCAAAAAAACAGAAAACCAATAGTCGACAGCAGGCGGGAAACGAAAAAGCCAAGGCGGCCAAAGCGGGAGGGTTTCACCCGTTCCCGCCTGCACAGGGCCTTAAGCCCCGTTTCGCCGTCGGCTACGGAGGAAACCGGGAAGGCGTAGGTAACCGCCCCCTTAGAAAGCGTCAAAGAAGGGATTTTCCGACGCTTTTTTTATGTTCAAAAGATCAGAGAAACTGGAAGCAGGCGGAAAAAGAAAAAGCCAAGGCGGCCACAGCGTGAGGATTCCGCCCGTTCCCGCCTGCACAGGGCCTAAAGCCCCGTTTCGCCGCCGCTACGGAGGAAATCGGGAAGGCGTAGGTAACCGCCCCCTTAGAAAGCGTCAAAGAAGGGATTTTCTAATGCTATTTTATGCTCAAGTCTGATTAAGCGCAGAAGCAGTATGCCGTTTCGAATCTTCCTGCTATTTGTAGCCGGTTATCGAAGGCTGCTACGTCCGCGGAAATAGAACTGAGAAATGGAATTGGGGTAATGAAGGACTAACGCTGTTTGGGTGTACTGGTTCCAAGGATACGTCCCTGCTAGTTGGGATCCTTTTATTAGGTCGTAGTTCTGTAATTTTTGCTCCAATAAAAGAAACAACGTTTTGTAGGGATAGTATTTATTTGGACGTTTCCGTGAATTCTAAGCGGCTTCCAAGCGGCTCAGAGTTGTTTAATCCATCATTATAGACAGAAGGGAAGCGTTAACTTCCATCTTTCCACCGCATCTGGGGCATTTGTCTCCAATTGGATTCCATCTGGAAAGTCCTTCATCGTTTTTACATTTTGGGCAACAGATGTGATCCTGGCCTTTTTCCAACTTTTTGGCGGAAAGAGAGACAATTTCCTTGCATTTCGGGCATTTAAAGTTGTAGAATTCGCCTGACATAGTTTTGTAGTGACCTGACGGTTCTGTAGCGACGCTATAACCGCACATACTACATTGGTACATTATAAACGAAGCCATAATAATACATTTTGTTTCCTAATTTACGAATAAATTAGTGAATTCCTAGCGAAATCATATGCTTTTTGTGTTTACAGGCGGTCCTTTTGGCTTTGGCCGGCGCCTGTACCTTTGTAATTGCTCTTTGCTGTATTGAACTTGTAACGGATGGTCAGAGAGAATTCCCGACGGTCGTAGTGATTCTCCTGGTTAATGTTGTAGTCACCGGAATAAAGATGGTAGTATTCACGGTTTGTATCAAATAAATCGGTGCCCCGCAATTCGATGCTGAGGGCTTCATTCTTCAGGAAACTTTTACGAATAGAGGCATTGACACTACCGGTGGGGTGTTCCAAATAGATGTTCTGATAGGCACCTTTGCTCTGAATGTTTGCGTCCACGCTAATCATGAATCCCAAGGGCAGTTCCAATGTGTTGTTGAGGCTCGCAACATATACCGGCGACTTTAAGTCGAACGGCTCTCCGAATGACTCAACCGTCAGCCATTGTTTTTTCAGACCAATGCCGAGCATCGGCATCCAGCATCCAATTTTGGGCGAAGCCGAAAGGAATGCGAAAACAGATGGAATAGGTTCGGTCCAGTTGCGGTAATTGAGCATTGTCTGCGAACCGTCTTCTTCTATCAATTCTCCCCAATAGAGTATCCAGTCCTTGGTACGGCTGTAGGAGGCACTGAACTGAAGCCATTTCCAGGCTGCCGCGAGCGTGACATCATGAGTTAAGGTGGGGCGGAGCGTTGGGTTACCTTTCTGGAGTGTGAACCGGTCGGAGTAATAGACGTTGTTGCTCAATTCCTTGTAGGACGGTCGGGTAGTTTTTGCCGTATAGCTCAGTTGTGCGTCAACCGGACCGAGTTTTGTCGAAAAAGACAGGTTAGGGAATACGTTATTGAACTGGCGACTTTGCTCTGCGATGCGTATGTCGTTTTCGAAATAGTCAAATTTGACGTGCTCATATCGTACTCCGGCAGTCCAAGTACCCCATGAGAAATCGCAGTTGTATTCTGCGAATCCCGTTGCATTCAGTTCGTTTATTTTACTCGAAGAAGAGGGTACATAGTTTTCTTCGTTCAGATATGCATCGTTGCGGTGTGTATAGGTCATTTCACTGCCGACTGCAAGCGAACCTTTCCATAGGGGAAAAGACACCGTTAATTTACCAGCTATGAGACGGTTCTTAACGTCGCTAATGGAGTGAACGTCGCGGTCTTCCAACGTTTCTCCTCGCTCCTGGATGAGGGAGAAACTACGATTGCCGTTTTGCAGGTAGTCGGCATTAAAATCGATGTTGACTGAACCGATTTGTCCGTTATAATAGGCGTTGGCTTCGTGTCCCAACTCCTCTTCGGAATTATTGCTGATGTCGGAGCGGAGCTGGTCATAATAAGCTCCGTTCACCAGGATGTCGGTAACGGATTGTCTTGTCTCCTCAGAAGTCGGTTCATGGCTTAACTGATATTTCGCACCGATATAATGCCGGTCGTTCAGTTGATAGTTGAAGCCAATTGTTGCGTTGAGATTCTCGGTGAGTTGCTCAATATTGTTATTTGCGTAGTGTTTCCATAACTGTGTCCCTCTTTTTTCAAGATTGACAGTGTAGTCTTCATGAAATTTTGTCCGGTTGAAATAGACGCTTCCAAATACGTCCAGGTTATTATGGCGGTAGTTGATATTGGCTTGCTCGATGATGTCGGTATTTTCCGACTGGTAGTAACTGGAGCGTAAATCGAAACCGAAACCTTCTCCTTCCCGTTTTCTCGTCTTGATTCTTACGACGGCCTTTACTGTCGCATCGTAGCGTGCGCCCGGATTGCGGACGACCTCAATGCTTTTGATTTCATCCGAATTGAGTTGTTCCAATTCGGACATATCACGCAGTTTGCGGCCGTTGATATAGATAAGTGGAGCACCTTTGCCAAATACTTCAAATCCGCCTTGTGTTTGTGTGATGCCTGGTATTTTGGCCAGTACGTCATTGGCTGAACCGGTTTTACTCAGCAGACTGTTTTCAATATCGGTTACCATCGCATCTCCTTCCATCCGCGTCACCGGCCGACTGCCTTTTACAACAATCTCGTTCAAAAGTTGGGTGTCGGGAAGTAGCTGGATGGTTCCCAAGTCGGATGATTCAATCGTTTTGAAAACGGTGGCATAACCGACCGATGTGATTTTGACGATTTGGTGCTGTGCTGTCGTATTTAGCATAAACGAACCGTCTTCGCGGCTGATGCTGCCAGCCACAAACGTAGAATCAGGCTGTGACAGCAGGACAACATTGACGTAAGGCATGGGTTGGTTCTGCTCGTCGACGATGCGTCCTTTTATGGTCTCAGCCAACAGGCTGTTGACGGAGAGAAGAGAAAGCAGAAATAATAGAAGATATCTCATTTTTTGCTCTATTTATAGAATTTAATTTGAGGTCACTTTTGGCGTTCGTTGACGATGGTACGGCCTTTGCGCAACACTTTCAGACGGCCGTCGGTTGAGACTTGATATTCGCAGCCTTCGTTTTGGAATACGTAACGGTTGTGTTTCTGGTCAAAACTGCCACCTTCGATGACAATTTCCGGCTCTTCAGACATTTCCATTCCGCTTTTCCATGACGCATAGCGTAGATTGCCGTTGTCCAGCGAGTCAACGCGCACATGGTAGTTGTCGGTTACCATCTCATATCGTTTTTCCTGGAATGAACGCACGCTGGGGTGCAGCCACGGACCGCCTCCATGCGTGAGATATAAGAACATGGAGCCGTCGAATTGATAGACATAGAAGGTTTCGGGGACAGAGTCTCCGTATTCCGGAACATATAAGTGGGCATTTTTTGCATCGAAGCAGAAGAGATGATTCCAGTTTTCGCCGTCCTTTGTCCGGGATGCAGGAACTCGGGCAATCATATCGGTCGTTAAAGAGTTGCTGGTACCTTGTCCGTTGGCGAAAATCGGAGCCTGGCGGAGCTCTCCCTCCTCAATTTTTACCGCGTCAAGTTCGCAGTATCCCATGATGTCCGACATTCTGGTTTCTGAAAGTACCAGATAGATCGGGGTGCCGTTTTTGGATTTCAGTGTTGAAATACTCAATACAGAACAACCTCTGTCATCCGTGTTCTGGTTGTTTTCCTCATAGTATTTTCCTACGTTCTGGATATTTCCGTCGTAGGCATAGACCTTACCGTCGCAGCGGTACTGGCAGATGTTATCCCAATAGGTTACCGAGGCGCCCATTCCTGTATCCCAGGAGTAGAGGCGCAAGTTTCCGTCGACCGATGAAACAATGCTCACTAATGAGTCCTTCTGTAGTTTGGTGAACGGGTAGGAAATGGAGCGCGGCTCATGGATGACAAATGAAATCAGGTCGCTGTTGTAGTAGTAATCCTTTTCCTGTTTCTCTTTTTTGATAGAGGCCATCAGTTTGTCCTCGGCTTCTTCCATTGTTTTGTATTGGAAGGAGAGCTCGCTCGGCTCTTTCCCTGTTATGTAGGAAGTATTTGGCTGTTTGCCGGAGTTGCCGCAGGCATACAAGGCAAGAACTCCGACAAGCAGTGATGCTTGCAGAAGATTCGTTTTCATAATAGTAAGGATTCAGAGTCTTTTATTCGATGACTTTCAGGTCGAGTTCCTTGCGGTCAATGTATTTGTCGAAAATGAAAGCCGGCATGCCCAACGCCATTCCCGCATGTATGGTCCCCTCGATGCCGAGCAGGTGGTAGAGCTTCCGCTTTTTGTCCATTGCCGCAGCGCTGCATACAAATCCGGTATAGAACTGAGCCACGCCCAACGATTCCGCCATGAGAGACGCGTTCTGGTAGGCGAGGTTAGAGTCCTGGCAACCGAAGCGGCTGACGCTGTCGGTGTAGAAAAAGAGGGCGGCTTTCGCACGGCGCAGGATGCCGTCGTTGCCTTGTCTCCATTCTTCGCGAAGCTTGCGGAACACTGGAATATAGCGGTAATTCTGAGCCATAACGCATTTCAAAAGTGGTTTCAGCAATGGGTTTTCCAATTTGTCGGCAGCTGCGTTGAACGTGTCAATCGTCAGTTGGCTTATTTCTTTCAGCACCTCGGGTTTGGTTACGAGCAGGATTTTCACGCCTTGGGCGTTGGTGGCAGTCGGAGCACGGTGAGCTGCCGTGATGATGCGGGCAAGGTCGGTTTTCGCAATTTCTTTGTCGGAGAATGCACGGTTGGAGCGGCGTGCCTTGATGAGCAGTTCCACTTGGTCGGGCGACGGCAGGGCGTTGCGGTCGATGCGATGGATGCTGCCCTGCGGAAATTCGCTGTGAGTGATGCTTTCTGTCGGGCATACAGCCACACAGTGACCACAGCTGATGCAACCTTCGGCATTAGCGCGTATGCTCTTGTCGGCATTCTGAGTGAACAGTGCGGAAGGACAGATGCTGACGCACTTCCGACAGCGGATACAAGTTGCTGAATTGATGGATATTGTAACCATAGCACTTAAATTTTTAGCTTCTCTGCAATAAACGGCGCCGTGTAACTGTCGGGTGACTTTGCCACTTCTTCAGGAGTACCGCAGGCTACGACGCGTCCGCCGGCATTACCGCCCTCCGGACCCATGTCGATGACGTAGTCGGCGCATTTTATGACGTCGATATTGTGTTCGATGATGATAATCGTATGTCCTTTTTCAATCAAACGGTTGAACGAGGCAAGCAGCGTGTTGATGTCGTGGAAGTGAAGACCGGTGGTCGGCTCGTCGAAAATGAACATTGACGGCTGCTGCTTCTCCATGCTCAGGAAGTAGGCCAGCTTGATGCGCTGATTCTCACCGCCGGAGAGGGTGGAGGATGACTGGCCGAGTTTGATGTAGCCTAAGCCAACGTCCTGCAATGGTTGTAGCCTCTTGACGATTTTGGAGCAGATGGATGATTTTTTCTGTCCGAAAAACTCGATGGCCTGGTTGACCGTCATGTCGAGTACATCGCTGATGTTTACACCGTCAAACTCCACGTCGAGTACTTCTTTCTTGAAGCGTTTGCCCTGGCAGCTCTCGCAGGTGAGTGTGATGTCGGCCATGAACTGCATGCCGATGGTGATGGTGCCTTCGCCCTTGCACTCCTCGCATCGTCCGCCTTCGGAGTTGAATGAGAAATAGCCGGCGTTGAAGCCCATTTGTTTGGCTTCCTGCTGTTCTGCAAACAGTTTGCGGATTTCGTCGAATGCCTTCAGATAGGTAGCCGCATTGCTGCGTGATGACTTTCCGATAGGATTCTGGTCGATGAATTCCACGCTCTTAATCATGTCGAGGTCTCCCGTGATGGAAGAGAAGGAGCCCGGAGCGTCCGATGCCTCGCCGAGGTGGCGCAGCATTGCCTTATAGAGAATTTCACGCACGAGCGTTGACTTACCGCTACCGCTGACTCCCGACACTACGGTCATGACGCCCAGCGGGAAGCGGACGTCGATGCCTTTCAGGTTATTCTGTGCCGCACCTTTGATTTCAATGTAGTTGCGGAAGCGGCGGCGGAATTTAGGTACGGGAATGGAGAGCTCTCCGTTCAGATAGCGCACCGTCAGACTGTCGGATGCCTTTTGGAGACGGCTGACTTCTCCCTGATAGATAACCTGTCCGCCATTGCGTCCGGCTGCAGGACCGATGTCGATGATGTAGTCGGCTGCACGCATGATTTCTTCGTCGTGTTCCACTACGACGACAGTATTGCCCAACTGTTGCAGGTTGCGCAGTACGCGGATAAGTTTTTCCGTGTCGCGGGAATGGAGGCCGATGCTTGGTTCGTCCAGAATGTAAAGCGAGCCTACGAGGTTGCTGCCGAGAGAGGTCGCCAGATTGATACGCTGGCTCTCGCCGCCCGAAAGCGACGAGGAGAGGCGGTCGAGCGTCAGGTATTGCAGTCCGACATCGCAGAGATAGTTCAGTCGTGTGCGTATTTCCGTCAGCAGTCGCTTGGCCACTTTCTGTTCTGTTTCGGTCAGTTCCAACGTGTCAAACCAGTTGCGCAGTTCCGAAACCGGAAGTTTGACAATGTCGGCAATCGTCATACCGCCGATTTTCACATAGAGCGCATCCTTGCGCAGGCGGCTGCCCTCGCATTCCGGGCAAATGGCCTTGCCACGGTAACGGGCCAGCATCACGCGGTACTGTATTTTGTATTGGTTTTCAGAAACCATTTGGAAAAACAAGTCGATGCCCGGCACTTTCGCACTGCCGTGCCAGAGCAAGCGGCGTTCCTTGTCGTTCAACTGATAGTAAGGGCGGTGGATGGGGAATCCCAGCGGAACGGCCGCATTGATGAATGCTTTTTTCCATTCGCTCATTTTCTCTCCACGCCAGCACATTACGGCGTCGTCATAGACCGATAGCGCCTTGTTGGGCACAACCAGGTCCTCATCGATACCGAGGATGCGTCCAAAGCCCTCGCATTTCGGACAGGCTCCGTAAGGATTGTTGAAGTTGAACATCTGTTCTGTCGGCTCGACAAACTGCATGCCGTCTTCCTCAAATCGTTTGGAGAAGTGGTGAGTCTGTATGCCTTCATCGGTCCACACTTTCACCGTGCACTGATTGTTGCCTTCATAGAAAGCTGTTTCCAGAGAGTCGGTCAGGCGGCTGACGGTGTCGGGCTCGTTGCTGACCGACAGACGGTCGACGAGCAGATAACAGTCCTTGATGTTGAAATTCTCATCTTTGGCCGCCTCGTCGATTTGCAGGAATTTTCCGTCCCGTTCAAGTCGGGAGAAACCCTCCTGCTTGTAGATGTCGAGTTGTGTCTGCACGGAACGTCCTTCCGGCAGAATAATGTCGGCCAAGACAGCCATGCGGGAACCTTCGGGATAGGAGTTGACGCATTCGAGCACGTCCTCCACCGTATGCTTTTTCACCAGATTGCCCGATATGGGAGAGTAAGTCTTGCCAATACGGGCGAAAAGCAGGCGTAGGTAATCGTAGATTTCCGATGAGGTGCCGACGGTGCTTCGCGGGTTGCGGGTAGTCACTTTCTGCTCGATGGCAATGGCCGGCGGCAACCCCTTGATGAAGTCGCACTCCGGTTTCTGCATACGGCCCAGAAACTGGCGGGCATATGAGGAAAGACTTTCCACATAGCGGCGTTGTCCTTCGGCATAGAGAGTATCAAAGGCAAGCGATGATTTGCCGGACCCTGAAAGTCCGGTGATGACAATAAACTTGCCGCGCGGCAATTCGATGTCGATGTTTTTAAGATTGTTGACTCTTGCTCCTTTGATGATTATGTTGTTATCTCTCATTATACGGTCAATTCTTTAAGTGTTCAAAATCGTAGCCTGACGGCGATTGGAAGGCGCGGAGGCCGAAATCGGGAAGCACGGTGTAGGCGTGTTCGGCTATTTCCGACCGGATGTGCTCGTATGGTACCCATACGGTCTCGTCGGTGAAACAGTAGATTTCTACGGGAATACCCGTGTTTCCTGCCGGCAGGATGCGTACCATCAGAGTCCTTTCGCCGACGACGCGCGGATGCTTGTTGAGAAAGGCTTCCATGTAGTAGCGGTAATAGTGCAGATTGGTTGCTGTGCCCACATGTGGGGGACAGTCGGGAACGCGAAGTTGCAGTTCTTCCTGCTGCTGTGGCGACAGCGTTGTGATGGAGTTGACGTCAATCTGCACGGTTATCGTAATGCGGCGGGCGTTTGTTTCCCGCATGTTGCGCCAGCTTTGGAAAGACTCGCTGGTAATCAGGTGGGTTGGCAGCGTGAGAATGGAGTTGTCCCAGTTGCGTATCTTTATGATGTTGAGCGATACCTCCGTTACTTCTCCGTTGATGTTGTGCTTGTCCATCACAATCCAGTCGCCAGGACGCAGCATGTCGTAGGCATTGATTTGGATGCCGGCCACAAGTCCCATGATGGAGTCTTTAAACACCAACATCAATATGGCTGCCGACGCACCGAGTCCGGTCAGAATCAGACCGGGTTCCTCGTCGAGAAGCACACTGAATGCCAGGATGATACCGATACAGATGACGATAACTTTCAGCATCTGGTAAAGTCCCTTCAGCGGTCGCTGACGGAGCGATTCCGTCTCCGAGGTGATGACGTGGAAGGACGAGATGAAGGCGCAAATCAGCCGGACGCAGATGAAGATAATGACAATTGACAACGTCCGGTCAATTACGTCTTTCGTGAACGGCCTGTCGCTGAATACGTTGGGAATAAACATATTGGCAATCAACGCGGCCAGCAGATAGGAGCCGAGATTGAGTACCTTGTCATTCAGCAGATGGTCGTCCCATGTCGTTTCTGTCTTATGAGTCAGATGCTTGATGAAGGGAAAGAGCAGTTTCTTGCAGACGAAGAAAATAATGACGCATACCGCAAGAATCACGCCGATGCTGACCGCCCGTTCGAGGGCAGTCAATTGGGTGATTTCGTTGGTAAATCCCATTTCGGACAGCAAATTGTCCATATCAAGCGATGTACTCATAACTTATGCTTATTTTTTGTCGGAAAAACAATTGGGATATTCAATCTTTTCTCGTTGACGGCGCATGGCGCGTACAATCAGCCAGATACCGGCAATGATGAACGGCACGCTCAGCCATTGGCCCATGTTCAGCACCATGCCAACCTCGAATGCTTCCTGAGGGTTTTTGATAAATTCAATCAGGAAACGAGCGCCGAAGGTGACAAGGAAGAATACGCCGCTGAGCAGGCCTTGACGTTCGCCTGCGTTGCGCTTCCAGTACATGAACATCAGCAGACCGAAGAGGGCGAAGTAGGTGAGTGCTTCGTATATCTGTGTCGGATGGCAAGCGACCATCTGTCCGTGTTCCATGCAGATGCTTTGCCATTCACGGGAGCGGATGAAATAGAATCCCCAGGGAAGGTTGGTGACGTGGCCGAAGATTTCCGAATTGAATAGGTTGCCGAGACGGATGAGTCCGGCAACGAAGGCTACCGGAACGACAAGGCGGTCAACTGTCCACAGCGGATTGCGGTGAGTAACGTAGTAGGAATAGAACAGGATACCGATGAGGATACCGATGGCGCCTCCGTGGCTGGCAAGTCCACCTTCCCACGTTTTCAGAATTTCCATAGGATGCTGGGAGTAGTAGTCCCAGGCATAGAAGAACACGTGACCGAGGCGGGCACCGACAATCGTACAGATGACAACAACGATGAAGAGGCTGTCGGGCCAGTTGCTTTTCGTGCCTTCGTGCTTGAACATTTTTGTGATGAGAGAGAGTCCGGCAATGAATCCGATGACAAACATGATGCCGTACCAGCGGATGGTGACGGGCGATGATATGAAATCGGGGTCGAAATCCCAAGTGATGAAATTACAAATCTGTGACAACATATTGTAGTTCAATTAAGCGGTTATTTGATTAAGCTATGAAGATAACTATTTTCCTTGATATTTTACTGCTTTTTTCTGTGGAGAAATGCCGGCAATTTGCGGAGGCGAGGGAACATGCGGCGGAACCGGGTCAGATGGATGGTGATATTGCCTCCTGCGATAACCAATGTTACGGCAGCGATGATGAGGAAGAGACCAAGGTATTCGCGCATTGAAATCTGCTCGTTGAAGACGGTGACGCCGAACACGATGGCCGTGACAGGCTCAAGAGCTCCGAGAATGGCTGTCGGCGTAGAGCCGATATACTGAACGGCACTGGTGGTACAGGCAAAGGAAATGGCAGTCGGGAAGACGGCGAGTGCTATCAGGTTGCCCCACAGGTACCAATGGCTGGGGGTGGTGATGTTGCCGGCATAGAGCAGGCGTCCGATGAACAGCAACAGTCCGAAGATAAGGACGTAGAGCGTGACTTTCAGCGTCGGTTCGTCTTTAATGGAAGCCTGGTTGACACCTACGATGTAGATGGCGTAGCTCAGGGCTGACACCATGACGAATATGGTTCCCGTAACGCTGAGCGTCGCTCCGTTCTCGCCTTTATAGAGCAGGGCGATTCCGAGCAAGGCAAGAAACATACATATTGCTGTTACAAACTTTATTCGTTCCTTGAAGAAGATTGCCATGATTACGGCCACCATTATCGGATAGACAAACAGAATGGTTGAGGCGATGCCGGCGGCCATGTAGTTGTAGCTCATGAAAAGAGCAAGCGACGACAGGGCTACCAGTATGCCATAGACAGCGAGCGGCAGTATTTCCTTTTTGGCAATTTTGAATCCGCGGCCACGGGCCTTTAGCATGATGGCAAGAATGGGGATTGCAAACAGATAGCGGAAGAACAGTACGGAGTCCGTATCCATGCCGTCCTTGTAGAGCGGGAGAGCGAAAAGGGGGTTCATGCCGTAGGTTGCAGCTGCAACGGCTCCCAGAAAATATCCTTTGGCTTTTGCGTTCATAATCGGAAAAGTCGAATGCTATTTGTTGTTCAATAGAGATGTTTAGTTGTCTTTATATTGATAACAAACTGTACCAAAAGCGGGATGATGCCGCTTTCGGTACAGTTTGCGTTTTATCAGTCGGTGGTCTCTCGGTTATTAGAGAGCTTCTACGATTGCCTTTGTGTCGCAGGCAATCATGTATTCCTCATCTGTCGGGATGACCACAACGTGAATCTTGGAATCCGGGTTGCTGATTTCGATTTCAGTTCCGCGGGTTTTGTTGCGTTCCTTGTCGTAAGTGACGCCGAGATAAGCGAGTTGCTCGCAGATGCGCTCGCGTGTCTGTGTCTGGTTCTCGCCGACACCACCGGTGAATACGATTACGTCAGCACCGCCGAGGGCAGCTGTGTAGGCACCGATATATTTAATGATGCGGTATTCGTACATCTGAAGGGCAAGGATGGCACGTTCGTTGCCTGCAGCTACTGCGTTCTCGATGTCGCGCATATCGGATGAAATCTCTGTCAGACCGGCAACACCGCTCTTCTTGTTGATGAGCGCCTGCATACCTGCGTTGTCGAGATTTTCCTTTTGCTGGATGTAGAGAAGTGCACCCGGGTCAACGTCACCACAGCGGGTACCCATGATAAGACCTTCTACTGGAGTCAGACCCATTGAAGTGTCGACTGACTTGCCGTCCTTGATAGCAGTGATTGAACCGCCGTTGCCGATGTGGCAAGTGATGATGCGCTGCTTTTCGTAGTCAAGGCCGAGGAATTCGCAGGCACGGCGTGAAACGTAGCGGTGGCTGGTTCCGTGGAAGCCGTAGCGACGGATGCCGTATTTCTCGTAAGCGCTGTATGGCAGACCGTACATGTAGGCATAAGCCGGCATTGTCTGGTGGAATGCAGTATCGAATACGCCCACTTGCGGCACTTCAGGCAGAATCTCGCTGATAGCTTCGATACCGGCGATGTTTACCGGGTTGTGGAGCGGAGCCAAGTCGTAGCATTCCTTCACTTTGGCGATTACCTCGTCGGTGATGAGGACGCTTGAGTTGAATTTCTCTCCACCGTGTACCACGCGGTGACCGACTGCCTCAATTTCGTTGTAGTCCTTGATGCAGCCATACTTCTCGCTTGTAAGCGTGTCAAGGATGATACGGATAGCGACGTTGTGGTCAGGCATGGATGCCTCGATAGTCACTTTCTCACCGTTGTATTTGAATTTCAGGAAAGAGTCGGGAAGACCGATTTTTTCCACACCTCCTTCAGCGAGGATGTTCTGTGAGTTGTCTGCGAGCTCAATAAGTTTGTACTTTACGGAAGAGCTGCCGCAGTTGAGTACAAGGATTTTCATGTTATTGTGCGTTTATGCTTTGGTTGCAAGTAATGATGACTGTTTTGTAGATGTCCTCAGGCGTACATCCGCGTGACAGGTCGTTGACCGGTTTTGCCAAACCTTGGAGTACCGGACCGATAGCCTGAGCGCCGGAGATGCGTTGCACGAGTTTGTAAGTGATGTTGCCTACTTCCAGTGACGGGAATACGAGAACGTTGGCCTTACCTGCGATTTCGCTGCCCGGAGCTTTGCTCTTACCTACGGAAGGAACGATGGCTGCGTCAGCCTGCAATTCGCCGTCGAGTGCCAGTTCCGGTTCCATTTCGTGAGCGATTTTTGTAGCTTCGATAACTTTGTCGACCATTTCGTGCTTTGCGCTGCCTTTGGTTGAGAAGCTGAGGATAGCCACTTTCGGGTCGATTCCTGCAATGTTTCTTGCTGTTTCTGCTGATGATACAGCGATTTGAGCGAGTTCTGGAGCTGTCGGGTTTGGAACAACCGCACAGTCGGCAAATACGAGCATGCCGTCAGTTCCGTAAGGAGAACCTTCCGGAAGAAGCATGAGGAATGCGCCGGAAACTACGCTGATGCCCTTCTTCGGCTTGATAACCTGGAAAGCGGCACGGAGTACGTCACCAGTGGTGCTCAATGCGCCGGAAACCTGTCCGTCGGCATCGCCGTTCTTAATGAGAAGGCAGCCCAGATAGAGAGGATTGAGCACAGTCTTGCGTGCGTCCTCGATAGTGATGCCTTTTGACTTACGCAATTCGAAGAATAATTGCGCGTATTTTTCTGTGAACTCGGTGTCGGTCGGGTCAACAATTGTTGCTTGTTCAATGTGCGGCAGGTGCAAATCGATTGCCATTTGCTTGATTTGCTTAGGGTTGCCAATTAAAATAATATGGCAGATGCCTTCTTCCAGCAGACGGTTGGCTGCGTGGAGTGTTCTTGGTTCTGCGCCTTCAGCCAGGACAATGCGTTGTTTGTTCTCTTTGGCTGTTCTTGTCAGTTTATCAAAAAGTGTCATGATGGTTGTTTTTGTTTCTTACTGCAAATGTAGTAAAATTAACTGAGGGGAGAATTTATTTCAGCATAAATAATTGTAAGGACACAAGAAATTTTACCGATGTCGGCAGGGTGGAGAGCGATGTTGGCGATTGAATTTGCGGCTGAGAGCAAATGCCGAGGGAAATAAAATAAAAATAATGGAAAAAGATTTGTATAAGTTTAAACTTTATGCTTATTTAGCGGCCGTTATTAACCTTAGAATTGAAAACTATCATGTCAAAAGAAAAATTTACACTGGAATACGATATGCGGAACACCCCCGTACCCTTGCTTTGGTCCTATTTGTCGACGGCAACCGGGTTGGGTGAGTGGTTTGCCGACGATGCACGCTCAAGCGGAAAAGAGATGACTTTTATCTGGAAAAAAACGGAGCAGAAAGCCAACATTACAGCCATTCGTTCAGAAAAATACGTTCGTTTTCATTGGGTGGATGAACTCGACAAGTCCTATTTTGAACTGAAGATTGCGGTTTCTGATTTTTCCGGAGAAGTTCAGTTGATTGTGACCGACTTTGCTGAACCTGATGAAGTGGAAGGCTCAAAGGAGTTGTGGAACAGTCAGGTGGAGACGCTGCAGCGTATTCTGGGTTGCTGATTTAGATAAGAAACAACGGAGCCGGCGTGCTTGCATTGTCCCTGTTGGAAAAGGACAATGAGGCGCGCCGGCTCCGTTATTTTGTGCCGGTTTGGGTTCCTTAACACCAATTGGTCATTAAAACATCGCCGTACTCTAAATGAAAAAAGCTGTGCCGCAATTGCACGGCACAGCTCCTTTATAGGTCGGCGAAGATTGATTAGTCTTCGTGGTTTTCTTCGGCGTAAGCCTTGAGCAGTTTTTCCTGAATGTCGCTCGGAACGAGTTCGTAGGACGCAAACTTCATGGAGAATGAAGAACGTCCGCCAGTGATTGAGCTGAGGGCTGTAGAGTAGCTTGACATTTCCTTCAAAGGAACGCGGGCTGTAATTTTCTCAAAGCCGCTTTCGCTTTCCATACCCATGATGATGGCACGGCGTCCTTGGAGGTCGCTCATCACGTCACCCATCTTGTCGCTCGGTACGAGTACTTCTACGTCGTAAACCGGTTCGAGAATCTTCGGGTTGGCGTTGCGGAATGCTTCGCTGAAGGCGTTACGGCCGGCGAGGCGGAAGGAGATTTCGTTAGAGTCAACCGGGTGCATCTTACCGTCATAGATGCAGACGCGTACGTCGCGGGCATAAGAACCTGTCAACGGACCTTGCTCCATGCGGTCCATCAAACCTTTGACGATGGCCGGGATGAAGCGGGCGTCGATAGCACCACCGACGATACAGTTGTAAACCACCAGCTTACCTCCCCATTCCAATGGAATTTCCTGCTTGTCGCGGATGCTCATGCGGTATTCCTGGTTGTTGAAGCGATAAACTTCAGGTTCCGGCATTCCTTCCGTGTAAGGCTCGATAATCAAGTGAACCTCACCGAATTGACCTGCACCACCAGATTGCTTCTTGTGACGATAGTCGGCACGGGAAGCCTTCGTGATGGTTTCGCGGTATGGGATGCGCGGTTCTAAGAAGTTGATTTGAATCTTCTCATTGTTTTCGATACGCCATTTCAATGTGCGGAGGTGGAATTCACCCTGACCGGAAACGATGGTCTGCTTCAACTCCTTGGATTGCTCAACAAGCCAAGTCGGGTCTTCCTGGTGCATGCGGTTGAGGATTTCGTTGAGCTTTTCAGCGTCAGCCTCGTTGACCGGTTTGATGGCACGTTGATATTTCGGAGCCGGATATTTGATGAAGTCGAATTCGTATTCGCAATTCTTTGCGTTCAGAGTATCGCCTGTACTTACGTCTTTCATCTTCACTGTTGCACCGATATCACCGGCTTTCAGTTCGTCGACTTGTGTACGGATTTGACCGCAAACGGCAAAAATCTGAGCCAGACGCTCTTTGTTGCCTGTGCGCATGTTGGTGAGGTCCTCACCGGCTTTCAGCGTACCTGACATTACTTTGAAGTAGGAAACTTCGCCGATGTGAGGCTCTACGGATGTCTTGAACACATAGAGGCTTGTCGGTCCTGCTGGGTCGGCAGGCACTTCCTCGCCTTGCTTGTTGACCGGCATAGGCATGTCAGTTGTGAAAGGAACCACGTTGCCGAGGAATTCCATCATGCGGCGAACGCCCATGTCCTTGAGTGCGCTTACGCAGAACACCGGAAGAATGCTTCTCGATGCGAGACCCTTGCGGATACCCTCGCGCATTTCGTCTTCTGTCAGGACACCCTGGTCGAAGAATTTCTCCATCAGTGTTTCGTCGTTCTCGGCTGCTGCCTCGATAAGTATCTTGTTTAGCTCTTTGGCCTTATCTAATTCTTCTTCTGGAATTTCCGTAATGGTAGGAACACCGCCGTCCGGTCCCCAGCTGTATTTCTTCATGAGGAGCACGTCAATCATGGCGTTGAATTCTGTACCCGGATTGATAGGATATTGGATGAGGACAATCTTGTTGCCGAAAATATCCTTCATTTGTTGGATTACGTTGTCGAAATCCACCTTGTCGCTGTCTAATTGATTGATAGCAAAGATGACAGGCTTCTTTACTTTTGCAGTTGTTCGGAAAATATTTTGAGTGCCGACTTCCACGCCGTATTGAGCATCAATCAGCAATACGCCAGTGTCGGTTACGTTGAGGGCTGTAATGGCGCTACCTACGAAGTCATCACCGCCCGGGCAGTCAATCACGTTAAGCTTCTTGTTGAGAAACTCCGCGTGGCACACTGTGGAAAATACGCTGTAGCCGTATTCTTTTTCTACAGGAAAGTAGTCGCATACAGTGTTTCCACCGTCGATGGTACCTCTGCGTTTTATAACTCCACACTCGTAGAGCATAGCTTCTGCGAGAGTGGTTTTACCTGAGCCTTTGCTGCCAATCAGGGCAACGTTCTTGATTTCGTTAGTTTCGTAAACTTTCATGTATTAGAGAATTAAAAATTAATAATACAGTTATTAGGATTTGAAACGCAAAGTAGAAAATAATTTGCAAAACTCAAAGTTTTGCTGTATGTTTGATAACATATTTCAATAACCCCTATGTTTTTAATGGCTTTATGGCAGGTATTTATGTGCATATCCCTTTTTGTAAGAAAAAATGTATCTACTGTGATTTCTTTTCTGTCGGTGCGTCGCCTGAGAATGTGGAGGCTTATGCCGACCTTATAATAAAGGAGTATGAGGCCCGTCGGGAGGAATTGGGCGGTGAGGCGGTCCGTACCGTATATTTCGGTGGCGGTACGCCTTCGTTGATGAGTCCGCGCTCGCTGGCCCGCATATTGGGCAGTTTCCGGGATATGGAGTCGGTCGGCGAGGTGACATTGGAGGTCAATCCCGACGATGTGACTCCCGATTTCGTTCGTGACATACGGGAGGCGGGCATCAACCGTGTGAGCATGGGCGTGCAGAGCTTCGACGATGCCGAGTTGCGGTTTCTCATGCGGCGTCATGACGCGCGAGGAGCGGAAATGGCTGTAGATTGTCTGCGGAACGGTGGCATCGAGAACGTGAGCATTGATTTGATTTACGGCATTCCGGGGCAGACGGTCGCGAGCTGGGAACGGTCGTTGCGGAAGGCTATCGGGATGGGGTTGCCTCATTTGTCGAGTTATTGCCTGACTTACGAGGAGGGTACATTGCTGACGCGTAAGCGTGACAAAGGCGAATTTGAGCCTTTGACGGATGAGGAATGTGTGGCGATGTACGATTGCCTGGCTTCGGAAATGCGTAAGGCGGGTTATGAGCATTACGAAATCTCCAATTTTGCCTTGCCGGGATTCCGTTCCCGTCATAATTCCGCCTATTGGAATTTTACGCCATATCTCGGGTTGGGAGCATCCGCTCACAGTTTTGACGGCCGTTGCCGACGCTATAATCCGTCGTCGCTTCGTGGCTACCGGGAGCGTATAGAGCAGGACGGGGTCGCTTGTGAGATAGAGCAGGAGTCTGTCAATGAACTTTATAATGAGTGGGTCATGACGCGTCTGCGCACGTCGGACGGAATGAGTCTGAACGATTTGCAGTCGCGTTTCGGTGAAGAGAAGCGGAGTTATGCCGAGAAGGCAGCCGCTTCCTATCTGCGTGCCGGGGACTTGAAAAAGGAGGCGGATGTGCTGTCGCTCACTGACCGTGGTGTGATGGTGAGCGATGCTGTTTTCCGCGACCTTTTTATCGTCTGAATCGTTCGGGTTATTGAAGTCTGTTTATCCATTCTACGATATCGGACAGTACTTCCGGGGAAATGGTTTCCTCGATGGTACTGTATTCGCTGACGCTTCCAGTCGTGCAGTGCTGGAACAGGTGGTTCAATCCCTCATATTCCTGTATCGAGTTAAGTTTGTTGTCCGGCAGGTTTTTGCGTAGGGCTTCCAGGTTGCTCTCCGCGTCGACCTGACAGTCGAGAGAACCGTTGACGGCCATGACCGGGCATTGGATATTGCGGATGTCGGAGGTAGGGTCACAGGTGATAAAGTGGTCAATCCATGGGTCGTCGGTTGAGAGCACGGTACGGAGGTTTTCTTTTGCAGCTTCGGGCAGATGACTGCTGTTGATGGCGATGTAACCCTGAGCCGTTGCTACGGAAGCAGGAAGACCCTTCGTCATTTTGCATGCGAACACTTTCCTCAGTACGGTACAGTATTCGTCGACAAGGTTCTCGGGAAGTCCCTGCCCTGAAAGCAGCTGATGGTTTTGCTCAATCAGAATTTCGTTTCCGGGTATTGCCGGACCGGCCATCGAGATGATGAAGCTGACGGTTTCAGGCAGTCGTGAGGCGGCAAGAAATGCAATTTGTCCGCCCTCGCTGTGTCCCAGCAGTCCGATGGATTTGAATGATTTCTTGTCTTGAAGGAAGCGGATGCCTGCGGCCGCATCTTCGTAGAAATCGGCTGTAGTGGCTTTTGATGGGTCACCGGTCGACTTTCCGAAGCCGCGGTCGTCGTATCGCAATGTAGCGATGCCGTTTCTTGCCAGATAGTCGGCAATGACAAGGAAGGGTTTGTGTCCCATGATTTCCTCATCCCGATTTTGCAGGCCGCTTCCGCTCACCATCAGTACGACCGGTGTTTTCCCCTTTTTGTATTTTGTGGGATAGGTTAGTGTCCCGGAGAGTGTCGCTTTGTCGTGGCTGAAAGTCACTTCTTCCGTCTTGTAGGGGAAAGGAGCGGTGGGCGTTTGTGGCCGGACGTATTCAACCTGTCCGGGAGTGAAAGTCAGCTCAGTGGAGAACGTTCCTTGTGTAAATGTCGTTTTTAACTGGTTGTCGGTCAGCTTTCCGTTGAAGGAGGCATTGAGCAGCGGCAAGTTGATGCATACGGAGTCGGGTTGCGGAAACCGTACGTCGGAAGGTATGTCCTTCGCTCCCTGGTCGGGGCTGTCGAGTGTACAGATAATATTGTTATAGGTGTCGTATTTGAAATTGAGTGCCAGATTGAGGCTGGCGTTTCCCATTGTCAGTTTGCTTTTCCAGGTACCTAAGAATGCTTGTTGGGAAACGGCAGTGGCGGTGGAAGCCGCAAGCAGGATAGAGAGGACAAGTCGGAAATTCATCTTGTGTGTCAGTTGAATGAAGTGAGGATAGAAAAAAGGAGAATCATTTTGATGGAAATCAAAACGATTCTCCCGGTGTTTTTTAGCTTCTATTTTGATTTTCCTTATTTCTTGGCAAGGAATGTGTCGGACGATTGAGCCGTAAGAGCCTTGTAGGCAAGAACGCCTTCCTGTGAAAGTTCGACAACGGTTGAGCTACCGTCGGCTGTCGGCATTTTCACATGGTTATCGTCAACGTAAGTAAGGAATGTGATGTCACCTTCCTCTGTCTCAACTGCCCATGAGTTGTTCTCCTGGTTGAATTTGAGACGTACTTGTGAGTTGTCTTCCTGATTGGTGATAGTGTAGCCGGATTCGTCCCAAGCTACCAGATAGTTGCCTGTTTCGCCCTCTACTACTTTTTGACCTTGGGCGATAGGATTGCTTCCTGACCAGAATTCAACGGAGTTGATGATAACAAGGTCGGCCAACGTTGTGATTTCATATACTGGAAGAACCCAGAATCCGAAGAATACCAATTCATTGACAAACTTGTTGCCTACTTGCTGGTTCCAGTCGAGCACTTTGCGTGTCAGCGCGAAGTTACCGATACATGAGCTGAACATGAATGCCGATGCAAGTGCAATGGCGCATACAGGTATGATTCTTTTTTTCATAGTTTTTGGGTTTTAATTTATACTACAAATTTAATGATATTTTCTTAGTATGCAATTAAATTAACGGATTATTCTCGCAATAATCTATAAATTGTTAGCGAGGGCGCGTTATTGTTGCTTGAAAATATCGTAGATGCGGGTCACTTCCTCAACGTAGGCCACCGTTTGTTTACCGCGGAAATAGCCGAATTTGCAGACCTCGTCGTTGTAATAGTCGGGGTTGGCTTTCAACAGCAGCGCTTCACTGACATTGCCGTGCCAGACTGTGGGATTTTTCCCGTATTTCCCGGCGAGGGCGATGGCGTCATAGATGTGGGCAATGCCTGAATTGTAGGCCGCCAGGATGAAGTTGATGCGCTCCTTGTCGTTGCTGACATACTTTTTCAGGCTTTGGTCCAGGTCGGCGATGGAGCGTGTGGCGGCAGCGATGTTCAATTCCGGGTCGGTGATGTCGTTCATCGAGAGCCCGTAGCGTCGGGCGGTTGCCGGCATCATCTGCAGAAGCCCCCGCGCGCCTGCCCATGAGGTGGCATAAGGGTCGAACCGTGATTCGATGTAGGCTTGAGCCGCAAGGAGTCGCCAGTCCCAGCCGATGTTGGCGGCATATTTCTTGAAAAATTCGTCGTATTCCGAAATATGGCCTTTGGCAAGGTGTTTGAAGTCAAGAACTTTGCCCCGGTTGATTTTACTTTTTTCAAAATATTGTCGGAACAGCTGCCGTTCAAGCTGCTGAATGCTGTCGGTTTTAGCCCATGCCGTTATGGCGTTGGCCAGCAGTGTGTCGCTCGGATTGACGGCCCAGGATGATTTTTGAGGGAAGCTGATTTCAAGGTCGATGTCGATATTGTCGTAGTAGGTGTGGTCGAGTTTGGCAATATCGCTGTCGGTTACTGTCAACGGTATTTTCCCGTTTGCCACCATTTCAATCAGGTCCTCCGTCATGATGGAATCGTGCTTGATGGTCTTGATGTTGATGCCTCCGCCAAGCTCGTTGTTGAGGTTATGCAGCCGGGATTCGTATTTGGAGCCTTGTTCCACATAGATGGTACGTCCGACGAGTTGGGTTACGTCGGTAATGAGCGTGTCGCCCTTGTTCTCTGGTTGCACAAGCACCTGGTGGGTGATAATCTCGCTGCCGCAGTGACGGAGCAGCTCCTTGTATTCGGCTGTGACAGGAATGCTGTATGCGATGACGTCTATCTTGGCCGAGTCGAGCAGTTCGATGAGGGACGCCATGTTGCGTGTCACCTTGAACTCGACCGCCAGGCCTTTGTCTTTTGCGAATTTCGAGATAAGGTCATAGTGGTATCCCATCAGGTCTCCCTTGTAGAGGAAATAGGAGGTAGGGCTGTAGAGCGTTCCCACTACGATGGTGTCATGCAGACGAGAAGAAAGCGAGTCGGCGGACTGGTCCCCCGACTCGCTTTTATTCTTGCAGGCATGGGTGAGGAGCGCGCTACAGATAAGCACGGCGGTGAGCACCGTATGCAGCAGACGTTTCATACCCAATGGCTATTTTATGGTTTAATATTCAAATGTGCCGTATTCTGACGTAATGGTCAACTTGTTGGCTTCGGCGTCTTCCACGCGGCCTACGATGCGTGCCGGAATGCCGAAATGCTCAGAGGCTTCGATGATGGCCTGTGCGTCTTCCGGAGCAACATAGATTTCCATGCGGTGACCCATGTTGAACACTTTGTACATTTCCTTCCAGTCTGTGCCGGATTGTTCCTTGATGGTTCTGAACAACGGTGGAACAGGGAAGAGGTTGTCCTTGATGACGTGCTTGTTTTCCACGAAGTGCATTACCTTGGTCTGTGCGCCGCCGCTGCAGTGTACCATACCGTGGATTTTTGAGCGCATGCGGTCGAGAATGTATTTGATGACAGGCGCGTAGGTGCGTGTCGGGGAAAGAACGAGCTTACCGGCGTTGAGGTCGGTGCCTTCCACGGAGTCGGTCAGTTTCAGACCACCTGAGTAAATCAGTTCGTCAGGCACGTTCTTGTCGTAGCTTTCCGGATATTTCTCGGCGATGTATTTGGAGAATACGTCGTGGCGTGCTGAGGTAAGACCGTTGCTGCCCATACCGCCGTTGTATTCCTTCTCGTAGGTGGCCTGACCAAAAGAAGCAAGACCTACAATTACGTCTCCGCCCTTAATGTTGGCGTTGTTGATTACGTCGGCGCGGCGCATGCGGCAGGTCACTGTACTGTCGACGATGATGGTGCGGACGAGGTCACCCACGTCGGCAGTCTCGCCACCTGTGCTGTAGATGCCTACTCCCAGCTCGCGCAATTCGGCGAGCAGTTCCTCGGTGCCGTTGATGATGGCGGCGATTACTTCACCGGGAATCAGCAGCTTGTTGCGGCCGATGGTTGAGGAAAGGAGGATGTTGTCGGTAGCGCCTACGCAGAGCAGGTCGTCGATGTTCATAATGAGTGCGTCCTGTGCGATGCCTTTCCACACGCTCAGGTCGCCGGTCTCTTTCCAATAGACATAGGCCAGTGATGATTTCGTTCCGGCTCCGTCGGCGTGCATGATGTTGCAGTATTCTTCGTCGCCGCCGAGAATGTCGGGAATAATCTTACAGAAGGCTTTCGGGTAAAGTCCTTTATCTACGTTCTTGATTGCGTTGTGCACGTCTTCTTTCGATGCGGAAACTCCGCGAAGGTCGTATCTTTGATTGCTCATTATGATATGTATTTTTTGTTGATTACAGAATGAAATAACAGTACAGCATAACGCCCGGTACTACCTGCAACAGGCTGTCGATGCGGTCAAGGATGCCACCGTGGCCGGGCAGGATGTGTCCACTGTCCTTGGTGCCGGCTGTACGTTTGATGAGGGATTCCACCAGGTCGCCCCATGTGGAGAACACGGTGACGGCAACGGCCAGTCCCATCCATTCCGGCAGGGTGATTCCCGGGAACGGACCATTGAAGAATGAGTGGATAATCCACGCTGTCAGGATATTGAAAGCGAGGCCTCCGTAGAAGCCTTCCCATGATTTCTTAGGAGAGATGCGCTCAAACAGGCGGTGCTTGCCGATGAGCGAGCCTACGCAGAATGCGCCCGTGTCGTTCACCCAGATGAACACAAGGCTGGCGAGTAGCAACAGATTGCCGCTCTCAGGCAGGAAGTAGATGGTGTTCATCAGCGAGAGTGGCAATGTGACCAGCAACTGTGCGGCAAACGATGCGGCCAGTTCATGAATGGCATTCCGCTCCTTCAGATAAAGCTGGATGGTAGGGCGGATGATGATGTAGGCCGCGATGATTGCAACGGTGACGGAGTTGGAAGTTCCGGCAGCATGGTGCAGGATGGAGGCGGCGAAGGTGCCTAAACCTCCCAGCACGTCCACAGCCGTAGTCAGCGGGTGTAGTGTCTGGTGATTGTTGCAAAGTTTGAGCATCTCAATTACTGCCAGTACGAGGATGCAGCCGAACACTCCGAGCAAGGCATAAGGCCCGCAGAGCATCGCGGCAACAATGAGAGCTACATAAATGGCACCGGTAATTGAGCGTATGAGGATTTTCTTCATTGTTCGTTTTTATTTATCGGTTTCGTTTTTTGAGACTGAGTATGAGGCCAACCAGTGAGCTTGCTGTGACAAGGGCTGAAATGAGGCACCAGATGATGACTGTGCTGAAATAATCGGATTTGGCATCAGAATAGGAGTAGCCGTATTCGTAAAATATTTCGAATGGGAAGTCCTTGAATACATAAGTTGTGGAAGTCTGATTGAACAGGTGGTTGGAATTCACCGTATCAGTGTAGGCAAACAGATTGATAAAGCAGTAGAGGAACATGAGCGTGGCAATCAGCAGGATAATTCCGAAAATGACTGTTTTGGCTGATGTCGCTTTATTTGACTGTGCTGTCCGAACGGTTGCCGGTCTGCTGTTGTGAAGGGGTGCTCCACACGACTGACAGAAGTTGGATGACGGAGCGTTGGTGTAACCGCATTTGGGGCAACGGTTCGCTGCCGTCAACTCTTTACCGCAGTGATGGCAGAATTTGGCGTTGTCCGGACATATATTTCCGCAATTATTACATTTCATAGGGTAGATGTTTTATTGCTTAAAAACCATATCTATGGCAAAAGTACGATTTTTTGATGTATTAGGAAATAAATTAGATGTAATTTCGAACAATAGCAGCCGTTTTCGTGTTGCTGGCCGGCATTGAATGGTTTGGAAAGCGGGTGTATGTGGTTGCTCAGTGATATTTCGGCGCTGATTTCTTTCGGGAGTGCCGGATTTTTTATAACTTGCGCCGATTATTTTGGACTGATTGCGTGGGCTTGGAAATGAGGCCTTTTTTATGGCTGTTTCTGTAGCTCGTGTCGGAATATAAAGCTTGTTTCACAATAGGTAAAAATGACGAATAAAGAACAACACTACGTTTACGAATTGGAAATGGAAGTTCGTGACTACGAACTTGATTCAGAAGGTATTGTCAATAATGCCAACTATCTTCACTATCTGGAGCATACCCGTCATTCGTTCTGTACGGCCAACGGCTTGTCGTTTGCCGAGATGCAGGCGAAAGGGCTTGTGCCGGTGTTGAATAAAGTGGAGATTGAGTATAAGACACCGTTGCGCAGCGGCGACCGCTTTGTCAGCAAATTGTGGTTGGAGCGCAAAGGTGTGCGATTTATTTTTCACCAGGATATATTCAAGTCGACCGGTGAGTTGTCGGTGACGGCCGTGGTCAGCTGCGTGTGTCTGGAGAACGGACGCTTGGACCGCGGCGATATGCTGGCTGAAGTGTTTGAGGACTTTTTGTCATAAGGCGAATGGTGGCTCCGACGGAATATGAGATTGGCTTTTCGATGCTGAAAGGCATTCATCCCGACATTGCGACGGCGATACTTGACGTTGTGGGGTCGGAGGAGGAATTCTTTCTGCGGTCGGAACGTGAGTTGTCGGAGCGGGTTGGAATGGCCAGCCGTCTGTTTGACGAAAGCTACAGGCGTCAGGTGCTGGAGCGCGCGAGGCTGGAACTTGACTATCTGGAGCGAAAGGCTATCGGGGCGTGTTATTTCCGCAACGGAGATTATCCGGTGCGTTTTCAGACGGTTCCGGACGCTCCACTCATGCTGTATACGGTCGGGCCGCTTGATTTGAATGCCAAAAGGCTTGTGAGCATTGTCGGCACACGCAATGCGACACGCTATGGTGTGGAATGCTGTCGGAACCTTGTTCTCGGTTTGAAAGAGCAGGTGGGTGATGATGTCGTGATTGTGAGCGGATTGGCTTACGGTATCGACGTTGCGGCTCATCAGGCGGCTTTGGAGGCGGGATTGCCCACGGTGGCGGTGGTGGCGCACGGATTGGATACTATTTATCCGGCGGTGCACCGTGCTGTGGCCATAGAGATAATAAACCAAGGAGGGGCGGTCGTGACGGAATATCCTCACGGGGTGAGGGCGCATAGGTCTAATTTCCTGGCCCGTAACCGGATTATTGCGGCTCTGTCTGATTGTACGGTGGTCGTTGAGTCGGCCTTTAAGGGTGGTTCGCTTGTTACGGCCAACATCGCACAGGGCTATGGTCGCGATGTCTTCGCTTTTCCTGGGAGAGTGGGTGACGAGCATTCGGAGGGATGCAATGCGTTGATTCGTAAGAATGTGGCGGCTCTGATTACGGGTGTTGCCGATTTGTCCTCGCAGTTGGGCTGGGAATGTCGCAAGCTGCCGGAAGAGGAACCTACACTTTTTGTCGTTCTTTCCCCGGAAGAGCAGGTGGTGGCCGATGCGATGGAGGGTCGCGAGGTTGTCGGGTTGAACGAGTTGTGTGCTCTGACCGATTATCCGGTTCATAAGCTGATGGACCTGCTTTTCTCGATGGAAATGCAGGATGTAGTGGCTGTTTTTCCCGGTAATCGCTATGCTCTGAGAAAAAATAATCCATAAATTTGGTTGTGCGAATCAAATCCGCTATATTTGTGCTAAATAACATAACTGTGTAGCAATCAGCTAAAGAAATGATATCCAGAGAAGCTTTAGAAAAAGTAATAAAGGAGGACATGGTCGGAATTTGGAACGTCCTGACTCCGGAAGACAAGCGTGTTGTGATTGACAATTTTACCATTCACAACTTCAAGCGCAATCAAATTATATATGCGGAAAAAGAGACGCCGGAATACTTGTGGTGTCTGCTGAAGGGTAAGGTGAAGAAATTCAAGGAAGGTATTGGCGGACGTCAACAGATTATCCGCTTGATTCGTCCTATCCAGTATTTTGGACATCGTGCGTATTTCGCCAATGAGCCGTATGTCTCGGGTGCCATTGCGATGGAGCCGTCGGAAATCGGAGCTATTCCGATGACCGTCGTTTCGCAGCTCATCGACGGTAATCGCCAACTTGCTTGGTTCTTTATCCATGAGTTGTCGCACAATCTCGGCCGTTCGGATACGAAGATTGTCAACCTGACGCAGAAGCATATCCGTGGCCGTCTGGCTGAGGCTTTGGTGCTGCTTGTCGATAACTATGGCTTCGAGGACGATGGTGAAACGCTGAATATCTATATGTCGCGCGAGGACCTCGCAAATCTTTCCAATATGACAACCTCCAACGCCATCCGTACGCTTTCAACTTTTGTCAACGAAAAGGTAATTGTGGTCGATGGTCGCAGAATCAAGATTGTCAACGAGGCGATGCTTCGTAAAATCAGCAAATTCGGATAGACGGCATGCTTACGGCTCGCAAATTGCGCGGTGAGAACATCGCGGAGTATCTGTTGTATATGTGGCAGGTGGAGGATATGCTCCGTGCCGCACATTTTGAAATATCGGTGGTGCGCAGTGCTATCATCGACGCTTACCCTGTCGGAGAGGCAGAGAAAGCGGAGATGGAGAAGTGGTATTCTGAGCTGATTGACATGATGCGCATCGAGGGAGTCATGGAGAAAGGCCATCTGCAGATTAACCGGAACGTGTTGATTCAGCTTACTGATTTGCATTTGCAGTTGCTTGCAAGTACGAAGTATCCGGAATACGGAGCAGAGTTTTACCGTACGTTGCCCTTTATCGTTGAGCTCCGAGCAAAATCGGGCGAGGAGAAGGCCGGCGAGCTGGAAACCTGTTTCAACGCTCTCTACGGAGTGTTGATGATGCGTCTGCAGGGTCGGGAAATCTCTGAGGACACGCAGAAGGCCATGAAGCAAATCTCCCGGTTTGTGGCCATGCTGGCCTCGTTTTTCCGTAAGGACAAGGAAAAGCCTTTGTTTGAAAAGGAAGACTGATGCCGCTTTTCTCATGAATGGACAATCAAGTAATTAAAATATATAATCTCTAAACACGTGGCTATTTTAGAAGAAGAAATTGGAAAACGTCGCACGTTTGCCATTATCAGTCACCCGGACGCGGGTAAGACAACACTGACTGAGAAATTGTTGCTTTTCGGTGGTGCGATTCATGTGGCAGGTGCTGTAAAATCAAATAAAATCAAGAAAACCGCTACTTCCGACTGGATGGAAATTGAGAAGCAGCGTGGTATTTCCGTAGCGACATCCGTGATGGGATTCAACTACGGTGACTATAAAATCAATATCCTCGATACCCCCGGTCACCAGGACTTTGCGGAAGATACTTACCGTACGCTGACGGCGGTGGACAGCGTTATCATCGTTGTCGACGTGGCAAAGGGTGTGGAGCAGCAGACAAGAAAACTGATGGAGGTTTGCCGTATGCGCAAGACGCCGGTAATCATCTTCGTCAACAAGCTTGACCGCGAAGGTCGCGACCCTTTCGATATTCTGGATGAGTTGGAAAGCGAGCTGCACATTAAGGTACGTCCTTTGAGTTGGCCGATTAACATCGGAGCGCATTTCAAAGGTGTCTATAATATATATGAGAATTCACTCGATTTGTTTACCCCCAACAAGCAGCGCGTCAGCGAGCGTGTGGAGATTTCAGACGTCAATGACCCGTTGGTGGATGAGAATGTGGGCAGTACCGATGCGGAGCAACTGCGCACAGACTTGGAACTTATCGATGGTGTATACCCCGAATTTGACGAGCAGGAATATCTGAAAGGCCATGTTGCGCCTGTGTTCTTTGGTTCTGCGTTGAATACGTTTGGTGTCAAGGAGCTGCTTGACTGTTTTGTCAAGATTGCACCGTCACCGAAGCCTGTCATGGCAGAGGAACGCGAAGTGGTGCCTTCAGAGCCGAACTTTACGGGATTCGTGTTTAAGATTCATGCCAATATGGACCCGAACCACCGCAGTTGTATTGCCTTCGTCAAGGTTTGCTCCGGCAAGTTTGAGCGTAACGTCAACTATAAGCATGTGCGTTCGGGCAAGATGATGCGCTTTGCCGCTCCGACAGCGTTCATGGCTCAGAAGAAGTCAATCGTCGATGAGGCTTATCCAGGTGATATCGTGGGTATTCCTGATACCGGCAACTTCAAGATTGGCGATACGCTGACATCGGGTGAGGAATTGCATTTCAAGGGTCTGCCGAGCTTCTCTCCGGAGATGTTCAAGTATATCGAGAACACCGACCCGATGAAGACAAAACAGCTCAACAAGGGTATCGAGCAGTTGATGGACGAAGGTGTGGCACAGTTGTTTGTCAACCAGTTCAACGGCCGCAAGCTGATTGGAACCGTCGGTCAGTTGCAGTTTGAGGTTATCCAGTACCGTCTGCTCAACGAATACGGCGCACAGTGCCGCTGGGAGCCGTTGAGCCTTTACAAGGCATGTTGGATTGAGAGCGATGACCCTGCGGCATTGGAGGCCTTCAAAAAGCGCAAGCATCAATTCATGGCGCTTGACCGTGAGGGTCGCGACGTATTCCTCGCCGATTCCAACTATGTGTTGACGATGGCGCAGTCCGACTTCCCAAAAATCAAGTTCCATTTCACATCGGAATTTTAGATAGATTTATAACATATTCAATGACTCGGATTGTAAGAAAAGGGTTGTTGCTGGCAGCGGTGTCACTGCTGTTTGCCGCTACGGAGGCTCTTGCCTGTACGTCGGCAATTGTCAGCGGACGGCTGACCGACAGTGGACGGCCAATGTTGTGGAAGCACCGCGACGCAAGCGACCTGAACAATAAAGTAGAACGTGTGACGGAGGTGGGCAAGCTCTCCTTCGTCGCATTGTTTAACAGCACTGACCCAAAATGCGAGCAGGCCTGGATTGGAATGAACGAGGCCGGCTTTGCGATAATGAATACCGCCAGCTATAATCTGAAAGCGGATACGGTGCGGGAGATGGACCATGAGGGATATCTGATGTACCGTGCGCTCGGCCAGTGCCGTACGCTTGGCGATTTTGAGCGACTGCTTGATTCGCTTCCGAAACCGCTGAGAGTAGAGGCTAACTTCGGTGTGATTGACGCTTATGGCGGTGCTGCTTATTTCGAGACCGACAACTGGTCATTCCGCAGGTTTGATGTGGACGATACGGCTGAAGGCTATATTGTGCGCACCAACTACAGCCATTCCGGGCAGAAGGACGGAGGCTACGGCTATGTTCGCGAGCAGAATGCGCTGACGCTGCTGGAGCCTTATGTAAAGTCGCATACTGTTTCGCCGGAAGTGTTTACGGAAGAGTTGTCACGCTCTTTCTATCATTCGGTCGTAGGCCGTGATTTTGAGAAGGGAGCTGACGATTGGACAATGGACATTGACTTTATTCCCCGTTACGACTCTTCGGCATCGGTGGTGATAGAGGGTGTGCGGAGTCCTGAGGAGGCTGGCAGCATGGTGATGTGGACCGTTTTGGGCTATCCGCCTTGTGGAACTGTAGTACCGGTGACGCTCGACAATGTTCCTGCCGAGGTCCGTGCTTCTACGGGAGGAAACTCGCTGGCAGTGCTGGAGGCCAATGAATTGAAGCGAGAGGTGTTCCCGCGTACGTTCGACAGAGGTTACCGTTATATCTATCTGCGTGCGCTCTTTAATGAGGAGGGGACCGGAATCAGTCAGCGGCTGGAACGCAAAAACAGAGAATTATACAAAAAGTATAGAAATAAATAATAAAAACAAATTCAGATGAATGCATCGATATTGACCATTGTCATGCTGGTTATCTCCAACGTGTTTATGACGCTGGCATGGTACGGGCATTTGCGGTTGGCAGAGATGGGAGTGTCAAAAAACTGGCCGCTTTATGTTGTGATTTTGTTCTCTTGGGGTATCGCTTTGGCGGAATATGCCTTTCAGGTGCCGGCCAACCGTATCGGTTACGTCGGTAACGGCGGTCCGTTCACATTGGTGCAGCTTAAGGTGATGCAGGAGGCGATTACGCTGATTGTGTTCACGCTTGTCGCTACATTTATGTTCCAGGGACAGGCTTTGCGCTGGAACCACCTGGTAGCCTTCCTGCTGTTGGTAGGAGCGGTCTATTTCTCGTTTCTTGACACATCGAAATCATAAGGGGCTATGAAGGCGGTTGAAACGCAAACCTATAAATTGACGGCCGGTCACTATATGAACCGGATGTTCCGCATGTACCTGGCAGACAAGTGGTGGATTTTGCTTGTTATTGTTGCGCCGTTTATCGGCTTGTCGTTCATCAACCTGAACTTCATTTATGTCGCTCTGATTGTCGTATTTCTTGTTTTGCCGATGCTGTCCTTTTTCGTGTGGTTTTCCTATGCCTTCGATACGGAGTGTCTGTCTGCCATCCGTAAGGGTACGATGCGGGTGGATGAGGATGGGCTGACTCGTTTTTTTATGGACGGTGACGGAAACTGCACGGGAGAAAGACGGTATCAGTGGGATGAATTTGACGAATTTGAAGTTGTCTCCGGCGAAATTGTGCTGTATTACCGTACGAAGCGCTACGCCTTTCAAGTCATTCCGGTTGATTCTTTCGAAAATCGCGAAAATAAGGAGTTGGCTATATCTTTGATTTCAAAAGGTATAGGTGTTGAGGAGGAATATTAGCGCAAAAATGTTGCAAAAAAGTTGTCGAAAAACTTGCACAGTTCAACAATATGCTATACCTTTGCAATCGCAAATGAGAAACAAACGGTTCCATGGATGAGTGGCTTAGTCAGCGGTCTGCAAAACCGTGCACGGCGGTTCGAATCCGCCTGGAACCTCCAGTCAGAAGTCCTCGACAATAGTCGGGGACTTTTTTATTTATATCTCCTGTGAGAAGATAGAAAAAACAGGCGGGCCGAACACTTCATCAAGTGTTCGGCCCGCCGTTTATTTGGAATGTCTACGATGTCAGAGGTTGAAGAGTTTGAAGATGAGTTCTTCGAGAAGGTCGTACTCGTTGCGTGACGAGCCGATGCCTTTGCTGCGGGTGTCAAACTCGCGGATGGCTACGATGGCTTGGAGAGTCTGACGGGCGTTGAAATTGCGCATGCCGGTGCGGTAATCACGCAAGGCGTAAGATGTTTTCATTCGCAGGGCCTCCATCAGGACGTTGTCATTGTCGCGGTCCTGGGTGTAATAGGCAATCAGCAGATTGGCAAAGAAGTTGAACAGTACGGTCGTCGTGATAACCGTTGGGTTTTTTTTCGGGCTGTTTCGGAAATAGCGGATGATTTTAAACGTTTTTGCTACATTGCGCTGGGCTACGGCGGCAATCAGCTCAAAATTGTTGTATTCCTTGCTGATGCCAACGTTTTCTTCCACCATCTCCGGAGTTATGGCGGCACCGTTGGGGGCAATCATTTTCAGTTTGTCCACTTCCTTGGCGAGTAGCGACATGTCTGTACCGATATTCTCAACGAGCATGGCCAGCGCCTTCTCCTGTATGCGGCAGCCGATGCTTTGGGCGTATTCGGCAACGGCAGGGGTAATGTTGTAGTCGCGGAACGGCTGTGATTCAAAAACAGTGCCTACCGGTTTGCCCTCGAAATTGGTGGCTAACGCCTTCGTGAGCGGCGCCGACTTGAGAGAACCGCCTTTGTAGCAGATGACGAGTACGGTGGTCGGAGTCGGGTTGAGCGCGTATTTCTGCAACAATTCCCAACTGTTCTGCTTTTGAGTTTTCAAAGCCTGAGCCTCACGAAGGATAATGACTTGGCGGTCGGCCATCATCGGATAGCGGCGGCAGTCAAGGAGCACGTCGGAAAGCGTTACGTCGCTTCCGTAGCAGACGGTGAGGTTGAAGTCGCGCTCCTCTTCCGAGAGAGCATAGCGCATCACCATATCCGAAAGTCGGTCGATGTAGAATGCCTCTTCGCCCATCAACAGGTAGATGGGTGAAAACTGCTTCTTCCGGATGGATTCCTCAATCTGTTGTCGTGTCAGTCCTGCTTTTTTTGCCATATTATTTTGTGAGAATCTGGATTTCGTGGTAAATTTACATAAAATCACCGAAAATAGCGGTCGCAGTATGGAACTAAATTCACCTAACGATAAATTCAAAATCAAGGAAACGGAAAAAGGGCGGGTCATTTTTGACTGTCTGCGCATGAAGTATGTGCCCCTGACGCCTGAGGAGGGGGTGAGGCAATGGTTTGTCAGATACCTGATTGACGAGTTGAAATATCCGCAGGCGCTCATGAACAATGAAATCGGTATCGTTCAGAATGGAATCAAAAGGCGGTGTGACACGGTTGTGTTCGACCGTACGGGTAGTCCGCTGATGATTGTTGAATACAAGGCTCCTGAAGTGAAGATTACGCAGAAGGTATTCGACCAGATTTACCGTTACAATACGGTGTTGAGGGCCGGCTATCTTGTGGTGAGCAATGGCGGTGCGTGCTATTGTGCTAAGATTGACTATGAGAAGGGAACGTATGCTTTTCTGAAGTCGGTCCCTCCGTATGAGGCGTTGTAGGTGGAAAATATTTTAAGGTATCGGTTGCATCTCGGCAATAATAAAACTTAAAACTTCGTTTTGGTTTTATTATTGCACTCGATTTGCACTATATTTGCACATTATGAAAAAGATATTCGTTTTTCTTACGTTATTTCTGGTTTTGACTTCTTGCTCACAGCAGGCAGCCGTCAATGATGATATGCTCCGCATTGAAAAGGCGGAGGGATACACTCACGTTACGGTCATGAATCCCTGGCGCAAAGGGGAGGTGCTGCAATCGTATGTCTTGGTGGATAAGAATAAGGAGCTGCCGTCTTCGTTGCCCGACGGGGTGGTGGTGCGTACACCCTTGCAGAAGGCTTTGGTGTATAGTGAGGTGCATGCCACTCCGATTGCCGAGTTGGGGTGTGTGAACGCCATCGGCAGCGTATGCGACGCTCAGTATTTTAAGACTCCGGAAATCGTGGAGGGCTTGAAGACCGGGAAGGTGGTGGATTGTGGTACGGTAACGGCTCCGCTGGTGGAACGCATTGTCAGTGCGTCGCCTGATGCCATTATCCTGTCTCCGATGGAAAACACCGGACATGGCGCTATCGAACGGTTGGGGGTGCCGATTATCGAAATGGCCGACTATATGGAGTCGTCGCCGTTGGAACGGGCTCGTTGGATTGAGTTTCTCGGTCTGCTTTTTGGAAAGGAAGCAGAGGCAGAGGCTATCTATCAGCGCGTAGAAACGGAATACAATGATTTGAAATCCAAAGTCGCTGATGTGAAAGAGCGGCCGGTGGTGCTGTCGGAAACAGTGATGAGCGGCGTTTGGTATGTCCCGGGTGGACAAAGCTATCGTGCCAATCTGTTCCGTGATGCCGGTGCTGAGTTCCCCTGGAGTGACGATGCGTCTACCGGTTCGCTGGCTCTCGATTTTCCGCAGGTGCTTGACAGGGCACAGAATGCTGACTGCTGGCTGGTAACGGTATGGGGTTATGACTTGACGCGCAAATCCATGTTGGGACTGTATGCGCACAACGATAAGTTCAAGGCTTTCCAGGAAGGGAATGTCTATTATGTCAATTCTGCTGTTTCCCGGCTGTTTGAGGAGACGCCTTTCCATCCGGAACGGTTGCTGAAGGAATACATCAAGCTCTTCCATCCGGAGTTGCTCCCGGACTATCAGTTGGTTTACTATAAGAAGATGGGAGAGTAGAAGGCGATGAACAGGTTTACGGTCGTTTTGGTCTCAGTGCTGGTTGTGCTTGCCGCTTTGGCGGTAGGCTTGCTTTTTGTCGGTACGGTCCGCATTCCGGCAACTGAGGTGATGAACATCCTGACGGGTGGCGTTTCGGAGCATCAGCCTTGGAATTTTATTGTGATAGAGAGCCGTCTGCCGCTGATTATCACATCGGCTTTGGCCGGTGCGGCACTGGCTATTTGCGGTCTGCTTTTGCAGACGCTGTTTGGTAACGCTCTTGCCGACCCTTCCATTCTGGGCATTTCTACGGGTTCCAGTCTTGGTGCCGGTTGCGTGATGCTTGCGTTCGGCAGTCCGTTGGGCGCATGGCTCGGAGCTGCGGCCGGGGGATATGTGGCAACGTTGCTCGGAGCTTTTATCGGGGCGATGGTGGTCATGCTCGTGCTGCTGGGTTTCTCGGTCGTTGTGAAGAGCTCGACGATGTTGCTCATTGTAGGCGTACTGGTCAGCTATCTGGCATCTTCTGCTATCTCTCTCCTGAACTTTTTCTCGACGAAGGAAGGCGTGCATTCTTTCGTTATCTGGGGTCTGGGCAATTTCTCCGGCGTGACGTTACGGCAGTTGCCTCTGTTTGCCTCGGTCATTTTGCTGGGGCTACTCGCATCGTTCATGATGATTAAGCCGCTGAATGCCCTGTTGCTGGGCCGTCGCTATGCGGAGAACCTTGGCGTCAACCTTCAGTCAACGCGTAACCGTCTGTTGCTGATTACGGGTGTACTTACGGCTGTCGTTACGGCCTTTTGCGGGCCGATTGGCTTCATTGGATTGGTTGTTCCCCACATATCCCGTCTGTTGCTGCGAACTTCAGACCACATGCGTCTTATTCCCATAACGGTGCTCCTTGGAGCGGCCATCGGCATGTTCTGCTCGTTTGTCAGCGTACTTCCGATGTCGAACGGAATAATTCCCATCAATGCCATTACGCCGTTTATCGGAGTCCCTGTGATTATCTACATTATTCTCAACCGCCGGAAGATATTCTATTTTAACTAAGATGGAAAAGGTGCTTGAAACAGTCAATCTGTCGGCCGGCTATGTGTCGGGCAAGAAAACAGACGTCATATTGCGTGATGTCACGCTGATGCTTCATGAAGGAATGCTGGTCAGTATTCTCGGTGCGAACGGCATCGGAAAATCAACGCTTTTGCGCACTATCTCCGGTGTGCAGCGACCGGTTGCCGGTGAGGTCTTGCTGTGCGGGAAACCCATTGGAGCCTATAACCGGCGTCGTTTGTCGCAGTTGGTCAGCATTGTCTCGACTGACCGCACTTATGCCGGAGGATTTACGGTGGAGGAGCTTGTGGGGCTTGGCCGTCAGCCGCATACAGGCTTTTTCGGTCGTTTAGACGACCTTGACCGTCAGATTGTCGCACAGGCCATGGAATCGGTGGGTATTGCTCATAAGGCGAAAGCGTTTGTTGCAGAACTTTCCGACGGAGAGCGTCAGAAGACGATGATTGCCAAAGCTTTGGCGCAGGAAGCCCGTATCATTATCCTTGATGAGCCGACGTCGTTTCTTGATGTGGCGAGCCGTATTGAGATTCTGCGATTGCTTCATCGCCTGGCTCACGAGGAGGGTAAATCCATTCTGCTGTCATCGCATGATATTGCCCAGTCGCTTGCCTTTTCCGACCGCCTGTGGCTGTTGGCTTCCGACCGGACGCTGACGGACGGCGTGACGGAGGACCTTGTGCTGGACGGAAGGATGAACGACCTGTTTGTATCCGATTCCGTCGTTTTCGATTCTGTAGCTGGAGAATATCTGTTGGTGGGTAATGAAACAAAAAAGGTGGCGGTGGAAGCCGCCAACCTTGAATTGACGCGCTGGACAGCTAATGCCCTGCGCCGTAATGGTTATGCCGTTGTTGATGCTGCGCCGTTGAGGGTAGTGGCCCGTGGGGCGCACGATTTCCTACTGCCTGAAACCGGGGAAACGGCATCCAGCATAGCCGGACTGCTTACTCTTCTGCAGTCGGAACGGCTGTAAGTTTTCCTGTCGTAGAGTCGATGACGAAACCGCGTACGGTGATGTCGTGGGGCAGAAGCGGATGAGTCTGTATCTGGTGGACCGTTTCACGGACGGAGCCTTCGGTCGACTCAAATCCGTTGAGCCAAGATTCAAAATCAATACCGCAATACTTCATCATGTCGATATGGTCTTTGGGGATGCCGCGGCGCAGCATTGCCTCAATCATTTGCGTGCTGTCCATGTGTTTGGCTCCGCAATCCGTATGACCGATGACCATCACCTCGGTAACTCCCAACTCATAGATGGCTACCAGAAGGCTGCGCACCACACTTCCGAAGGGGTGTGAGATAATGGCTCCCGCGTTCTTGATGATTTTAACGTCGCCATTCTTTATGCCCAAAGCTGCGGGAAGCAGTTCTGTGAGGCGGGTGTCCATACAGGACAGGATGGCAATTTTCTTGTCGGGATATTTGTTCGTGATGAAGCGTTCATACTTTTTTTCTTCTACAAACTGTTGGTTGTAGCGTAGCATTTCCTCAATCATAGCTGTATCTTGTTTGGATATTTTGCGCAAAAATAATAGATGTTTTTCGCTTGTCACGGTTTTCAGCAATAGAAAAAGCCGTTGCTGTCAGGAAAACTTGACGGCAACGGCCTTTTTCATACGATGTTGTTTTAGTCTAAATAGTGATAAGAAGCCGATCTCAAAGCCCCTTTTTGAGTCGGCTTCTTCACGTTACATCTCAACCTTGCTAAATATCCCTAAAGTATTGTAGTGTGTCCGATAACAGTAACGAGTGTTTAATGTCATTCTCTTTTGTTTCTACATAGGGTTTATCCGGACGATTCTGACGGAGTCGTTGTGAACGTTGCCTTTCATCACAACTTCCATGGTGCCCGTCGATATCTCTCCGTTGGAAAGCCGTCGCTCGTCATTGGCCGCGTAGTTGACCACTTTCGCTCTCACCCGCAGTAGCGGGTTCTTGTAGATATATTGGCCCGGTTGCAGGTCGCCGTATTCCTGGTATCTGGATGTCTTGGTAGTGTGCCACCATGGATCTTGTACCTTGCTCGGGCTACGGCCGTTTACGGACTTGAAGATGACCGGCTTTCCGTTCACCACGTGGAAGCACTGCACGTCAAGCTGTAATTTGACCAAGCCGCTCAATATGACCACATCGGAAACGTTGAATCTTATCGTCAGTCTTCTCGGACAGCGCGTGTAGCCAATCTGGTATTGCGTACCCGAGTACAGCGGCTTAACCACCTTGCCGGGGT
>CALUMX010000031.1 GCA_944321875.1 uncultured Muribaculaceae bacterium
AACTTTGCGCATGTACGTATAGGGCGAACTTTAAACATCGAATTTATTGATTGGCAACTTGCGGACATTCATTTTAAAAAATTCTGCTTAAATTGCACGAGTAACGCTTAACCCTATAATGTTTTCATGAAAAAATTAGCCTCTTTAATCTCGCTTTGTGCATTCTGCACAAGCTCTGTTTTTGCAATCGACGCACCACAAATGCGAATCAGAACGATTGAACAATCGAGTACAGCGAAAGAACTGTTTCTTTCCAAACGCCATCAAGCAGGCATAGCCAAGGGGACAATCAGACAAACGGCTGAAGTGTCTGCTGATGCAAAAATATGGGAAGACTTCGAGAAATTCAGCCAAGGTTCGGAAACCTCTCCAACCTCTGACGAAATCAACACTCCGCAAGGGACAATACCCTCCCAGTACACACAAATGCCGGGATGGGGAGGCGCAGGCATCCACCAGTCGGGTGGTAGTGCCTACATTGGCTTTATCACAGGTCCTTACGGAGAAGATACCGGCTTTATCACCACGCCACCTGCCGACCTGTCGGAGAACAGCGGAACGTACACCATCCGCTTCCGCGCCAAGTCCGTTCTCGCCGAGGGTGACGAGCTGCTCATCAGCAACTTCAACGCCGAAGCATCCAATCCTTTCATTTCTTCCACATTTGTCACTATCACCAACGAGTGGACAGAATACACAGTGGAAATGAACCAGGGTACCGCTCAGTCACAACTGCAATTCTACACACTCTACGGCGGCTGGATATTTGACGACCTGACCGTCACAAGCGAAGGCATACCCGCACCGTCCGAACTGGAAGTGCTCAGCTACAAAGGAAACGAAATGACCGTCACCTGGAATGCCGTAGAAGGCGCTGACTCCTACGTCTACAATGTGTTCTACCCCAACGTAGGCTCCGGCGACGACCTTTACCTGAAGAAAGACGAGGCCGCCACCAGCAACACGCTGACCGTAACCGGACTTGACCCGAACACCCGCTACCGCATGAATGTGGCAACCGTAATCGACGGCAAGCAGTCGGCCTACTCCCGTACTTTTGAGATTCTGCCACTTCTCGCCACTCCGGAAGCTATCCGTCCGACCGACTACGACGGCTCTTCCTTCACGGCCGCATGGAATCCGGTAGAGAAAGCCGACCTCTATGTGCTGAACGTCTACTCCTACATCGACGGCGGTACACGCTTCGCCGAACCGGTACCGTTCATTGTAGACGAGAAGGTGACAGGCACCTCTTTCAAGGTAACCGGTATCGACAAGAACACCATCTATTACTTCACCGTACAGGCTCAGAACAACAACGGCGACATTTCCGACACTTCTCTGGAAATGCAGATTCTTCCTGTCATCGACGCTCCTGTGGCTAAACCTGCAACGGAAGTGACAGCCGACAGCTTTGTCGCAAGCTGGGACAAGGTGACCAACGCCAACATCTATGAGGCAACCACGTTCAGAGAACATACGGCTCTCACTGCCGAAACATACGCCGTTGCGAATGCCAACCTCGGCATCTATGAGTCAACCGGCACTCTTAACAAGCCAGAGGCTACCGGCTCTGCCCTTTCACTGCCTCGCGGTTCCGGCGCATTCAACTGGTTCATCAATCGCGCCGCTCTCATGGACGGCGGCATCGGCCTTGACAACTCGCTGGCTCTCTTCTACGGTCCGGCCTACCTCTACTCTCCGACGTTTGACCTGACTCCGTTTGACGGCAAAGCAACGTTTGAGATTACGCTCGGCAGTGCCAACGCCACTAAGGCAGTCCTCGCGCTTGCCGTTGTCGACGAGTTGAACCAACTGCAGGAAATTGAGTCAATCGAAGTACCGGTAACATCCGACATGACAACACAGCACGTTGAATTCACCAAGGGTACTGAAGCATCCTGCGTGCTTGTCTATGCAATGGACGGAACTTATCTCATGTTCCAAGACCTGAAACTGACAGTCGACATGCCGGAAGGCAGCAAAATCGACGTACCCTACGCCCAGATGGTCGTTGAAGACGGAATCGCATGCCGCTTCGAGAAGATTGAATACGGCGAAGGCGAGCGCATCTCCTACAGCGTAATCGCCGCACAGGTAACTCCGGAAGCACAGATTCTCTCCAAGCCGTCCAACCGCGTCTATGTTGATTTCAGCGGCTCTGTGGAATCCATCGGACTGAATGCAACCGCGAAAGCCTACGTCGACGGCGAGACACTCACCGTTGAGAATCCGGGAGCGGAGACAGTCGAAGTGTTCGACATGGCAGGAACCGGCCATTGACTACACGAAAAGAAACAATCTCAACCCACAATTCGAATCGTCGGTCTACAGCCAGTTCGGAAACCTTTACAGCCAGCTTGGCAAAGCTGACTCTGCCTTCTACTACTTCCGCAAAACGATGCGTACACGCGTGAAAAGGCCATCCCCTTCTCCCGCCTCAACAACTTGAAGGCTTACTACCGTTTCTGCCAGCAAATCGGAGAAAACTCGCTTGCGGCCAGCCTGCGCAACCAGTACCTGATTCTGAGCGACTCCTTCTTCGACAGCGACAGCTACAACAAAGCCAAGAATGCGCAAATCGTGCATGAAATGAACAAAAACCTGGCACGCATCAAGCAGCTGAACGAGGAGCATGAGAAAAAGCAGCAACAGATAAACAAACAGCGCACGTCGCTGCTCATCCTGCTTTGCGGAGTACTGACGCTTGCGGTATTCCTCACCATCGTCTATCTGCAGAAACGCAAGCTCCACCTTGCCTATACCGACCTTTTCAGACGCAATGCCAAACTGCAACAACTGGAGGAAACCAACCGCCTGCAGCGTAAGGAATATCAGGAAAAAATCGCTACGCTCGAAGACCGGCTGAAACAAGCCCCCGCTGCCGGCACGACCACCAACGACAAACCGGAGGCCGAGACACAGGAGAAGTCGGCTTCGACAAGCAAAATCAGCACGGAACTGCGTGACGACATTCTCAACCGCATCAACCATATCATGGAGGAGACCGACGAGTTCTGCGACTCCGACTTCTCGCTTGAGCGGCTGGCCTCACTGGTCGACTCCAACAGCAAGTATGTCTCCGTAGTAATCAATGATGTCATCGGAAAGAACTTCCGCACCTTCGTCAACGAGTATCGCATCCAAAAAGCATGTGCCCGTCTGCTCGACATGGAACACTTCGGAAACTACACCATCCGCGCCATCGGGGAAAGTGTAGGTTATAAGTCATACACCAATTTTACCGACATATTTAAACGCACCATAGGCATTCCACCTTCTATTTATCAGCGAATAGCCCTCGAAAACAAGGAATCACATATCTCAGATTCTTGAATTCGGTAGATGTGGAGGTTGTTTTTCATAAATCTGATGGATAAATTTGTCACGACCTAAGGTCAAACATTTTTATCATCTAATGCTTCAGTATTATGAAACACCAATACTACATTCTACCACTTTCGCTGACATTGATGCTGGCTCAGTCGGCTCAAGCCGAAAGTTTCAACAATTTCCAAGAGGAAAACAAATTTATCGTCGATGCCGGAATCTCGCCTAACGGAAAATACATCGTCGGACAAGACCAGGTAACCATTCAATATGGCAACTCTTACGAGGGTAGCCTGAGCAGTTTCCTGTGGGACACGGAAGCCAACACACAGACGTGGCTCACCATTGCCGACGTCAACCAGCTGGAAAAGTCCGGCTGCTTCAATGCCGTCAACGACAAGGGCATGATTGTAGGTTATTACAAGAACCCCGAAAACACCATTTCATTCACCGACCTTGGTCAGACGGCCACCATGCCGGTCAACACCGCCGCACTTTGGGTGGACGGACAAGTGACGAGCCTCGGATTAGGTACGGATATCACTATTGATGATTGCAAATGGTTCTCCGACGGTACAGCCGCAACCGCCATCTCCAACGACGGAACCATCATCGTCGGCAACTACACGACCAATAAACGAAATTACCCCTGTATGTGGACCAAACCGGCCGGCAGCGAAGAGTGGACCTACCAATCCATCGCCGTTGCTGCTCCGGAAGGATATTCACTTCTCGATGCACAAGCCAATGACATTTCCGAGAACGGAGAAATCATCGTCGGACAAATCCAATACAAGCCGGAGGACGGCACTGCCACTACCGTTCCTGCTTACTGGAAAGGCGGAGAGCAGTTCATCATCTCCCCGACAGCTGAAGATATCGAAATAATCGGAGAGAATGCCTATAGCTACAGTGCAGCCGTCAGCCCGAACGGCCAGTATATCCTGATTCTCCTCAATCAGAAAATACCGGCTATCTACTCTGTAGAAACAGGCACATACAAGAAAATCAACATCGAAACCACCTACAGCAAAGTAACGGGAGCCGACATCGACAACAACGGTAATGTCGTGTTCAACTGCTCTTGCGGCAATGTTTTCGCAGGTACCTACACGCTGAGCTACTGGTATTCCTACAACTTGGACTACCTGATGGATTTCAGCTATTTCCTGAAGATATTTGCTCCAACAGTCGAGCCTCCGTTCTCATTCGACGAGGAAAACAAACCTCAGGCAGCTGTCCGCCACATCTCTGCCGACGGTACGATGATTTCAGGTCTCAACTACATCCTCAACCCGATTACAGGCCGCGCAGGTGGTGCTTCCAGCTGGAATCTGAGCATCGAGATGAAGGATGTGGAAATTCCGCAGGCTCCAACCGGACTGACAGCCAGACTGACCGGTATGAATACCGTTGAACTGAGCTGGGCAACAGAACCGTCGGAAACATTCACGCTGAAAGAATTCATCGTCTATAAGGACGCTGTGGAACTTACCCGCATTCCGGCCGAAAACGGAAAGACAGAATATCTGCAGACACTCACGGAAATTGAATCCGGCCATCCGCAATTCACCATTGCGAGCGTCTACACAATGCAGTCAGGCGAAGAAATCGAGTCACCGAAATCCGACATCGTAAAGATTGCCGTTCCTGAATCGTTCGACATGCCTCTCTTCGAGGATTTCGATACCGGCTCACTGGAAGCCAACTTCTGGGAAACTCACCTCGACTTTGAGAATCCTGATATGTTCAACTACTGGGGAGTTCTCCAATACATGGGTATGGTTGACTATGGAACAATCGTTTCCTACAACAGCTCCTCTCCTTACTCTTTGTCGCTGTTCTCCCGTCCGATTGACGCCACAGAGGCAACAGGACGCATCCACGTGGCATTCGCAACCCGGACGCTTCTTTACGAAGACCCCGACAACGAAGGTGACAAGCATTTCCTGACAGTGGAGGTTTCAACCGACTTCGGCAAGACATGGGAAGAAGCCGGAACGCTTGACCTCAAACAGATTGACGGCTACTATAATTTCCATTCATTCGACATCACAGACCTCGCTGCAGGCCATATCTTCAGCGTACGCTTCCGTGCCAACGGCGAAGGCGGCAAGTTGCGTGGCATGCTGCTCATGGATAACGTCTCTGTTGCCGAAGAATCCGGCGAAGCTCCGAAGGATGTACTCGTTTACGACAACCCGGACGGCACACGCCTCATCACATGGAAGAACAGCAACGATGCCTATGAACTGAACTACATGGACAACCCGTACAATGTCAGCGGACGCACCATCGGTAACGAAAGCCGCGAAATCATCGGCGCCAACCTCTACGACCAGGCATTTCTTGCTCCGTTCAACGGAAAATACCTGTCGGCTGTAACAACTGTCCTCAACTGGTATGACTCAAGTGCATCCGACCCGACAGGCCTGCTCGACGCCTATGTAATGGTTTGGGAAAACGACCAGCTCGTCAGAGAACAGAAAATCAATGTGCCGGCTTTCAACAAGCGTTTCATCGCCGTTCTCGACGAACCGTTGCAGATTGATGCCAGCAAGACGCTCAAGGTGGGTATCAAGATTGCCAACTATCCGGCTGAAGAACTGCCGCTCGTTTACTCCAACTCTACGAAATACATCGACGGAGTAAGCAACCTCTATTCCGAGGACAACGGCGAGACATGGAGTACGCTCGTAAAGGCATTCGAAAGCAGCGAACATCCGGAAGACGGCTTCGGCTCATGGCAAATCTCTGCCAACGTGACCGACACTCCGGAAACTGGCAACATTACTGAATTCAGCGACGAATACTTCGCTTACACCATCTACCGCGACGGTGAGGAAATCAACAGCCGAATGGTCTACACGATGCAAGGACGCTATATTGAGACTGGAAACCTGAAGGACGGCGGATACCAGGTAAGAGCCTCTTACTTTACCGGCGGCGTATCTCCGCTCTCTGAAACCGTACACCACGAAGGCTCAAGCGTGAACGCTATCAACGGTGAATGCCCGGTAGCCGTTTATCCGAACCCGGTAGCCGACGTGCTGCGCATCGACGGCGAGTATGTATCAGCTACACTCTACAACGTGAACGGTGCCGAAGTAGCGAAGCTCAACGGCGAGAAGCAACTGAATGTCACTTCTCTTCCGGCAGGCATCTACCTGCTTTCCATCCGTACGGCTGATGAATCCTACACTACGAAAATTGCCATCCGGAAATAATTCCGAAACTGACAAGCACTAAAAAAACGGACACCCTGCCGGAACATTCCGGCAGGGTGTCCTGTATTCAGACCTCTCCAGTGGCTATTGCACAGAGAAGCGGCGCACAACCGTGTTGTGCTTGTCAGTTATCTTGATAACGTAGACGCCCTTTGCAAAGTTGTCTACCGAGATGCGCAGCTTACCGTCGTTATGCTCCGAACCGTAGACACGCAATCCCGACGCGGAGATAATCTCTACGGAATAGTCGCTCATATCGGTTGAGACATTCAGATGGTCAACAGCCGGCACCGGATAGAGTGTCACCTGTGCATTGCCGTAACCGTCGACACCGGCACCACCCTCTTCGACGCGTACAGGCAACTCAATGAAGCTGCGGCGACCTTTCTGCTCGGCCGAGATTATCAGGGAGAACTCCGTTTTATCGGCGGCCGGAACAATCGTGAGCTTGCTGCCCGACAGCGAAACGTCGGCCAATTCACGGTCAACACCATCAGTCACCGCATACTTGACTGTCGCTTTCGCATCATCCCACAGGAAGAGCGGTTCCAAATCAATCACCGATTCGTGGAAACCAATCACCCGTTCCGTCTCCTTCTTAATGACACGGTTTCCATTGAAATCGTCCAGACAGAAGTAGGCCGGAGTGGTCATGCCCATCGAATTCTTCTTGGAGCTTTCCATACGGAACGCAACGCTCTTGACGCGACCCAGCGCACGCAAGTCGACCCATTCCCATGTGTCGAGCACATAGTGGTCAGCGGCGTTGCCCGACGTGTAGTCAGCCAGGTAGCAAGTAACGGAAACCTCCGAATCGTCGCTGCGGCGGCCGTCGACAATCAGTTTCAAGTAATCGCCTTCCTCAAATCCGCCCGGCTTGGTCGACATGCCGTCACCGTTGATTACGGCATTCTTCACCCATGCGGAGTTCGTCACATAGAAACCACGGATGGTGTCACCGTCGGTAGCATTCGTCACGCTGATGGAATGAGGAATATTGTCATAGACATATCCCACACCATAGTTGGCCGAATTGTAGCCGCCTCCGGCTGCTGAACGGAACTGATGCTCAATTGTCTTGAACTCCGTCGATGTCTCGCTGGAGCAGGCAAAACCTGACCATGCGTAAGCCGAAGAGTTGTTGCTGAAAGCATAGGAGCCGCTGTAGAGTGTCGCGAAAGTACCTTCCTCCGTTCCCTTTCCGTCACCGTTCCAATGGCTTTCCGGTTCGAGAAGGAAATCGTCGAACGTAGCCGTGTAACCCTTACCCTCGACAGTCACCACCACCTCATCGTTGTCGGTATGGCCCCAGGCATCGGTCACAGTCACCGTAACAGGCAAGGTGTGAACAGCCTTGAACTTATAGGTCGGTTCTTTTGACAGCTCACGACCCAAAGCGTCGGTCCAAACGAAGCTGTAAGGAGCCACGCCAGTCGACGGAGAAGCTGTAAGCGTCACCTCATCGCCTTCCGCGGCCTTCGTATCCGGCACGTAGACAAGCAGTTCGAGCGGCTCTCCGCAGAAATCGTCAATATAGACGTTGCCGGCAGCCTTCATGCCAATCCGGGCGATATTGCCCTTGTCCTTCAGGTTGCTGAACACCCATTTTCCGGCAGTCGAAGGCAATGTATAATCCTTCGTCTGTCCCTGACCGTCGTAGACAGTCATCTTCAACTCGGCATCCGACTTGAGGAAGAATCCCGTCAACGGAATGCCCTGGTCGGAATTAAGCAGCGTGATGAGCGCGTCGCTACCCACACGGGCAGCCTTCCGTCCAACCGTCACCACATCGTCCACGGCTTCCACCGTGAAGCCCGTAAAGCGTGACGTACCGTCGTCGAAATAGCCATCACCTTCCGTCACGTTCTCAAACGTAGAGACTTCCGACGGCAGATAGCTGGTTGTGAACGGCTCTCCTGCCACTACCTCCGAATTGACACCTCGCAGGTTCTGCAGCACGAAATAGAAACGGTAGGCAGTCTGCGGTTGAAGTCCGCTTACGGTCAATGAGGCTTCCTTGCCCGAACGGAGGCTTACGGCCTCGCCCGAAGAAATCACGTCGTCGGCCGTCGGAGCCTCTGCACTGCTCTCACGGACCAAAACGAATGCCTTACCGCTCTTATCGGCAGCCATCAACGCCTCCGCACGGTCGAACGCAACGGCAGCCACAGCCGGATAGCCTTCCAGCATAGCAGGAGCCGGAACGTTGTCGGCATACTCATAAGCACCCATCGTCGGAGCCGACGCATGGCGCGGCACGCCGTTCAGGTCGGTTGTCACATACGCAAGCGGCATCGCCGTCTTCAGACTGCCTTCCTTGGCAGGTTCCAGGAATTCTTCGGAAAGGAATGCGGTCTGCTCGTTGACAGAATTCTTCTCCGCCGCCTGCTCACACCATTGCTCAAACGAGCCGACATTGCTGCCGAAATAGCCGAATGTCGTGCCGGTCGTAAACAGGGCGTTGTTGGAGAATTGCGTATCCTTCACATAATCCGCTTTCTGAACGCGGGCCACAAAGCCTCCGGCCTCGTTCTGGAAGATGTTGTTGCGCACGCTGCATGCCTGCATATCGGAGTTGATGTTGAGCGCAGCCGACATACTGCCCTCTCCCTTCAGAAGCACAGAGTTGTAGACCACGTTGAGATTCGTCGTCAGGTCGCGGCTTCCGATTTTGATACCGTAGGAGGATGCATTTGCCGTGTTCAGAATAATTTCATTGTTGCTGATAAGTCCGGGAGCGGCAGCATCGGCCTGAATGTATTCCACATAGATGGCCGTAGCGTCTTTCTGCGTGGACAGGCGGAACGCATTGTCGGAAACGACACAGCTTCCGAAACCGCGGCGAAGGTCGAACGCCGTGAACGAAAGCGAGGTCTCATCGTTGACCACAACGTTGCCCGTGAGCGTATAGTACTGCTCCCCCTGCAGATAGACTGACTTGCTGGTCTGGTTGACAAACGTGTTGTTGCGGATAACGGCGTTGGTCTCGTAAGCCGGCGTATTGACCCAGTTGGCACCTACGGTGATACCCTTGTAACCGCCTTCGAGCTGGCAGCCCTCAACGGTAAAGTAGTCGTTGGTATCGCCTGCCTGGTTGCGGCTGTACATTTCAATCAGCGTGATGTCCTTGCTGATTGACACCGATTTAGGCGCTACAAGACGGCAATTGCGCACGGCGCAGTTCTTGCTGCCGTATTTCACGCGAATCACTGCCGGATAACCGTCGTCGATAGTGCTTACGGTCACGCCCTGAAGCTCGCAATAGTCGATGCCGGCAAACGTGAACACGCCAAATTCACTATGCACCTTGTCGTCCGACGGCACATTCGGCTCTACGTAACGGTTGCTCTTGAGCTCTACGTCGCGATAGTCGCCGCTCTTCGATTTGATGACGATGCGGTTGTGTTCCGACGCGCCACTGATGTGAGGCACCGACACGACATCCTCATATACACCCTTTTCCAACTCAATCACCACCGGACCGTCGATACCGTCGGCCATGGCTGCCACCGCTTCTGAAAGCGTAGCATAGTCGGCCTCCGCCGAGGCTCCGACCGTATAGTTTCCGCTAAAGCCTTTTTTCACGGAAGCCGTAGCCTTATCTGAGGAAGCGATTGTCTGCACCTTACCGTCGACCGTAATCGTCTTGGCTGATACGGCCACGGTGTTTCCTTCCGCCGCGTCCTCCGCCAGGTCGTAAACAAGCCAGAAGCGATAAACGCCCGGAAGCGTCACTTTATAGTCATCGGTAAACTCATACGGATGCGTCTCCGCCGGTTTGCCATAAGGGAAATTCTCATAGAATACGCTGACTGTATCCGTAGCGAAGACGGACGCACGCGCAATGTCGGCAAGCCGTGTCGTACCCTCACCGTCGAAGTTCAGGCCGCCAATCAGCATCTCGCCCTTGTCGCCCTTCACTTCCACGTCGACGCGGAGCATCGGCTCATGACCGCCTTTCATCACTGAGGCAGCATTGACACACTCCGTCTTCACCTCACCGAGCGAGAGCGGCTGAATCTCGTATTCCGCCACCTCAATCTCCCAGCCGTCAAGACCGCTTGACGAACCATAGGAAGTAGTCGTAAAGTTCAGCGTAAGACTGCCGTCGGATGCAAACGAAATGATATGCTCCAAATCATCGGAAGAGCTGAGCAGTACGTCTTCCTTGTCCTCTTTCTTGTTGGAGTAATAGACGCGCATTTTGTCGCTGCCGCCGATATTCCACTGGTTGAACGTAAGGCGGATAGCCTTGCCCGGATGCTGCGGAACGAACGTAACCGTACCGTCAAAACTGCGGGTGATGCCGCCTTCCGGACCACCTTCGTCATAGAACATCAACGGTTGCGAACCAATGGTCACCGTACCGTTATCACCCGATTTCATGGAATAAATGTTGCGGACCACGCGCTCGCCCTCCGGGTCACCGTTGGCAATCGCCTGCTCCTTGCCGTCGAGCGTGACAGCTTTCAGCGCACAGTCAATCACCGTACCCGACATCACGTCCTCCACCAGGTCGAACGTCACACGGAAATGGTTGCCACCCTCCAGCAACGGAAGCTCACGGTCGAGCGTAAGCGTCAACACGGCAGCCCCGCTTTCAGGCACAGCCGTAGCGACCGGCTCTCCTGCCTCCGCCTGCGCATCAGCACCCAGCGAGTACAGATTGACTTTCGCCACACTTGCCTGACAACCCTTCAGATCGAGCGTCACTTTCTGCAACGCCGGCGCATTGAGGTCGCCTTCCGTATTCAGGCAGAAACTGATGATGTCGGCATCGACCGCAACCGGAGTGGACGGCAATACCTGTGTGCTTGACTGAAGCACCTCTGCCGACGTAAAAGTCATCGGCACGGACTGATACTCACGCACCTCAGCCTCCCAGCCCTCAGCGGTATAGGATGCCGATGTCGTATTGGCGTTGAACACCACCGTCAGACAACCGTCGGGAGCAGCCGAACGCAGGACGCGGCCCGGACCTTTGTCCTTGTCGTCAACCGAGGAGAGTGCCCACAGGCGTTCGCCTTCGGTATTGCTGCCGCTATACACCTCAAACTTCGCTTTCGGCGCATAGGATGAATTCGAATAGTAGAGATGGAATTTCTTGAAGTCAAGCTCAATAATCTTTCCGTCAGTACCCGGACGGAAAGTTACAATCTGGTCGCCCTCCTTCGGCTCATAGCCGTCATAATAAGGCAGACTGTTTTTCGTGCTGGCATAAAGCCATGTGCCGTAAACCGTTTTTTCAAACGTGCCTACATCCGACAAAAATTCATTCTTAACCGCACGGTTGCCCTCCAGCGTACCACCGTTCACGGCAACCGTCTCGCCTGAAAGCGTCACCTCCAGACAGCCGCCGTCAATCACCTCACCGGTAACGGCTTCCGGCTTCACGTCGTAAGCCAACCAGAAATAGTTGTCACCTTCCACCAGTTCCTGACGGAGACCGCTGAAAGAAAGTTCCGACGTCTTGCCCGGCACGATTTCCCCGACTTTCACAGCCGTTGAGAATTCTTTTTTCTTGCCGGTATAATAGAGTGCAGCTCTTGACAGGCGGGCAACGTCAGTCGTCCCCTCGGCCGTAAACTTCGCGGCTTCCAGCGTCAGCGCCTGAGTATGCTCGGTCTGAATGTTGAGCATGACAATCGGCTGGTCGGTATCGCCGGCCACCACGGTTCCTTCCGTCACCTGCTCGGCCACCGTGCCCCGCACCACCATCGGCTGCGGCTCATACTCGCTCACGACGGCCTCAAAACCGTCCTTCAGGTAATAGTCTCCGGTAACGGATTTCAGATAGACCGTCAGCGCGCCATCGGCTGCCATTGACTTCACGACCACCGCCATGCCGTCGTGCAGCTCGGTGTTGAGCGCATCCGCCTCCTTGTTCTGTCCGTCATAGATGCGCAGCACGTCGTTATTGGTCGTCACCGAACCAAACTTATCCTCGTAGATGTTGACCTTACGGAAATCAATCTGCACCTTCCGTCCCGGAGTCGTAGGCTGGAAAGTGACCGTACCCTCAAACTTGAAGGAAATGCGTCCGTCCTTACCGCCGTCGTCATAGAATGTCAGCGGCTGTTCGCCTACCTTGTAGACAGCCGATTCCGACATCAGCACCACATAAGGGAGTGTCACCGTCGCAGCCGTTCCCTTCTGGAAGGAGGGAATGCCCGAAGGATGGACGGTCGTAGCCACTTTCTCCACCTCCAGACTGACCTGTGAGCCGAACGGGGCACTTTCAGGAATATCGACGGCAAGCGTAAACCAGTTGCGACCTGACACCAATTCGCTGTCGGTTGCCAGCGTAAAGCCACCAGCAGCCTCCGCCACCGTCGCTTCCAACGGCTGCAGCTCACTGCAGTCGGAGTGCTGTCCGGCATAGAGTTTCACCGTCTTTCCGTCAATCATCTGGTTGACCGGCAACTTAAAGTCGACCGTCTTCAAATGGTCGGCATTGGTAACACCTTCGGCATCGATATAGAACGACGCCAAAGCCACAGCCTTGCGCGTTTCCGGGGCAGCCGTTACCTGCTCATAGACAGAACCGCCACCCGTCACCGTCATGTCCTCCAGCTTGACCGTCTCCACTCGGGCCACCCAACCCTTACAGTCGTTGGCGTTGCAGAAGAGGAAACCGACCGACAGAGAGCCGTCCGATGCCGTAGAATAAAGTACCTGATTGCTGAATGTGCCGACAAACTTGCGGATGACATCCCCCTCCGGCAAAGAGGAAGAGGAGTTGACACCCATCGTCGACGATGGATAGCTGAACGTGTTGTCGGGGTCGACAGTTCCGTTGTAGACCGTCAGACACGCCGGATAGGATGTCCAGGAGGAAGCATACTCCTGCACATCGAGCGATTCAAACGTAATCTGAACCGATTCGCCGGGTGTTCCCGGCTTAAAAACAATTGTTGACAGGGAATTGTAGGAATTGTTGCCTTTAATTCCTGCCCCATCCCAGGGGTCGACAAACGTGACAGCCTCCGTGACTGTCACTTCCTGCTTGCCAAACTGCGACATCTTTATTCGCTCGCCGACGTCACGGCTGAATGCCGTAAACGGCAAAAGGAATAACCATCCCAGAATGACCGGAAAAAGTCCATTTCTTTTCATAAACATTTTTTAATTAAACAATCTATTTGAAAAATCTCAGTTTCAAAAAGTTGAATAATAGCTTATGCTTATGAGCAGACGGATGCGTTTTGTGTGTTCCCCTTGAAGAAATGGAATAGAAATAATCAGGCCTCGCCATGGAGAGATTATCCTTGCTTCAATCCACGAAAGCATAAGATATTAAAGTCAATGGCAGGTCTTCTGACTTATCTCTCCAAATAAAGCGCCTTCCCAACTTCCGGCACGACTTGCGGCCGGAGATAATGTCAGTGGCTACAGACGTATTGTCTGAATGCTTTATCTTCCTCAAGAATCACAGCAGCGGGACTGTTCAGAATTCGCATCTGATTCCCTTTTAATCGCGTTGGCGGGCAACTGCGAACCATTATCGGCCTCAAAGTTATCTCTTTATTTACAATCCGGCACATCTTTTTTGTTAATAAAATTAAAACGCATAATCCCCTTAACAGCCTATACATTAAGGTAAAAAATTCGCTTCTCACGCATATTCATGCGCAAATCTCCACCGGGCAGTGAACTTTTCGCCTGCCTGATGTTTTAATAAGACATGATAGCTAACCACGATATACTGACTGCATTCGCAATGACCCTGTTTGCCGGACTGTCGACCGGCATCGGAAGCATGATTGCGTTTTTTGCCAAGCGCACCAACACGCGCTTTCTCTCCGCCTCGCTCGGACTGTCGGCCGGAGTGATGATTTACGTTTCCTTCATGGAACTGATGCCGGAAGCCGTTGCCCTGCTGGGCGAGTCTCGGCCGGAAAGAACGGCGACTCTCTACATGCTGCTCGCCTTCTTTGCCGGCATCGCAGCCATCGCCCTCATCGACCATTTTGTCCCGGAGGACGAGAACCCGCATGAAATCCATTCCGACGACGAGTACCGCCAACGCCGCAAGCTGCAACGCACGGGCATCATGATGGCGCTGGCCATCGGTATCCACAACTTTCCGGAGGGTCTGGCCACGTTTGCCTCGGCGCTGACCGACATGAGCATCGCCATCCCTATCATGTTTGCCGTGGCCATCCACAACATCCCGGAAGGCATCGCCGTCTCCGTCCCCATCTATCACGCTACGGGAAGCCGTAAGAAAGCGTTCTGGTACTCTTTCCTATCCGGAATGGCAGAACCGGTCGGAGCCTTGGTCGGCATGCTGTTCCTCCTTCCGTTCTGGACACCCGACATCAACGCCCTGCTCCTTGCCTTCGTATCAGGCATCATGGTCTACATCTCGTTTGACGAACTGTTGCCGGGCACGGAGAAATTCGGTCACCACCATTACGGCGTAGGCGGAGTTGTAGCCGGAATGGCCGTCATGGCCGGCAGCCTGCTGCTTCTGTGACGTATTCCCCCGCGGACACAAAAAAACAAGGCGCACGCCCCTGATTCGGGGGACGTGCGCCTTGCACTTTGCTTGGATATCAAGCACCAACCATTATTTACTTAATCTCAATCATGCGGCATTCCTGTTCCTTTTCCTCAGCGGTTTTCTTCGGAAGGTCGATGGTCAAAACTCCGTCATTCACACTGGCAGAGATACGTTCCTTCTCCACATCATCCGGCAGAATCATTGATTGCTGGAACTTGCTGTAAGAGAACTCGCGACGCAGATAGCGTTTATCCTTATCATCCTTGTCGTTGGTTTCTGACTTCTTCTCCATCGAGATAACCAGCTGATTGTCTTTGGTCAGCTGCAAGCGGAAATCATCTTTCGTCATGCCTGGAACAGCCACCTCAATCCGATATTCGGTCTTGTCCTCTGCCACGTTGATGGCCGGAGCGGTTGCATTGGCTTTCGCCATCCAGTCATTGTCGAAAAAGTCATTGAAAATGCTTGGCAACCAATTCTGTTCGTAATTTCTTCTAATCGGCATCATAGTTATAATCTCCTATATTTAATTGTTTATTAATCAGTTTCTTCCGGAGGCCCTTTCTTTTTTCAGCCTCCACCCTTAGAAGAGCAAATGCCATGCCTGTCTGAATGGCCGGGGTCAAATTAACCTTCGTTTATCCTTCCGGCCTGATTTTAAACTTTGATAAACATTTCCGCTTGACAATCAGTCAGTAACCGCCAAAATGTCCACATTTTCTGCCATTCCGTCACCCCGATACCCCCTTACGGCAAACGAGGATTTTTCAACCGTGTTTTTAGTAAATACGGCTGAATTGTCGTACATTTGTAGGCTGTTTTTTTATTGGAGGAACGAGATGGACAACTGCATTACAAGGAAACGTGCCCGCAGCAACGAAATCGACATGCTCAACGGGCCTCTGTTCAAGAAAATCTTACTGTTCGCCCTGCCCTTGGCCGCAAGCAGCCTCCTGCAGGAGCTTTTCAACTCAATTGACATTGCCGTAGTAGGCCACTTCGTCGGAAGCAAGGCGCTGGCGGCGGTGGGAAGCAACGCGCCTATCATCGGACTGCTCATCAATCTCTTTGTGGGAATCTCAATGGGTGCCTGCGCTGTTATCTCCAGCCACATCGGAAGCCAGAACGCAAAGGGCATTCACAACTCCATCAATACGGTGGCACTCGTGTCAGTCATCAGCGGATTCTTCCTGCTGTTGCTGGGACAGGTCGTTGCCGGCCCCATTCTGCACTGGGTAGGCGTACCGGCCGACGTCTTTGACGATGCCGTTACCTACCTGCGCATCTATTTCCTCGGCATGCCGTTTTTCATGGTATTCAACTTCGGAGCTGCCATCCTGCGCAGTATCGGCGATACCCGCCGGCCGCTCATCATTCTGGCCATTGCCGGAGTTGTCAATACGCTGCTCAACCTTCTTTTCGTCATTCAGTTCAACATGGGCGTAGTGGGAGTTGCCGTAGCCACGGGCATCGCCAACATGGTCAGCGCCCTGCTCATCATCCGTCTGCTGATGAACGAGGAAGAACCCTACCGCCTCCACTGGAGGAAAATGAAAATCCACACGTCCGAGCTGAAGCGCATGCTCCGCATCGGCGTCCCGGCAGGACTTCAGGGTATGATTTTCTCCGTGTCGAACGTCATCGTCCAATCGTCCATCAACAGCTACGGTGCCGATGCCATCGCCGGCTCGGCTGCTGCCATCAATTTCGAATACTACTGCTATTTCATCGTTCAGGGATTCAACGGAGCGGCCATCAGCTTCATTGCACAAAACTACAGCGCAGGAAAGATGGACCGCGTGCATCGCGTCTTCCGCATCTGCATGCTGTCAAGCCTCATCTTCTGCGCCGCGTTCAACCTTCTTTTTGCCTGGATGGACAACTTCTTCCTTGGATTCTTCTCTAATGTTCCCGAGGTACAGCACTATGGCAGCATCCGCATGCACATTGTCCTCGCCCTGCAATTCATTGCCAGCAGCTATGAAATCTCCGGTTCCTGCATGCGAGGCATGGGCAGCTCGCTCACTCCGGCCATCCTAACCGTATTCGGCACATGTCTGCTCCGCATCGTGTGGGTCTACATCGTGTCTCCCATCTGGCACGGTTTCGACGTGCTGATGCTCGTTTATCCGATTTCCTGGGTACTCACCGGCACGATGGTGCTCATTGCCTACCGCCGCACCGTCAGAAAAGCCGAATTGGCTTTGGGATAGCTATTCCTTCAACAGATTGGCCACCCATCCGTCCAGTTCTTCGAACGTGGCAATAGGATTGTCGCGCGTAATATGCCGTATGACCCCGTTGCGGTCCGACACATGAACCGTCGGCACAGCCGTCAGCGCAAAGCGTTCATAATCCGCCTTATCTGTCATCACACCATAGGGTAACGTCAGTCCGTTGCTGCTCCAATAGGCGGCAATCTCTTGCGGCGTATCCTTATAGCTTATGGTCAATAGCGTAATCTGTCCGTCGGCAACGCCTCCGCCCTCCGGATAATACTTCTCATAGAGCTGTTGCAAATGAGGCAGCTCCTCCCGGCAATCAGGACACGACAACCGGAAAAACACGACAACCGAAGGCTTTCCCAGCAGGCTTCCGCGCGTCACCGTCTGTCCGTCCACCTCAAGGCTGAACTCCGGCAGCGCATCTCCCGTCTGCAACGGTTGCTCCGGTTTCTCGTCCGGCTCTCTGACGCACGCCGCAACCATCAGCACCATCACCGCCAGACCAAGCAACTTTCCCATTCTTCTCCATCCGTATCCCATAATTATTTCCTCCTAATCTTTTGCTACTAAAATTACTAAAAAATTGGTATTCCCCAAAATTGACAAGAAATCCGACTGGATTACCTGCCTTTACGGAACTTCAGGGGAGAAACGCCCTGGTATTTTCTGAAAAAACGGGCGAAGAAAGAGGAATTCGGGAAATGCAACTCATCGGCTATCTCCATAATACTCCTATCGGTGGATTTCAGCAACAATTTAGCCTCGCGCATTAGAAAGTCCGTAAGCCAGAAGTGAAACGTCTGCCCCGTCTTTTGCCGGATGGTACGCATCAAGTGCTTGTCAGAAATACAAAGTTCACCGGCATAAAAAGCGACGTTGTGCTCTTCCTTACAGTGGCGGTGAAGCAAGTAAAAGAACCGGTCGGTGATTTCGTCCGAACGTGACACGCTGACCTTCGTCGCTCTACGGGCATAAAGACGGTTCACTTCCAGAATAAGAGAGAACAGCAGACCTTTAAGAATCTCACTATTGTCCTCTGGAACTTGGTAGCGTTCCTCAATAAAGTCGAAATAAAGCCGGAGCAGGTTTGCAGTGCGTGAATCCGGGATGAAGAGCGGAGCATAGGACGCTTTGTGTGAAATTTCGGCTTTCAGCAACAAGGGAAAATCCACAATGAAATCAAAGTCAAAAAACAGGCATTGCGCCTGAAAATCAGGACTAAGCAGCAAGGAGTCAATCAGCATGTTAGGCAAGAGAAAAAGAAAGGCATCCCCACCAAACGTCTGCAAGTGTCCGTTGATTTCCACCCGGGCATCACCCTGCGTGACAAGAATGAAATACACCCGTCCGATGGGCGTACGCCAAGTATACCCTTCCTGCAGAAAGGACAAGGAGTCCCGTGAGAGACGTGTCATTCCAAACCGTGCGGAGTCAGTCTTCATGATTGCCTGATTTTATCACAAATATACTCTTTTTATGCAAATACTGACACAAACTAATCACTATTTGAACATTTATAAAGATAAATAGGGCGAGATTCATCCGCGAAAAGTTCGGAACTTTGTACCGATATTAAAAGGATAAAAAGAATATGGACAAAAAAACGAGAAATTCCGAGCTTTATCTGTTGCTCATGGTAGGAGCCATCTCTGCATTCGGTCCGTTTGTGACTGACTTTTATCTGCCGGCCCTGCCATCACTAAATGAATATTTCCACACGACAGCCTCCTTGGTTCAACTCAGCCTCACCTTCAGTATGATTGGATTGGCCGTAGGACAACTGGTAATCGGACCATTGAGCGACAAGTACGGACGCAAATCGCCGCTGCTATGGTCGCTGGTAATCTTCTCATTCTCCACTTTGGGCTGCATATATGCGCCCAACATCCATTGGTTTGTATTTTTCCGCCTGATACAGGGACTGTCCGGCGCGGGCGGCCTGGTCATTTCCAAATCCATCACCGTTGACCTTTACGAAGGGGCTGTACTTACCCGATTCTTTTCTATGCTAAGCAGCGTGCAGGGCGTGGCTCCTATCTGCGCTCCCGTACTCGGAGGTTTCCTACTGGAGACCACCAGCTGGAAAGGTATTTTCTGGATTCTCTTTGCCATCGGCCTGCTGCTACTGGTCACGCTCTGCTTTTTCAAAGAGTCGCTGCCGCGTGACAAACGCCAAGGAGGCAACGTTTGGACCACTTTCCGCCGCTACCTCCCAGTATTGGGACACGGTCGCTTTATGTGCTATGTGCTCGTACAGGCCTTCTCTATGGGCGTGACGTTCACCTACATTGCCGCCTCTCCTTTCATTTTCCAGAATCATTACGGCCTGTCGCCAATGGCCTACAGCCTGTGTTTCGGAGCCAATGCCATAGCCATCATGCTGGGCAGCCTTTCCGTATCGTTTTTCCGCAGCGCCACCCAAGCCATCCGCGTAGGCGTATTCGGATTCGGACTCATCAGCCTGCTGGTAGCTTCCGTCCTCATCGCCGATGCTCCGGTAATGGTGGTTGAAGGAAGTCTGTTCCTGTTCATGATTTTCCTGGGACTGATTCAACCCAGCAGCACGACGCTCGCACTCGATTTGGAACGTGAGAATTCCGGCAACGCTTCCGCAGTGCTCGGCTTTCTGATGTTTCTATTCGGAGGCATTCTATCGCCATTGACAGGATTAGGAAACATGCTTCATACCACCAGCCTGATTATCGTAATCTGCTGTGCTGCCGCACTATTCTGCACACTGCTGACCACCTCCCGGTTCTCCCACTACGTACTCAAACTACGAACCGTCAAAACCTCCAATTAACCTTCCATCCCCCGACACATCCAACACCCCATAGAAAAACGAAGCAACAAACAAACCACCTTTCTGAAAATCTCAATGAACCTGCCGTCATTGAGATTTTTTTGTTACCCGGAGGATAAATAAAAAAGGCAGAAGGACTTCATTTTTGAAGTCCTTCTGCCTGGTGATCCGCCTGGGGCTCGAACCCAGGACCCCAACATTAAAAGTGTTGTGCTCTACCTGCTGAGCTAGCGAATCCCTTTTATTCCATAAAAAAAAGCATCGACTCGGTCGGTGCTCTTCGTGATCCGCCTGGGGCTCGAACCCAGGACCCCAACATTAAAAGTGTTGTGCTCTACCTGCTGAGCTAGCGAATCTCCGTTATGGCAATCAGTTTCCTGATTGCGAGTGCAAAGGTAATACAGAATTTGCTTTCCTGCAAATTTTTTCAATTGTTTTTTCCATTTATTTTAAATTACGGAAGAAACAATCCGTTCAACGAGATAGTAATCAAGCGTTTATCCGTCTGAACGATTCTATATGCAGAATTTTGCATTTTCGAACTTACGACTATCCGATAACGGCATCAGCGGGTTACGACGGCCGACAATCCCGACGTGGCAATCAGATTGTCTACGTCGTCCTCCGTTCCGTTGAAGGGACCTGAATGCTCCAATTTGAGGCTCGACATGGCAGCTGCGAAGCATCCGGCTTCGGCAATCGACGCGCCCTGTGCCTTTTTGTAGAGATAGCCGGTCGAATAGGTGTCGCCGCATCCCGTGGCATCGATAATCTCCTTTGTCGGATAAGCCGGAATCTCATAGAAATTGTTCTGGTCGAAAATCACGGAACCGTAACTGCCAAGGGTGATGCACACTTCCTTCACGCCCCATTCGGCCAAGCGCAACGCCGCATCATGGACCTGCGTGTAGCCCGTCAGCGACTCAATCTCAAACTCGTTGACCTTCAGAATGTCGACATAGCGAAGGTAGTCCTTCTTGTTCTTCCAATCAATGGAATAGACGTTACAGCCTCTCACCTCGCGGAGATAGCCCTGGGCATCGACCGAAAGCGTGCCTCTGTCGGTCAGCATCTCAAACACCTCTACCGAGAAATCATCGGCCAACAGACTGCCGAGGTGGAAAATGTCGGCAGCGGCATTCTCCAGCGACTTTGCCGTAAAAGGGTCGGCTTTGGCCAGCACTCGCTGCGTACGGTTGTTCTGATTCTCTCCGTACTTATTCTCAAAAAACACCGTATGGCGGCTCGGCAGCACCGTCACGTTGCCGCCTCTTGCCCGTATGTCGTCAACGGCCTTCATCTCCGAGGGAGCAATGGCCGTAATCAGCTCAAAATCGGCCTCCGGATTCAGGCTGCACATGCCGTGAGCGAAATAGAAAGCCGTACCTCCCGGCATATAAACTTCGTTCCGGGGCGTAATTATCTTGTCAAGGGTAATATGCCCTATGCAACATATTTTTTTCATTGGGTTGAATATGCGTTGTTAATTGTAATTATGACTAAACGTTCAGACGGAACTTGAAGCAGCGTGTCGCATCGAAACGCGGCAACACCATCAGCTGCAGGTCCTTTGCCTTGTCCTCCAGCGAGCCGGTGGCCTCGCCTACCGTCACGCCCCGCTCCTCGAGCGCAGTCCGCGTCGTGCGCAAGGCAATCTCCGGCGTGTTGTTGTCGGAGCTCAGGTGACACAGGAAGACGTACTTGAGCGCACTGCTGTAGCTCTCCTTCAGGAAAGCCGCGGCATCGGCATTGTCAAGATGGCCGTTCACCGCACGGATACGGCTCTTGAGATATTCCGGATAAGGCCCCGTGTCGAGCATATGAGCGTCGTAGTTGCTCTCGATGACGAGATAGTTGGCCTGACTCATGTAATAGCGTGCGCGGTCCGTAATGGAACCAAGGTCGGTTGCCAGCACGAAGCGCTCGCCCTCGTAGGACACGGAGAATCCCGAATTGCAACTGCCGTCGTGAGGCACCTCAAAGGCCGTTATCTCAAAATCGTGGAGCTTGAAAGGAATCTCCTTGAAAATCGGCTGGTGATAGTCCTTGATACGTCGTGAGATATTGTGGCGGCGCAGGATGCCGTTAAGCACCCGGTTGGTGCAGTAAAGACGAATCGAGCGGTATTTCCGCAAAAAGCTGTAGGCATAGCGTATGTGGTCGCTATGGTCGTGCGTAAGGCAGATGCCGCCAATCTTCTCCGGACGGATACCGTTGCGCGCCATCTCGGCCTCGACCGTCTTGATGTCCACGCCCGCATCGATGAGAATGCCGCCGCGCTCCGTTCCCAGATAAGAACAGTTGCCGCTGCTTCCGCTGCCGAAACTCATGAACACGAACCCCTGACGGCGGTTCAGGTCGATAATCGGCGTCTCCAGTTCAGACACGCTCTCCGCCGGACGGAAATCAGCTCCACCCGAAAGTCCGGCTGAGGCCTCTGCCCCCTCCGACATCTCATCGAAAAGCACGCCTTGATATTGCTGATACTTGTAGTTGTTTCTTCTTCCCATAATCAACGATAAAGCAAAAATATAGCAGGACGCTTATCGAAATTATAGGACATCTTGCCCCACTCACGGATGGTGCGGGTCAGAATCGTCTCATCGTTTCCAGTAATGTTGCAAGCCACACACAAGCGCAAATCGCTGCGCAATGTCGCACAAAGTTCTGCTATAAGTTTATTATTTCTGTATGGAGTCTCTATGAATATCTGCGTCTGCCCGCCGGCTATGGCACGCTCCATCTCGTGCAACTTCTTTGTCCGCTTGCCCGCCTCAATCGGCAAATAGCCCTGAAAAGCGAAGCTCTGCCCGTTGAATCCGGATGCCATCAGCGACATCAGGATGCTCGACGGCCCGACCAGCGGCACCACTTTCAAGCCGCGGCTCTGAGCCATGGCCACCACGTCGGCGCCCGGGTCGGCAATTGCCGGACAACCCGCTTCCGAAATCACGCCCATCGGCTCCCCAGCCATCAGCGGATTCAGATAGTCGGTAATTTCTTCCGGTTTCGTATGCTCATCGAGCGTGTAGAACGTCAGCTCATCGATATTGATAGAGCGGTCGCACTTCTTCAAGAAACGGCGTGCCGACCTCACATTCTCCACAATAAAATGGCGGATGCCACGCACCACCTCCAGATTGTACGGCGGCAGCACCTTTTCCAACGGCTCATCACTGAGCATAACCGGTATTAAATACAATGCTTTTTCCATCTCAATTTGCAAAGATAGTGCAAATTGAGTGCAATCGGAAATTAAAACGTAAGTTTTAAAATTTCCATTGCCGAAATGCAGCCTATCTTATTCAAAGTAGTGCAAATTGAGTGCAATCGGAAATTAAAACGTAAGTTTTAAAATTTCCATTGCCGAAATGCAGCCTATCTTATCCAAAGTAGTGCAAATTGAGTGCAATCGGAAATTAAAACGTAAGTTTTAAACATCCTGCGGCCGGAATTCACAATCGGCAAACCGACCGTCAATTTTCAGGAAGTCACAAAAAAACGATGCCACCCGAAAGGATGGCATCGCCTTTATCAAGATTTTAATCGTAATCGATTAGCGGATGTTGTAGTTAGCAAATTCCTTATCAGCTTGAGCGCGAGCCTTCAAGTTAGCGTCAAGAGAGTAAGCCTTTTGCAAGTTAGAGTAAACAGCCTGTTCGTTGTTAGTGCGGGCAGCAACAACAGCGAGCATGTAGTAAGTAGTAGCGTTCGGAGCCTTTACAGCCTCGAGAGTAGCCTTAGCCTTGCTGTAGTCCTTAACGAGGATTTGTGCAAGAGCAGCGTTGTTAGTCTTGCTGTCGCCGAATGCCTTCACTGCAGTCTGGTAGTCACCCTGACGGAGGTAGTAAACGCCCATAGCGTCGTTGATACCTTCAGCCTCAGCAGCGCTGCCGAATGCCTGACGTGCACCGTTGTAATCCTTGTCCATCAACTTGATAAGACCGAGGTTCATAGTAGCTTCAGCGTTGTTCGGAGCCAACTTAGCTGACTTCTCGAAGTTAGCCTTAGCGTCTTCGTAGTTACCCTTCTGGTATTGAGCCATACCGAGGTTGTTGAAGCAACGGTAGTCGTTAGGATATTGCTTAGCTGCAGTAGCGTAGATAGCTTCCTTCTCGTCAACATTGTCTGTCAAAGTTGCGCAGTAGAGCAACTCGTCAACAGAAAGTTGAGTAGCGTCTGACTTGTATTGAGCCATGATTTCCTCATCGCTGCGGCCGATAGTGTTGATGGAAGCAGTGATGCGAGAGTAACGCAATTGCGGGAGGATTTCCTTTGCAAGCTGGTCAAATACAGAAGACATGTTGCGGATTTCGCGTTCGCGTTGTTCCGGGTCCTTGTACATTGAGAGAACGCTCAGAATCAACTCCTTGTCCTGAATGTTGCTTTCAGAAACGAGGCGTTGGAAGCCTTCCCAGTCTTGCGGAGTAAATTCAGAAGTAAGTTCGCCGTAGTTACCAACTTCTTCTTTCTTGAAGTTCTTAGTCAGGTAGTCAACAGTTGCATTCTCACGCTTTTCAGAAAGCTTAGTGTTGAATTCAACACCACCTTCAGGAGATGCGAAAGAAGAAACGTGAACGCCTTCAATTTCCTTGTTAGCTGTAGTATCAGCAGCCATGATTGTAGCGTTCAAATCCTTGATACCACCGTCACGCTTCAACTCTGAAGCACGAACGTTAGCCTGGTTAACAAGGAACATGATGTCAGCGTCATACTTTTCGTTGATAACGCGTTGATACTTGTCGGCAGCAGTAGCCGGAGTCACGGTAGTTGCATCAGCAAGAGTTGAAGTTGCGATAACGCCTTCACCTACCTTTACAGAAGGAAGAACGTAAGACTTCTTACCTTGAACAACGCTGAAGTCAAGGCAAAGGTCGCTTTCCATCATTTCCGGCTGATAAACGAAGTTTACAGGGATTGAAACTGTACCGCCGTTTTCATAATTGATTACAGGATTGTTGCCCTTAACCTTTTCACCTTGGAAAGTGAAAGACTTAGAAGCCACCTTTGTGCTGTCTGCACCAAACACCAAATACGGAGTAACCGTAACCTCTGCGTTCTTCTTGAAGAACTTTTGAGGAACATTAGCTGTTACCGTTGCAGGAACATTGTCACCAACTACTTCAAGAGGAGTAGGTTCTGTTGTGAAATAATCAGATGCGAACGGACTCATCTTCTTATTACAACCGGTCAATGCAACCGCTGCACCAACCGCCAAATACAAACTAAAGTTTTTATTCATAATTATATAAATTGAATTAGATTTCTATCTGCAAATATACAAGAGATTTTTAATTAATCGTATATTTTAGAAAAATTTTATTTGTTTCGTACTATCTGAATAACAATTTTCCCGATTTTTTGTTTCTGCTGGCTTCGTATTGCAACCACATTTATGCTTTTTTACACCTTGGCACACGTTTCCCGGCATAATTTCGCCCGAAAAAACGACATGGAAAACACACAGACAATTCAACAGACAGCGCAAAAAGGCCGGATGCTTCTCAGCCTCGCCGACCGCCACTGGCAACGGCTCCGCTCCCTGCGCGAGAAACGGACACGCAACCGCAACTATACCTACGGCAACCAATGGTGCGACACGGTCAGCGACGAGTTCGGCAACCGGATGAGTGAATACGAACTGCTGCGGCAGTCGGGCAAGGAACCGCTGTCCAACAACCTCATCCGCCAGCTGGTAAAAAGCGTGGTGGGCCGTTTCCGCAGCGGACTGCCCGAATCGGAGCAAGCCCCCGGCCTCAACGAGCTTGACAGCCGCCTGATGGAAGAATTCCTCATCTCGGGCTGCTGCTTTCAGAAAATCGGCCATGCCGACGGAACGGCCAGGATAGAGAATGTGGCACCCGACCATATCCTCCTCAATCCCGTCACCGACCCGCTCGGCCGTGACTGCTCGCTCATCGGCCAGCTCCATGACCTCCCGCCCACCGACATCATCCGCCTCCACGCCAACGGCTCACGCCGCCGGGCTGAGGCCATCGCCCGACTTCTGAAACCGGCTGACGATGCCGGCGAGTGTCCGGAAATGATGCGCAGCCGGAAAACAGGATGCCTGCGCGTACTTGAGCTATGGACCCGTGAAAGCCGTGAGGGCTACGAATGGCACGACACGGAACGAGGCGAATGGCTCTTCGCCACTACTCCGCCCGACAATCCCGCGACAGGGCTACGCTGGACACTGCGGAGCGTGTGGCGCTGCCACTGGCTGACCGCCGGTGCCGGCATCATCAGCCAATACGACTCCCCGTTCGCCCACCGGCAGCATCCCTATGCCTTCAAGCTCTATCCGCTTGTCGACGGCGAAATCCACTCGCTGGTGGAGGACGTAATCGACCAACAGAAATACGTCAACCGTCTCATCACCCTCGTCGACCATATCATGGGAGCCAGCGCCAAAGGCGTACTGCTCTATCCCGACGACATCCTGCCCGAAGGCTACAACTGGGACGACCTGCGCTACGCCTGGTCGAAACCCAACGCCATCATCCCCTACCATCCCCGTTGCAGCACCGACAAGCCGCAGCAGATTGCCACCAACGCCACCAACATCGGCGCCTACGAGATGCTCAACCTGCAGATGCGGCTGTTCGAGCAAATCTCAGGCGTCAGCGGCGCGCTGCAAGGACAGCAGGCAAGCGGCAACGTCGGCGCGAAACTCTACGAGAGCCAGATTGCCAACTCGTCCATCGCCCTGAGCGACCTTTTCGAGTCGTTCGAATCGTTCCGCCGCGACCGAGACCTCAAGCTGCGGCAACTCTGACCCTTCCCCTGCCACAGGCGGCCGTCCGGACAAAACCGGAGCGGCCGCCTTCTGATTTTCAGACAAGGTTGCTGTAAAACACCTCAAACCGACCGTAAATCCCTAAAAAATTATAATGAATAATTTCCATATTTAATGATAAACGAGTATTTTTGTAGCGTTAAACTGCCTAAACATTAGCAAACATCATAACTAAACATTATTAATAACTTAATTTTCAGAACTACTATGTGGTTAACAAATTCATCTTTAGGACGAAAGGTCGTTATGTCCCTGACTGGACTTTTCCTCATCCTATTTGTAACCTTTCACGTATTAATGAACACAGTGGCCCTGATTTCAATGGATGCGTACGATGCAATCTGTGAATTCCTTGGCGCCAACTGGTATGCCTTGATTGCAACTGTCATCCTGGCTGCCGGCTTCGTGATTCACATCATTTACGCGATTTGGCTTACACTCCAAAACCGTAAGGCTCGCGGTAACGACCGCTATGCCGTAACAACTCGCCCGAAAAGCGTAGAATGGGCATCTCAGAACATGCTCGTTCTCGGTATCGTCGTAGTTGCTTTCTTGATTGTTCACTTTGTGCAATTCTGGGCTAAGATGCAGCTCGTTGAAGTAATGCACATGGCCGGAGCAAATGTAAACGAAGTGGCAGTGCTTCGCGCTGCTGAGGGTTCGCACCACATCGAAACCGCTTTCGCCCAAGTATGGACACTGCCGGTTTACGTAATCGGACTCGTTGCTTTGTGGTTCCACATGACTCACGGATTCTGGAGCTCATTCCAATCAATCGGTGTTTCCAACAACAAGTGGATCCCGCGCTTTAAAACTCTTGGAAACTGGTGGTCAACGATCGTTATCGGTCTGTTCATCGTTCAAGCTGTTGTATTTACTTGCATCTATGCGTAATTCTAACACTTCTAATCTATTTGTGACATGGCAGAAAAAATTATCGACAGTACTAGCATAATGAGCAAATACGCCGTTTATTCGGACGAAACTGTTGACTCTAAGATTCCCGAAGGTCCTATCGCTGAAAAATGGACAAACTTCAAGGCTCATCAAAAGCTCGTTAACCCGGCCAACAAGCGTCACCTCGACATCATCGTTGTCGGTACAGGTCTGGCAGGTGCTTCTGCAGCATCTACACTTGGCGAAATGGGCTTCAACGTGCTCAACTTCTGTATCCAGGACTCTCCCCGTCGCGCTCACTCCATCGCAGCTCAAGGTGGTATCAACGCTGCCAAGAACTATCAGAACGACGGTGACTCCGTATATCGCCTTTTCTACGATACTGTAAAGGGTGGTGACTTCCGCTCACGCGAAGCCAACGTTTACCGCCTTGCTGAGGTATCCAACAATATCATCGACCAATGTGTGGCTCAGGGTGTACCTTTCGCACGTGAATACGGCGGCTTGCTCGCCAACCGTTCTTTCGGTGGCGCACAGGTGTCTCGTACATTCTACGCTAAGGGTCAGACTGGTCAACAGCTTCTTCTCGGCGCATACTCTTCATTGAACCGCCAAATCAAGAAAGGCACAGTGAAGTCATTCGTACGCCGCGAGATGCTCGACCTCGTAGTCGTTGACGGCCGCGCACGCGGTATCATCGTTCGTAACCTTATCACTGGCGAGCTCGAACGCTACGCCGCTCACGCAGTTGTTGTGGCTACCGGTGGTTACGGCCGCGTATTCTTCCTTTCAACCAACGCTATGGGCTGTAACGGTTCTGTTGCCGTTCAATGCTACAAGCACGGTGCATACCTCTCCAACCTCTGCTTCACTCAGATTCACCCGACATGTATTCCGAAGCACGGTGAGAACCAGTCTAAGCTGACGCTGATGTCTGAGTCACTCCGTAACGACGGACGTATCTGGGTACCGAAGAAGAAGGAAGACGCTGAGGCTATCCGCGCAGGCAAGCTCCGTCCTACTCAGATTGCTGAGGAAGACCGCGACTACTACTTGGAACGCCGCTATCCGGCATTCGGTAACCTCTGTCCGCGTGACATCGCCAGCCGTGCCGCTAAGGAACGCTGCGACGCAGGTTACGGTGTAGGTACAGGCAACGCCGTTTATCTGGACTTCTCCGACGCTATCAACCGCCTCGGCCAGGACGTTATCGCAGCACGCTACGGTAACTTGTTCCAGATGTACGAAATGATTACCAACGACAACCCATACGAGACTCCGATGATGATCTTCCCGGCTTCTCACTACACAATGGGTGGTATCTGGGTTGACTACGAATTGCAAACTTCTATCAAGGGCTTGTTCGCTATCGGTGAGGCTAACTTCTCTGACCACGGTGGTAACCGCCTTGGTGCTTCTGCCCTTATGCAGGGTCTGGCTGACGGTTACTTCGTATTGCCGTTCACTATGCAGAACTACCTCTCTGACCAAATCAAGGTTAAGCATCCTGAAACTGACGCTCCTGAATTCGTGGAAGCTGAGAAGAAGGTACGCGAGCGCATCAACCGCCTGATGAACATCAAGGGTAAGCGTTCTGCCGACTCTATCCACAAGGAACTCGGTCTTATCATGTGGAACCTCGTTGGTATGGGCCGTACGGCTGAAAGTCTTATCGAGGCTATCGACAAGATTGACGAGCTCAAGAAGGAATTCGACAAGAACCTCTTCATCCCGGGTGAGGCCGACACGCTCAACACTGAGCTCGAAAAGGCTCTCCGTCTTGAGGACTTCTTCACTATCGGCCGCTTGATGGCTATCGACGCTCTCCACCGTAACGAGTCTTGTGGTGCTCACTTCCGCGAGGAATACCAGACTCCTGACGGCGAGGCTCAACGCCGCGACGACCAATACATGTATGTAAGCTGCTGGAAGTATGCAGGCGAAGGCGAAAAGCCAATCCTCATCAAGGAGCCGCTTAAATACGAAGCTATCAAGGTTCAAACTCGTAACTACAAGTCATAACAACCCCGCCCTTAGGCATTAAAATTTTAGCTAATATGGAAAAAGAAATAAACATAAAGTTAAAAATCTGGCGTCAACGCGGTCCTAAAGAGCCGGGTCAATTCGTCAACTACGCACTCGATAACGTTCCTACCGACATCAGCTTCCTCGAAATGCTCGACATGCTCAACGAGCAACTCGTAGAGAAAGGCGAGGAGCCGGTAGTATTCGACAACGACTGCCGCGAAGGTATCTGCGGTATGTGCTCGCTCTACATCAACGGTAATCCTCACGGACCTGTGGGCAGCATCACAACTTGCCAGCTCCACATGCGTAAGTTCAACGATGGCGACACTATCACAATCGAGCCGTGGCGTTCTCACGCATTCCCTGTAATCCGTGACCTTATGGTTGACCGTACAGCGTTCGACAAGATTCAGCAAGCCGGCGGTTACGTATCGTTCAACTGCGGTGGTGCAGGCGATGCTAACGCAATTCCTATTCCTAAGGAAGCTGCTGATGAGGCTATGGACTCTGCTACTTGTATCGGTTGCGGTGCTTGCGTCGCTGCCTGCAAGAACGGTTCTGCAATGCTCTTCGTTTCTGCAAAGGTCAGCCAGTTCGCTCTCCTTCCACAAGGTAAGGTTGAAGCTGCCCGCCGCGTTCGCGCAATGGTCAGCAAGATGGACGAACTCGGTTTCGGTAACTGTACGAACACTGGAGCCTGCGCTGCTCAATGCCCGAAGAACATTTCTTTGAGCAACATCGCACGCATGAACCGCGAGTACATGAAGATGAAATTGAAAGACTAATCTTCGATAAAATCCAAACAAAAAGCCTCCGGCGAGATTTCGCCGGAGGCTTTTTTATTATCGCTCAGAAAAGGATAACTAACATTCAAAAAGGAATCTCCGTCATCAGGAGTGGCGGTAGAGACGCTCCACATAAAGCGCGTAGGCCATCACTACCAGGAACGCCACAAACGGCACGACAAACGAGACAGTCATCGAACCTGACCAATCGGCGGCAAAGCCCATCAGCCACGTTCCAACCGCACCTCCGACAGGCGACATCATCAGCACCGAAGAGGCACGCTTCGTCTTGTTGCCCAAACCGCGCAGAGAAGTGGCGAAAATCGTCGGGAACATGATGGACTCAAAGAAATAGCCCACAATCAACGCTACCAGCGACACCCGACCCAAACCGGCCAACACGAGCGCAGTCGTCACCACCGTAGCCACCGCACAGACCGCAAGCACCTTCTCCGCCCGTACCCGGCTCATGATGAAACTGCCCAGGAAGCGGCCGCACATAAAGAGCAGCAATCCGCCGAAGGAAAGAATCGCCGATGCCGTCTGCTTCGTAATGCCGTGGTCGTCGTGCGCATAGTCGATAAAGAAGGAATTGATGGAGATTTCAGAAATCTCATAGCAGAACAGGGCGATGACACCGAACACGAACGGCCAATGACGCACAAGGCTTCTCACGGGAGCCGTCTCGCCGGAAGCATCATCGTCGTGAACAATCTCAGGAAGCCGCATCCGCATGAACACCAGAGCCACCAGAAGCACCGTCACACCCATATAGGTGTAGGGAGTTGCTACGCTTGCCGTCTCCCCGAAGACAAAGAAACTGCCCACAACCGGAGCGCAGATATAACCAAGCCCGTTGAACGACTGGGCAAAATTCAGACGGCTTGCCGCAGTCGCACGGCTGCCGAGTTCCGTAACGTAGGGGTTGGCGGCCGTTTCAAGAAACACCAGACCGCAGCCAATCACATAAAGGGAAAACAGAAAGAATCCGAACGACATCAAATCCTCTCCCGGAATGAACAGCAGCGACCCGACACCGTAGAGCAGCAGTCCCACAATCACGCCCGCACGGTAACCCTTACGGCTAATCCACAAACCAGCAGGAATAGCCATCGTGAAATAACCGAGATAGAACATCACCTGCACGAACGCCGAATCGGCCTTGGAAATGTGCATCACCTCCTGGAAATGCTTGTTGAGCACATCAAGGATGGCATGGGCGAAACCCCACATAAAGAAAAGCGAGGTAATGATGACAAACGTAAACTTATATTTGCCGTCGACCAACGCAGTTTTTATAGACTTCATATAATTCTAAATTAAAATTCAATACCGACAAAGATAGTGCAAATTGAGCGCAATGAAAAGCCAAAACACCGTTTTAAGCACACATTGCCAGGATGAAGCCATCCTTGTTTAAAGTATGCCAAGAGCGCACAAAAAAATCAGCCGAAAAATTTTAGGATTATAAATAATATTATAAATTTGTAGGAATAGATATAGAATACAATATGGCAACGCAATCGAAAGTGAAAGTATCGAAGAAGGAAGACTTCAGAACGATGGTAGTTGACTATTTCAACACTCACAATAAAGGCTCGTTCAATTATAAGCAAGTATCAGTCGACTTAGGCATCACCGGACGTACCAACCAGTACATGGTGGCCGACATTCTCGACGATTTGACCCGCGACGGTTTCCTCGTGGAACTTGTTCCGGGAAAATATCAGGCATCTGAAATTACGACTACTGCAGAAGGCACATTCGTAAGACGCAGCAACGGCAAGAACAGCGTTGTGGTCGACGGTAGCGAGGTGCCGGTTTTCGTTGCCGAACGCAACTCCATGCATGCCCTCAACGGCGACCGCGTGAGAGTGCACCTTTGCGCACAGCGTCGCGGCTTCGAGCCGGAAGCGCAAGTGCTGGAAATCATCGAAAAGAAAGACCAGGTGTTTATCGGCAAACTGAAGGTAGAGAAGGCGTTCGCCTTCCTGCAGACCGACAGCAAATTCCTTGCCTGCGACATCCTGATTCCCAAAAATAAGCTGAAAGGCGGACAGAACGGCGACAAGGCCATCGCCCGCATCGTGGAATGGAACGACGACGACAAGAACCCGACCGGCGAGATTATCGACATTCTCGGTGTAGCCGGTGAGAACAACTCGGAAATGAACGCCATCCTCGCCGAATACGGTCTCCCCTACGTCTATCCGAAGAACGTGGAAGCCGCAGCCGATAAAATCGACGCCGGCATCACGCCCGAGGAAGTGGCTCTGAGAGAGGATTTCAGAGGCGTGACCACCTTCACCATCGACCCGCGCGATGCCAAAGACTTCGACGACGCGCTGTCAATCCGCCGTCTCGACAACGGCAACTGGGAAGTGGGCGTGCACATCGCCGACGTAACCCACTACGTGCGCCCCGGCTCCATTATCGACAAGGAAGCCTTCAAGCGCGCCACATCCATCTACCTCGTTGACCGTACGATTCCGATGCTGCCTGAACATCTTTGCAACGGCATCTGCTCCCTCCGTCCTGACGAGGAGAAACTGGCGTTCTCCTGCATCTTCGAGATGGACGAGCATGCCAACGTGCTGGCTCACCGCATCCGCCGTACCGTTATCAAGAGCGTACGCCGCTTTACCTACGAGGAGGCACAGGAAATCATCGAAACCGGCCAAGGCGACTACAAGGAGGAAGTGCTCATGCTTGACCAGCTGGCCAAAGCCCTGCGCAAACGCCGCTTCGAACACGGCTCCGTCAACTTCGACCGTTTTGAGGTTCGCTTCGAGATTGACGAGAAGGGACACCCGATTGACGTATTCTTTAAAGTATCGAAGGATGCCAACAAGCTCGTCGAGGAATTCATGCTCCTCGCCAACAAGCAGGTAGCTACCGAAATCGGTCTGCCGAAAGGCAAGAAAAAGCCGAAACCGTTCGTCTACCGCATCCACGACAATCCCGACCCTGACAAGATGCTCAACTTCGCCGCGATTGCCAGCCGCTTCGGCTACAAGGTAAAGACAAAGGGCAAACGTTCCGACATGAACAACTCGCTCAACAAGATGCTCGCGCTCGTGAAAGACCGCCCAGAAGAGAACATGCTCTCCATCCTCGCCATCCGCTCGATGGCAAAGGCCGTCTACTCAACCGTCAACGTCGGACACTACGGTCTGGCATTCGACTACTATACCCACTTCACTTCACCTATCCGCCGCTATCCGGATATGATGGTACACCGTCTGCTCGACCGCTACCTCAACGGCGGACGCGCTGTCAACGCCCAGAAACTGGAGGACGAGTGTAAGCACTCCTCCGACATGGAACAGCTCGCAGCCAATGCGGAACGCGCGTCCATCAAATACAAGCAGGTGGAATACATGAAGGACCGCCTCGGCAAGATTTTCGAAGGTACGGTTTCCGGCGTGACCGAATGGGGTCTGTATGTGGAGCTCGACGAAAACAAATGTGAGGGTATGGTACCTATCCGCGACCTCGACGACGACTACTACGAATTTGACGAAAAGAACTACTGCCTCATCGGACGCCGTCACAAGCACGTCTACCAGCTCGGTGACAAACTGACAGTACAGGTGGCACGCGCCGACCTCAACAAGAAGCAGCTTGACTTCGCCCTCGTCGACGAGAACGGACAGGTGAAATCAAAGACAACCGTCAACAAGAACAAAGAGGTCGTCACCGAAACCAAAAAGTCGAAGAAGAAAAGCAAGCCGGCAAAAACCGGAACCAAAAAGAAAAAGAACAGACGTTAAACAAACGGTTCATCCACACCGTTTAAACAATACAGGTACTGATTATTATGAACATAACAGTCTATCTATCCTCAAAATCTGACATCAGCGACAGCTTCAAGGAGGCCGTCGTCACCTTGGGCAAGGGCATCGGCGAAATGAAAGCCCGCCTCATCTACGGCGGCTCCAACGCCGGACAGATGCACGTGCTCGCCGCCACCGCCAAGGAACACGGCGCCTGCGTCACGGGAATCATCCCCGAGGTGTTCCGCCGGTTGGCCGACCCTATCGTTGACCAGATGATTTACACCCTCGACCTCAGCGAGCGCAAGGCAAGGCTGACAGAGCTCGGACAGGTGTATGTGGCCCTTCCGGGCGGCATCGGAACCATCGATGAGGTGATGAGCACGCTGGCACACATGACAGTCAACCGCGATTTCTCGAAAAAGATACTGATTGTCAATATCGACGGGCTTTTCGACCACTTCCTCGCCCTGCTCAACCACTTCGTTGAGACAAATCTGGCAGCCCCGGAAGCTGTTGGCACAATTATTGCTGTTAATTCAGCAGAAGAATGTTTAAAAAAGATTAAGGAATTAGATTTATAAATATAAAATTATGGTAAAGAAAAGTATTGTGTACACAGCAACAGGCGATCGTGGTATGACCTCTCTCGTAGGGGGAAAGCGCGTTGCTAAAAACGATGTCCGCATCGAAGCATACGGAACTATCGACGAACTCAACTCCTTCATCGGACTTCTCGACAATCTACATAACATTCCTTCCGACATGAAGGAATTCCTGAAAGTGATTCAAAACAAGTTGTTCAACATCGGTGCATACCTTGCAACTGACAACCAGCCGGCAAGCGCACCCGTATCAGGCCTTGACGCCGACGACATCGCCCGCATCGAGCACGAAATCGACGTTCTCGACTCCGAACTGCCACCGATGACCAACTTCATCCTGCCGGGCGGAAGCCGTATCTCATCGCTGGCTCACGTTTGCCGCACGATTGCACGCCGTGCAGAGCGCCGCATCGTAGAGCTGTCCAACACGGCTCCGGTCAACGAACAGGTACTCATCTACATCAACCGCCTCAGCGATTATTTCTTCGTACTCGCCCGTTTTAACAATATTCACAATCAATTCGAAGAAAATTTCTGGGACAAAGATTGCAGATAATAATTTAAGTGCTATTTTTGCATCGAAATTTTTAATCTGAAAAATCTTAAGACTATGTATTGGACACTTGAACTTGCATCGAAACTTGAGGATGCCCCATGGCCGGCAACGAGAGAAGAGCTCATCGACTACGCCATGCGTTCAGGAGCTCCCCTTGAAGTGATTGAAAACCTCCAGGAAATGGAGGATGAAGGTGAGGTCTACGAATGCATCGAAGACATCTGGCCAGACTACCCAAGTAAGGAAGACTTCTTCTTCAACGAGGAAGAATATTAATAGCCTACAGATAGGCTAAATAATTGAATGTCAACGCGATAAACAAAAATAATTTGTTTGTCGCGTTGGTGTTTTAAGGCCTTTTAAGGTGTTATTTGTTTGTCTAAATTACGGTTTTTTCTCTCAAAACCGGAGTTTGTTTGTCTAAAATACATTACCTTTGCTTCTCCTCAGGAATATTAAAATAGGAGGAAAAA
>CALUMX010000032.1 GCA_944321875.1 uncultured Muribaculaceae bacterium
CAAGACGAACCTTGCTGAACTGTGAGAAATAATTTATTTTTGTCCAATTACTGTAACGGTTATTTAGGACTAGACAGGAGAGGAGGTCTTAGACAGTAAGGATTTCTTTTTCCTTGGCTGCGAAGAGCTCGTCGATTTTCTTCATGAAATTGTCGTGGATTTTCTGCACTTTGGCTTCTGCATCCTTCTCAACGTCTTCCGGCATGCCGTTCTTGATGGCTTTCTTCAGGCCTTCGATAGCGTCGCGGCGTGCGTTGCGCACAGAGATTTTAGCTTGCTCAGCCTCGCCCTTGCATTGCTTAACGAGAGCCTTACGGCGGTCTTCTGTCAACGGCGGAATAGTGAGGCGGATGACTTCACCGTTGTTTTCCGGAGTGATACCTACTTCGGAGTTGATGATGGCCTTCTCAATTTCCTTGAACATTGACTTTTCCCACGGAGTGATGACGATGGTGCGTGCGTCGGGCACAGCTACGTTAGCCACGTTGCTGATAGGAGCTGCGCTTCCGTAATAGTCTACTCTGATGCCGTCGAGGATTTTCGGGTTAGCTTTTCCTGCGCGGATGCGGGCAAGCGTTTCGTCCAGATATTCCACGGCCATCTCCATTTTTTCCTGAGCCGGATTAATATAAGTGTTGATATCGTTCATAGTTAGTATGGTTTTTGATTTTCTTAAATTGCGTTATTTCTGATAGACAAGTGTGCCGATAGGCTCGCCTTCGATGACTTTCTTCAGGTTGCCTTTCGTGTCCATGTCGAATACGATAATCGGCAAGTTGTTCTCCTTGCACATTACGGTAGCGGTGAGGTCCATGACTTTCAGACCGCGCTCGTAGATTTCATCGTAAGTGATTTCCGTAAACTTCTTGGCAGTCGGGTCCTTTTCGGGGTCGGCTGTGTAGATGCCGTCCACGCGTGTACCCTTCAGCATGACGTCGGCCTCGACTTCAATGCCACGCAGGGCAGAGCCTGTGTCGGTTGTGAAGAAAGGATTGCCTGTGCCGCAGGAGATGATGGCCACTTTGCCGGCCTTCATGGCGTCGATGGCTTTCCACTTGCTGTAGTGCTCACCGATAGGGAACATGTTGACAGCTGTGAACACCTGAGCAGGCTGTCCCTCTTTCTCAAGAGCCGAGCAGAGAGCAAGCGAGTTGATGACGGTGGCGAGCATACCCATCTGGTCGCCCTTCACGCGGTCTACGCCTTTGGCGGCACCGGCAAGGCCACGGAAGATGTTTCCACCGCCGATGACGATGGCAATCTCCACACCCGACTGGGCAAGTTCCTTGATTTGTTCGGCGTAGTCACCCACTCTGACGGGGTCGATGCCATATCCTTGACTGCCCATCAGTGATTCTCCGCTGAGCTTGAGCAGAATGCGTTTGTAGCTTGTTCTCATTTTTTAATAGTCTTTATTTGAATGTCTTTCACAAATTTAGTTACTTTGTCGATAAGAAACAATATTTTCCGTATCCTAAATTGATATGAAGGCATATTTTTATACGCGTCTGAGGGTTTTGCTGTGGGTGGCAGCGGCTCTTCTGTTGGTGATGCCGGCGGTGTCCTCCCCGGCGTTTGCCGCGAAGCCCGACATGAAGGTGCTGCGTGAGAAGGCCGGCCGTTTCTATGCGCACAGCGAGTGGCCGAACGCGCTTGCCATGTTCTATGCGATACTGGAGGACGAGCCTGACGATATTGCCACCTATGCGCGGGCAATTGTCGTGTCGGGAATAATCCAGGACACGGAGCGGCAGATGAGTCTGTTTGAGCGCGCGCAGAACGCCGGACTGTCGCTTGACCGGCTGTTTGACGAGGTGCGCAAGTCGGCGTTTGAGATAGGCGAGCCACAGGAGGCGGAGCGTTTCTTTTATCGGGTGAAAGATCATTTGCCGTGGATGAGCCGCAACATTCAGATTCGTCTGGCGAAATACTACGACATCCGCAATAACGGGGCAAAGATGGTGGCGATGAGCGACACGCTGCTGGCTCTCAACGCCCGCGACCCGATGATTCTCGGCATTAAGGCGAGAGGATACAAACTGCTCGATGATTATCCGTCGGCGGTCAAATGCTATAAGGAAATACTGAAAATCGACCCGACCGATGTCGATGCCCTGCTCAATATCGGGGTTTACTATTACTATGAGGTGAAGTCGCGCAATCTGCCGATTTCGTCGGAAGAGGTAAAGGAAGCCCGGCTGCATCTGGCTGAGGCTAACCGTCTGCAGCCGTCGGCCTATATTGAGCGGTTGCTGAGCGAATTGCGCTAAGCGGGACTGACAGATAACGGCAGGCGCCGGAGAACCACATCGGATTCTCCGGCGCCTGTTGTTTTTGACTGTATGTTATGCTGTCCCTTATTTCCGTCGATAGATGAGGAACGTGTAGGGGTAAGCGTTTTTCTCGTCCGGTTCGTGAGCCTCGCGCCATGTCTCTTCCCATTCGTTTTCGTCGAACACCGGAAAGAACGTGTCGGCATCAGGAAATGAGGCTTCGATACGCGTCAGGCAAAGCTCTGTGGCAAGGGGAAGCAGCTGGCGGTAAATCTGCTCGCCGCCGATGACAAATACCGTCTCGTCGGGTGCAATCATGCCTGGCAGCGCCTCAATGCTGGCGGCTGTCTCTGTGCCGGGAGCGGAAAACGCCGGGTTGCGCGTAATCACGATGTTGCGGCGGTTGGGGAGAGCGCCCTTGGGCAGGGAGTCGAACGTGCGGCGTCCCATTACGACCGTGTGGCCGGAGGTGAGGTTCTTGAAGTGGCGCAGGTCGGCGGGCAGGTGGCACAGCAGGTCACTGTTGCGGCCGATGGCGTTGTCGCGGGCCACGGCCACGACTACTGACAGTTTCTTCATAATCGGTTCGTTTTTTCGTTTATACGGATACGACACCCTTTATGTGAGGATGCGGGTTGTAGCCTTCCAGCGTGAAGTCTTCGTAGCGGAAGTCGAAAATGTTCTTTATCTCAGGATTGAGCTTCATGACGGGCAGCGGGCGCGGTTCGCGCTGCAACTGCTCGCGCACCTGCTCGAAATGGTTGGTATAGATGTGGGCATCGCCGAGCGTGTGGACAAAATCGCCGGCTTTCAGTCCTGTCACTTGCGCCATCATCTGGAGCAGCAGGGCATAGGAGGCGATGTTGAACGGCACGCCGAGGAAGATGTCGGCACTGCGCTGGTAGAGTTGCAGGCTCAGACGGCCGTCGGCCACATAGAACTGGAAGAAGGCGTGGCAGGGCGGAAGGTTCATCTTGTCGAGGTCGGCCACGTTCCACGCGCTGACGATGATGCGGCGGGAATCGGGGTTGTGCTTGATGGTTTCCACCGCCTCGCTGATTTGGTCGATGAATCCGCCGTCGTAGGTCGGCCAGGAGCGCCATTGGTAGCCGTAGATGTGTCCGAGGTTACCGTCGGCATCGGCCCATTCGTTCCAGATGCGTACACCGTTTTCCTGAAGGTACTTGACGTTGGTATCGCCTTTCAGGAACCAGAGAAGCTCGTGAATGATGGATTTCAGATGGAGTTTCTTGGTGGTCAGCAAGGGAAAACCATCCTCAAGATTGAATCTCATCTGATAGCCGAACACGCTTTTCGTGCCCGTACCGGTGCGGTCGCTTTTCAGCGTCCCGTGTTCCATCACATGCTGGAGCAGTTCGATATATTGTTTCATTGTATGGCTGTTTTGCGTTTGATGGCATCAAAGTTAAGACAAAAAGCTGATTTGGATTAAAAAAACGGGTCTAAAGTTGGGACAAGAGCGGACAATAAAGAATCAGGCTGCTCTCGCAGCCTGACCTCATTTACAATATTAAAGTATTAGTTAACGGATTTAATTTTCAGTCTAAAGCACTTCCTCCACCGGAGTGTAAGGCAGGTTGAAGGCTTCGGCAACGCCCTTGTAGACTACCTTTCCACCAACGATGTTGAGGCCTTCGCGCATTTCCTCGCTCTCACGGCAAGCTTCACGCCATCCCTTGTCGGCAAGACGGAGGGCATAGGGGAGAGTTGCGTTGGTGAGGGCAAACGTAGACGTGCGAGCCACCGCGCCCGGAATGTTTGCTACACAGTAGTGAACGATGTCGTCAACAATGTAGATTGGGTCTTGGTGAGTTGTCGGATGGGAAGTTTCGAAGCAACCGCCCTGGTCGATAGCCACGTCAACCATCACCGTACCCTTCTTCATGAGCTTGAGCATGTCGCGGGTGATGAGTTTCGGAGCTTTTGCACCCGGAATCAGAACGGCACCGATAACGAGGTCGGCCTCAGCGAGTTCCTGACGGATGTTGTATTCGTTTGACATGAGAGTCTTGATGTTTTTCGGCATAACCTCATCGAGATAAGCGAGACGAGGAAGCGAGATGTCGGCGATTGTAACGTCGGCGCCTGTTCCGGCAGCCGTGCGTGCGGCAGCCGTACCTACGATACCACCACCGATGACAAATACCTTGGCAGGTTTCACACCCGGGACACCGCCGAGAAGCACGCCCTTACCGCCGTGGTGACGTTCGAGGAAGTACATACCTTCCTGTACGGACATACGGCCGGCCACTTCCGACATCGGAATCAGCAACGGAAGGCTGTTGTCGGGGCGGCGTACAGTCTCATAGGCGAGGCACACGGCTCCGCTTTCCATCATGGCGCGTGTCAGCGTCTCGCTGCTGGCGAAGTGCAGATATGTGAAAATCAGTTGATCCTTTCTAACAAGCTTGTATTCCGGTTCGATTGGTTCCTTTACCTTGATAATCATTTCTGCCTGTGCATAGACTTCCTCAATAGTGTCAAGCATTTTTGCACCTACATGAACGTAATCTTCGTCAGAAAATCCGCTGCCGTTTCCGGCCGTCTTCTGTACAAGGACTGTGTGACCGTGTCTAACAAGTTCGTGAACTCCTGCAGGAGTCATCGATACTCGGTTCTCATTGTTTTTGATTTCTTTTGGGATACCGATAATCATAGTAGTAGGATTTTAAAAGTTATTAAATAGTTATAGTAAGATAGTCTTCTATTCGTTGAGTACTGCTCCTGTAATCAGAGCCGCGTAGGAAAGCCAGATGATGGAGAGCAGGATGTAGGTTACTTCCTTTTTTATGAGAAAACATTTGTAAGCGAGAAAACCGCAGAGGATGATGTAGACGGGAAAGATGATAGCGAAAATCGTTGTCAGGTCGTTTGCCCTTAGGTTGTAGGCGGACATAAAAAGCGGCCATCCGCATACGGGTATTATGCTGCCTACGGTGAGTACAATCATGCTGACGGGCATTTTGCGAGGTGTGTCGTTGTCGCTTACGCGTTTGTGTTTTTTCATATATAAAGGTTTGTGTGGTCGCGTATTCACAAAGTTAAGAATATATATTTTTCGGAGAAATATTTTGAGAGAAAAAAATAGGATACTTATATTTTTTAACAAAATGTCGCTTTCTGTAGCCAAAAGGAGTAAAACATTAAAAAAGGAAGGAGCCCGGAACGCCGGACTCCTTCGGTAGTATGGCTGAATCAGTCTTGTTATTTGGAGCTGAATCTCGACATCGGATAAATGCCGACCGCATAGCTGGTCTTGCCCTCAATCTTGCTGACGAGTTTCGGAGTCTCTCCGCTGCAGTCGTAGACAAGCAGGTAGTTGTGGACAATCACGTTTTCGTAATATTTGTCGGATACCGCCACATAGATGTAGTTGTTGGCAGGATTTGCCACAACGTTGCAGTTCAGGTATTTGGCATCGGGCGCATCCGCAGTGACGTCAACGACATCCTCCACTTTCCATGTTTTGGTGGATACACGCTTGACGGTTGTCGAGCCTGCCGCGAAATAAATATAGTCGCCGGCCAGGGAGATACCGGAAGAAGGCATGAATCCGGCCGAGATGTCGGCAGCTATCTGATGCTCATCTGTGATGGTCCAGCTGTTGAGGTCTACATAATAGAAATAGCCCTTCTTGCTGCCCAGTCGGCCACAGGTGGCAACGAGAATCTCGTGGTCGCCCGTCTGGCAGACACCGCTGATGAAATCACCGTTGGGAAGCTCCAGCTCGCGGTTCACCTCATCCTTGTCTTTGGCGAACTCAAGCAGGCGGGTAGTTGCCCAGAAACCGCCGCCACCGCAGTAGACGCGGTCGCCGACAACTGTCATGCCCCGGGTGGAGGCGATGCTCTCGATGGTCATGCCCTGATTGCCGAACGCGAAGGAACCTTTGAGGATTTTCATCTCGCTGGTAGCCGGATTGAGGCGGAAGAGTCCCTGCTCGTCGGAGAGGAAGACGTTGTTCTCGTCGACTACGGCGATGTTGCAGAGGGGAGTGGTCAGCGGAAGCATCTCGTCTTTTTCGAGAGAGCCTTCCGGTTTTGGGAATTTCAACTGGTCGAAGGCAAACGCTTTCTCTTTCTTGAGCGTAACGGCATCGGCAATCACCAGAGAGCCGTCAGACGGACGGTCGTAGGTGCTGTTGCTCAAGATATAGAGCTTCCCGCCATACATATAGAGGTCCTGGGCCTCATAGCCTAACGTGGAGTTGTTGACAGCGGCATAGACTTTCTCCTGAACGGTTCCGTCAGGAGCGATATAGGTCAGCGAGCTGCTTTCGTCGGAGCCTGCTCCCTGATTGAGAATCAGCACGCCGTCAGGGTCGGCATAGCCGCCCGGATTTTCGGGAGGCGTTTGGTTGTTGGGCTTGGGCTCGTCAGAACATCCTGTGGCGATGAGAGCGAGGCCAAGGGCCAAACTGGAATAAAACGAAATTTTCATAGGAAAGGTGGTTGTTAGTTATTGTGATTAGGGAAATAGAATCCGGCAGGGAAATGAGTGTGGTTCTCGTATTTTGCCAATGGGTTCTTGAAATCGGAAGCCGTGTCGAACACCCAAATCTGGTTCTTGTTGAAGAGCGGGAACGACTTGATGGTATTGGCATAGAGGTTGCCGGTTTCAGGATGGATGGCCAGCCCGTTGTAGAGAATGCCGGCGTTGGAGTCGAGTTCGGAAAGGGTAGCGAGCTGTTCCTCTGCTTCCAGTCCGGATGCGGCGTCAAGTTCAGGGTTTTCGTCGAATTTCAGACGGTACAGCGTAAGGTCGTCGGCATAGTAGATTTCGTTTCCTTTGGCCGCGAATGCGATACCGCTGCTGCCAACCGACGGCTGAACGGTGATTTCACGTTGGATGATTTCTTTGGTTGACGGGTCAAATTTTCCGATGGCCATTTTGCCGAAACCGAATGACATAACCCATACTTTTCCGTTGTCAGCCGCCCGGATACCCAGCACTTCGTTGATGCTGATTTCCACACGGAACGGGAACAGGATGGATTTTGCCTGGTCGCTGTCTGCCGAGATTTCCAACAGGCCGCTCAAGGAACCTTGCTTATATGTGTAGACTTTGTCGTTCATCACTACGAAACGGCTTTTGGGAGCGCCTTCGGTGCCTTCCACCAATGTCAGTTCCTTGGTGTCGGAATTGAGACGGTAGATGCCGTTGTTGTCGCGGACATAGACGTGCTGCGGGTCAATGGCTGCGATGTGTGTGGGCCATTCGAGGGCAGGGAGGTCGTCGTGGGTGAAGGATTTCTCTTTTTTGAGCGTCTTTGCGTCCAATATGACCATCATGCCGTCGTTCTCAAAACTTGTGCCGGTTGCGTTCTTGTTGCCGTTTTGAGAGATGATATAGATTTTACCGTCGAGGAAGAACATATCCTGAGCCACGTTGCCGAGTTCCGTACCGTTGACCGCCTTGTAGGCATCGTCAATGACATAGCCCTCGGGAGTGATATAGGTGAGAGTACCGTTTTCGGTGGTCATGTTGCCCTCGTTGAGCACGAACGTGCCGGCAGGGTTGTCGAAGGAGTTGAGGCAGTAGAAGCTGACTTCCTGCGATACGCTCTTCGTGTCGTTGACAGCCGTTACGGTCAGTTTTGCCACAGAGGTAGCCTCGGCGGTCGCGCTGACGGAAATGTTCTTTCCGGCCATGTCGACTTCCGCGCTCCAGCCTTCCGGCAGGTTGCTCACCTGGATGGAACCGGCGTTCTCTGCCGTGAAGTTAAGCTGGTAGGGTGTGCCGGGAGTGACAAAGATGGGGTTGGATGATTCAGGGATGGCGACTTCCAGTACGGGGTCGGCCGCGATGGGCTCTTCGGAGCTACAGCTGTAAAGAAAAGCGAGTGAAAGCAGGGATGCTTTGAGTAAGGATTTAATACTTAACATAGATAATATTTTGATGTGTTAATATATGATTCACTTATTGCTTGATGGTGGAACTTTTGATTTCGACTTGGGTCAGATGCAGGTCGACTACGCCGGTTATTTCCGTGGAGCACTCTCCGAGCCATCCGTTTTCCTGGTTGACGCCGGTGTAGATTTTGATGAAATCCACGCCCGGCAGGTTGACCGGGTTGCCCTGGCCGTCAACAGCCCAGTCGATGTCGATGGCAGAGGCGTCGTTGCTGTTGAGCTCGTTGTCGGCATATCCGTAGCGGAAGCGGTAGAGCGCGTAGTATTTGCCTTCCTTGCTCAGGTCGATGCCGTTTTGAGGCAGGCGCGTTCCTTTGAAGGTGATTTTGTCTTCTTTAATCCATTGAGGGTAATAGGGTTGCTTGTGGGAGGAATTCATCGCCTTGTAGCCGCTGTTGCCCTGATTGTCTTCCCAGCGGATGTAGTTGTCGGTGGCTGTGTCCGGATTCTGTTCCGGGCGGAAATAGGTGATTTCGTAATCGGCGATGGTTTTCGTGTCGTTTCCGGCTTCATTGGCAAGGTCAATCCAGCTTTCCTTGCCGCCAAGGTGTGAGCTGCCGGCGATTTCATACCACGGGTCATCAGCCTGGTTGTTGTGGTTGGCATCGTAGCTGACCATGATGACGCCGGGTTCGCAGCTGCCGTAATCCGACTGGCCGTTGGCGTAGAACGCATTGCCCAAGACGCGGAAGTCGCAAAGACCGGATTTGTTTTCGATGGTGTGGTCGAATCCCACGATGATGTAACCGCCGAATCCGCCCAAAGTCACCATTCCCTCGCCTTCGCCTCCGATGGCGGCGAGAGCTTTGCGGTTCATGTCTTCCTGAGTGTCGCCTTCTTCGTATTCAGGGAGCTGGTTGGTGAATTGTCCGACAGCCGGACGGTAGTCGATTACACGGGTGACGAAAGGTGTCGGCGTGTTGTCACCGCCTTTGGGACCGTCTTCGCTGCTGCATGCGGTAACGGCCAGAATGGGCAGCAGACAGGCCGGGAGCAAAAAAATTTTTTTCATTGTTGTGAATTTGTTAAAAAGTTGCTGGCCTGAGAGAAACGGGAGTTGACAGCCGACCGTGTGCTGCCGTCGGAACACGGCAAGCAACAAGAAGACACCGACGATTCCTGCCGACAAACGGGCAGAATGTGCGGAAATGATAGCGTTTGAAAATAAAGTCAAGCATTCAACCGTCCTTTCCTCGAGACCGGTTAAAATTTCAGTTTGCAGATGGCAGGTCTTCTGACTTACTCTCGCGTTGACCTCCTTCCCGGCAGGGTTGCCAGTGGAGAAACAGACTGTCACGCGTTGGAATAGAGCTTACAGCAGCGGGACTGTCAGGGATTTGCACCCTGTTCCCTTTTAATTCCTTAGGCCGGAGCGGCCCGTTGGAAACCAATCTGTGGTGCAAAAGTAATAATTTTAGCGGTAAAAACCGCATGGAGGCATTTGGAAAATTTTCATCCTCCGTCGGGCAGCCGTCGGCGGAGGCGGCCTTTTCGGAGGGAATAATTTGCCTATTCATTTGTCTTGCACTATCTTTGCAGCCTGAATCAAAACAAATTCATAATGTCAACTTACGTAGAAGATAAAAGAAAGGTGACTACACGCCGCCTGTTCGAGATGAAGCAGCGCGGTGAGAAAATCTCCATGCTGACGGCCTATGATTACTCGATGGCCAAATTGATTGACGAGGCCGGAATGGACGTAATCCTTGTGGGTGACTCCGCTTCGAACGTGATGGCCGGTAACGTTACGACATTGCCCATGACGCTTGACCAGATGATTTATCATGGAAAATCGGTAATGCGTGCGGTGAAGCGTGCGTTGGTCGTAGTGGATATGCCGTTTGGTACCTACCAGGGAAATTCAAAGGAGGCGCTGTCGTCAGCCATCCGCATCATGAAGGAAACCCATGCCGACTGTGTCAAGCTGGAGGGTGGCTCGGAAGTGAGAGAGTCAATCGAGCGTATTCTGTGTGCCGGTATCCCGGTGATGGGACACCTCGGACTTACTCCGCAGTCCATCAATAAGTTCGGCTCTTACACCGTGCGTGCAAGAGAAGAGGCTGAGGCAAAGAAGTTGGTTGAGGATGCGAAGCTGTTGGAGGAAATCGGCTGTTTCGCTATCGTACTTGAAAAGATTCCTGCCGAACTGGCTGCCCGTGTGGTTAAGGAAGTGTCAGTGCCTATTATCGGTATCGGTGCCGGTGGCGGCGTTGACGGTCAGGTGCTTGTAATGCATGACATGCTTGGTATCAACAAGGGCTTCTCTCCGCGATTCCTGCGTCGCTATGCCGACTTGAGCACCATCATCACTGACGCTGTGGCAAAATACATCGAGGATGTGAAGACTGCCGACTTCCCTAACGAGAAGGAACAATACTAAGAACCGGTTGCAGCTAAATCTTGTGCTGCATCTGAAAAGATACATTATTTATAAAGGAAAGCGGGAACTGCCTGATGGCGGTTCCCGCTTTCCTTTTCTATCTTGTCCGTACCCTATTCGAGGGCATTCTCATCAATAATTACGTCCTCGGGAAGGTCTGCGTCTTCGGCGCCTTCGGTGTCAATCCGTATGTCGGCGGTATTGATGGAGTCAGTTGCCAGCGTATCTGGTACGACAAACGGCCGGCAGTTGTAGGAACGGCTGATTTCCATCTTCGGCTTTTCCGGGAATTTCGAGCGGTAGCGTTTCAGTGACGGGTCTTTCAGCACCTTCTCCATGAAGTAGGCGAAGACAGGCATGGCCGTGTGTGAGCCTTGTCCGTGGATAGTGGAGCGGAAATGCACGCTACGGTACTCACCGCCGACCCAGCAGCCGCCCACGAGACGGGGTGTAGCTCCGACATACCAGCCGTCGCTGTTGTTGGACGTGGTACCGGTCTTGCCGCCGAAGTTGGTGTCGTAGTTGTGGATGTTGTATCCCCAAAGGCCGAGCGATGTACCTCCCGGTTCCGTCATGCCGGCACGCAGCATCTGCTGCATCAGGAAGGCCGTCTCGTAGCTGACGGCTTCGCGCTGTTCCGGCTTATGTTCATAGATGACGTTTCCATCCTTGTCCTTGATGAGTGTCACGAGCACCGGCTCGTTGTACCGTCCGTCGTTCATAATCGTATTGTAGGCATTGGTCAGTTCGAGCAGGTTCACGTCGGAAGAGCCGAGAGCCAGCGCCGGCGTATTGTCGAGCGGAGAACTGATGCCGAGGCGTTTCGCCACGTCAATCACCTTATCCATTCCGATTTCGTCGGCTATGGCCACAGCCACCGAGTTAATGGAGTTGGAGAACGCGTGTTTCAGCGACATCGGTGCGTTGGTGTAGGTCCAGGTGGCGTTGCGTGGTGCCCATTTGGTCGGTTTTCCGTCGGCATCGAAGGCATCGTAGGTGCGGTAGGTGTCGATGCGCTCGTCGCACGGTCCGAGGCCGTTTTCCATGGCGGCCGTGTAGACAAAGAGCTTGAACGTCGAGCCCGGTTGACGCTCGGCCGTTACCTTGTCATATTTCCAGTGGTCGAAATCAATGTCGCCCACCCATGCCTTTACCTCACCCGTTGCCGGTTCGAGCGCAACGAATGAGCAGTGCATGAAGCGCACCATGTAGCGGATGGAGTCCATCGTACTCAACAGCATGTTGCGTGTGCCGTTCTTATAGTCAAACACGGAAACCATGTGGGGCAGGTTCATATAGTAGTCGATGGAGTCCGGATTATTGGGGAATTCCTTCTGGAGCGACTTGTAGTAGTCGGTCCGTTTTGCCAGTCCCTCGATGAATCCTTTCAGCTCCTGCTTGTTCTCGTCGCGCCATGGATTCTCGCGGCCCCAGTCGGCGTTGAAGTTGCGTTGCACCTGTTCCATGTGCTTTCTGACAGCCTCTTCCGCATACCGCTGCATCTTGATGTCGAGGGTTGTGTAAATCTGCAGGCCGTCGCCGTAGAGGTCGTAGCCGTTTTCCTTGCACCATTCATTGAGCCGGTTGGCCACTTCCTGGCGGAAATAGGGAGCAATACCGTCGGTCGGACGTTCCGGGCTGTAGTGGAGCGTAATCGGAAGCTGTTTCAGCGAGTCAAATTCCTCTTGCGATATGACATTGTGACGGCGCATGTTTTCAAGCACGACGTTCCTGCGCTTCAGGCTGTTGTCGGGGTGAAGCCGCGGGTTGTAGGTCGTGGTGGCCTTGAGCAGGCCGACGAGCACGGCACATTGGTCAGGCGTCAGCTTGTCGGGAGTCGTGTTGAAGTAGGTTTTCGCCGCCGTGCGGATGCCGTAGGCGTTGCTTCCGAAATCGACCGTGTTGAGATACATGGTCAGGATTTCTTTTTTTGAGAAGAACATTTCAAGTTTGACAGCCGTAATCCACTCCTTCGCTTTCATGACAAGCAGGCGTACGCCGGGAATGTAGCCGGTAAGACCGGTAGAGTATTCCGTACGGGTCTTGAACATGTTTTTCACGAGCTGCTGGGTGATGGTGCTGGCTCCGCGGGCATCCTGTCCGCGAACCATTTCGGAGGCAGCGGCGGCCACGCCCTGGAGGTCGATACCGAAGTGGTCGTAGAACCGCTCGTCCTCTGTGGAAATCAGCGCATCAATGAGGACGGGGGATATTTCCTCATAAGTGACAGGAAGTCGGTTTTCCCGGTAGTAGCGGCCGATGATTTCACCGTTGGCGCTGTAAAGGGTTGATGAAATGTCCTGCTTGGGGTGGGAGATGGTGTGCAGGCTCGGTGATTTACCGAACAGCCACAGGAAATTGATGTCGACTAAAAACAGCATGAGCATGCAGAACGCGACAAACGAAATGGCGGCCATGACAGCCTTTCCGTACCAGCGCAGGGATTTGTACGTGCGTTTGTACCAGTGGAGGAACCGGATGATTCCGTGCCAGATAAACTTCAGGAGATCGACAACTTTGTCAAATATTCCTTTCAAAAAATTGTATTTCATAATACCGGAGTGTACTATCCATCCAGACTACAAAGATAATGCAAATTGAGAGTTGTAGAAAAACAAAAATCAAGATTTGTCAATGCCGTGAATGCATTTTTTTATTGCTTTAAAAATCTCCGTTCTATTAAATTATAAATAAGGCTGGTCGGAATGCGTCATAGGTGTGTTGAAAATTCCGTTCTCATTTGCCTTTACTCTCGCCTTTCACTATCTTTGCAATTGAACAATATATTAAGTAATGAGTTTGACTTCATTATTGCGTCCTTTCTTCATGCCGCGGATAAAGCAGACTTCCCGCTTTGCGGCAGAGGGCGCCAGCATTCAGATGCAACAGTTGCGTTCCTTGTTGAAAGAGGCTGAGCAGACGGAATGCGGAAAGCGGTTTAGTTTTAATAAGATTTCGACATATGCTGATTTTTGCGAGGCAGTGCCGATGGTACATTATGAGGACATTCGCGCGGAAGTAATGCGGATGGTTGAGGGCGAGCGTGACGTCCTGTGGCCGGGTCGGGTGCGGAATTTCGCACAGTCGTCGGGCACATCGGACGGCAAAAGTAAATATATCCCCATCACAAAAGAGTCGTTCAAGCGCTGTCATTACCGTGGCGGTGCCGACTGCGTGGCCCATTATCTGTATCTGAATCCGCAGAGCCGTATTTTCGACGGTCGGGCTTTCATCCTGGGCGGCAGTTTCGCCAATGAGCTTCATCTGCGCAGTGATGTGGTGGTAGGTGACTTGTCCGCCAACTTGATTGACAATATAAATCCGCTGGTCAACCTGGTGCGAATTCCGGGAAAGAAGGTCGCACTGATGGAGGACTGGAGCAAGAAGCTCCCTGCACTGGTGGAGGCGAGCATGAATAAGAATGTGACGAACATTTCGGGTGTGCCGTCTTGGTTCCTTTCTGTCATTAAGGAGATTTTGCGCCGTAAGGGTGTGGACAATCTGCATGAGGTGTGGCCCAATCTGGAGGTGTTTTTCCATGGAGGTATCAGTTTCAAGCCTTACCGTGAGCAGTATGAGGCGATGACTGACCCGACCAAGATGCACTTCCTGGAGACTTACAACGCTTCGGAGGGATTTTTCGCCGTGCAGAATTCGTGGGACACGAAGGCTATGCTGCTGTTGCTCGATTTGGGCGTGTTCTATGAGTTCATACCTCTTTCGGAGGTCGACAACGAGCATCCCAAAGCGTTGACGGTGGCCGACGTAGAGGCTGGAAAGACGTATGAGCTGGTCATTACGGCCTGCAACGGCTTGTGGCGTTACCGCCTCGGCGATACGGTACGGGTGGAGAGCACGGCTCCGGTGAAAATCACGATTGCCGGCCGCACGAAGCACTTCATCAATGCTTTCGGCGAGGAGCTGATGGTCTATAATGCCGATGCGGCTCTGGCAGTGGCTTGCGAGCAGACGGGTGCGGCTGTGTCCAATTATACGGTGGCACCGGTCTATGCGACGGCGCAGAGCAAGGGCCGCCATGAGTGGCTTGTGGAGTTTGAGCGTCGTCCGGCCGATATGGAGGCGTTTGCCGATATACTCGACCGTCAGTTGCAGCATGAGAATTCCGACTATGAGGCCAAGCGTTCGGGCGACTTGTTTATCAACCGTCTTTCCATCGTTGAGGCCCGCAAGGGTCTGTTTGACGAATGGCTGCTGAAGCGCAGCGGCAAGCTCGGTGGACAGCGCAAGATTCCGCGGTTGTATAATTCGCGGGAAATTATGGAGGAAATGTTGAACCTCAATAAATAGAATGATTACTAACTATGAGAAAATTATTTTTAGTATTGACTTTCATGCTGGCGGCGATTGTGAGCGCGTCGGCATCGGTGAAGTATGTGTTTTTCTTCATCGGAGACGGTATGGGCATCGGCCATGTGATGGCTGCGGAGACCTACAACCGTACGGTGCTCGGCAATGACCAACCGCTGCTGATGATGCAGTTCCCTGTGACTTCGATGGCTATGACCTATTCTGCCAACAATATCGTGACCGATTCGGCGGCAGCCGGTACGGCGCTTGCCACGGGAGAGAAGACCAACAACTATATGATTGGCGTGCGTCCTGACTCGACGGCGGTAATCAGCCTGGCTTCTCAGCTGAAGGCGGCAGGCTATGGAGTAGGCGTGGTGACGTCGGTGGCGTTCGACGACGCGACTCCGGCAGCCCAGTATGCTCATCAGCCGAACCGCAATATGTACCGGGAAATCTGTGCAGACGGAGCGCGTAGCGGATTTGACTTCATTGCCGGAGCCTATACGCACGACGTGAAGAACAGCGAGGCTATTTTTGCTGATTTCGCCGATAACGGTTATGCCGTGGCTCACGGTCTGAAGGCGCTTGAGGGCGTGAAGTCGGCGCAGAAGATTCTGCTTACAGCCGGTAACCCGAAGAAAGAGAACAGTATTGGTCTCACGATTGACAGCATACCGGGTGCGATGACGTTGCGCGATATGACGGCTGCCGGACTGGAGCATCTGTTGCGCGTATCGCCCGACGGTTTCTACATGATGGTGGAAGGCGGAAATATTGACCATGCAGCACATGCCAATGACGGCGCGACAGTGATTAAGGAAATCCTTAACTTCCAGCAGTCTATCCGCGTGGCTTACGATTTCTATCTGCAGCATCCGGAGGAAACGCTCATTGTAGTGACTGCCGACCATAACACAGGCGGTTTGTCGCTTGGCGTGGACAAAGGAGATAAGAACGTTCCGCTACGACTGATTGACTGTCAACGCATTTCGAAAGATAATTTCAACGATTTCTGCGTGGCACACAAGGATTATACCTGGGAAGAAATAAAGGCAGCAATGGGCGAGAAGCTCGGCTTGTGGACGGTTATCCCTGTCACGGAAGACGAGGAGGCACGCATGAAGGCGGCCTACGACCTGATGGGAACGAAGAAGGATTTGTCGCAAAAGACACTTTACAAGGAATTCTTCTCTTTCTCGGCTATCGTGTATGACATCTTGAACCATAAATACGGTATTGGCTTCACGACGTTCAGCCATGCGGGCAATCCCGTACCGGTATTTGCCATCGGTGAGGGTTGCGAGGTGTTCAGCCGTCTGAACAACAACGTGGAGATTCCGTTGAAGATGAAGAAGTTAATTGACTTAGATTAAATAGCTATGAAAAAAATTGTCGTATCGACAGGTGCCGGCATCAGTGCGGAGAGTGGTTTGTCTACTTTCCGCGACTCCGGCGGTCTGTGGGATAAGTATCCGGTAATGGATGTGGCGAGCCTTGACGGATTCATGCGAAATCCTGCATTGGTGCATGAGTTCTACAACCAGCGCCGCCGCGAGGCATTGAAGTGTCAGCCCAATGCAGGCCATTTGGGGCTGAAGGAGTTGGAGCAGTGGTTTGACGTGCGGGTCATCACCCAGAACGTCGACAATTTGCACGAGAAGGCAGGCTCGACCCATGTGCTCCACCTGCACGGCGAGCTGATGAAAATCCGCTCGATGAAGCGGGAGGACCGCGTCTATACGCTGACCCCCGACAATCTGGAGACTTCGGTCGATACGCGCGATGAATATGGCGACCCGGTACGTCCGCACATCGTGTTCTTCCAGGAAGCCGTTCCCAACTTTGAGAAAGCGGTCGAATGGGTGCGCGAGGCCGACATCTTTGTCGTTATCGGTACGTCGCTCAACGTCTATCCGGCAGCGAGCCTGCTGATGTATGTGCGTCCGGGCACACCTATCTACTACATCGACCCTAATCCGGCGAAGATTCCGATGGGTGCCGAGAACGTCACGATAATCAAGAAGAAGGCCGGTGAGGGCGTGCCCGAACTGGTCGAGCTGCTTCGCTCGCAGCTCTAAGCCAGCCGTTCCTGAGTGGCGGTCGGCGACTCGTTGAAATATTCCTTATAGCATTTTGTGAAATAGGAAGGGGAGGAGAATCCTACCCGATAGGACACTTCTGCTACTGTCAGCTTTTTCTCGGTTGACAGTAGCATTTGTGCTTTTTTAAGGCGAATGATTCTAATCAGCTCAACGGGAGAATAGTTGGTAAGCGACTTCACTTTCCGGTAGAGCTGTACGCGGCTCAGTCCCATTTGGCCGCCGATGGTTTCTACCGACAGGTTGTTGTCGGCTATCTGCTCCTGTACGATTTGCTTGAACTGAAGGATGAAATCCTTGTCGATGTCGGACACCGCCTTGGCGTTGTCCGTTTCAGTCTCCGTCGGTTGCGATTCCGACAGGAAGTCCTTGATGCGCTTGCGGTTGTCCAGCAGGGAATGGATGCGCGAGCAGAGCACCTGCGAGTCAAACGGCTTTCCGATGAAGCCGTCGGCACCGTTCTCATAGGATGCCACCCGCTGCTCGTCGAAGGAGCAGGCCGTCAGCATCAGTACGGGGATATGCGAGGTGCGCATCTCTGATTTGAGGATATGGCAGCATTCCAGACCGTCCATTACGGGCATCATCATGTCGCAGATGACGATGTCGGGCAGGTACTTGTTGGCGAGAGCTACGCCCTGCTTGCCGTTGGCCGCTTCGATGATGTTGTAGTCGGGTTGCAGGATGGTGTGTATGTACGTGCGCATATCGCTGTTGTCGTCAATGATGAGCAGGATGGGCTTCCCGTTTTCCATCGTGGTCTCATTAATGATTTCGTCAATTTTCTGGGTGTCGGAGGACGCAAGTTCCTCGTTGATAGTTTCCGTGGAGATGAGTTGCGACTTTTCGACCGGAGCCTCGTTGTCGATTTGCCGGAGCGGGAAGCGGCAGGTGAATTCCGAGCCTTTGCCGTATTCGCTGTCGACGGAAATTGTGCCGCCGTGAAGCTCTACAAAGACTTTGACGAGCGAGAGTCCGATGCCGGAGCTGTTCTGCTTCTGCGAAGAGTCAGTCTGGTAGTATGTGTCAAATATTTTCTGCACGTCCTCTTTCTTGATACCTGTGCCCGAATCGGTCACCTGCAGGACAAACGAAGATGCTTCCTGCGAGAGCCGGACGTGTATTTTCCCGTTCTCAGGAGTGTATTTGATGGCGTTGGAAAGCAGGTTGAACACGATGCGTTCCATTTTCTCCGGGTCGAAAGCTACGTTCCAGTTGCCCTCTCCGCAGTCGAGCGAGAGGTGTATGTGCCGGCTCTGCGCCACTTGCTGGAACGAATTGGTCCAGTCGGTGATACAGTCGCGGAGGTTGGCGTTGACGACGTTCAGCTTGAGCTTTCCGCTGTCAAACTTCCGGATATCGAGTATCTGGTTAATCAGGCGGAGCAGGATATGCACGTTTTTGTGCGCGATGTTGAGGATGCTGCGTTCCGCCTCCGAAATGTTGCCGGATTTCTTCAGAATGCGTATCGGGTCGGAAATCAGGGTGAGGGGAGTGCGGAAATCGTGGGAAACGCTGGTGAAGAAAGAGAGTTTGGCGGAAGTCGCCGCCTTCACCTCTTCCCGTTGCCGCTCCAGCTCCTTCGTCTGCCGGGCGAGCAATTCCGCAGTCCGTACTTTAGCGTGATAGGAACGGAGAACGACGAACAATAGGATAATGAAAAGTACAATAATAATGATGCAGGCGATGAGGAACATCTTCTGTATGGAGTAACGGTCCCAGAACGTATCGACCAGTTCGTTCAGCCGCATCATTTTCTCTGTCTGAGTGTCAATCTCGCGGGCCTGCATCAGCAGGATGTTGGCGTTGGAGGCATCGACCAGCGCCGTGGGCAGGATGATGTTCTTGGAATACGGCTCCTTGCGGAGAATTTTCAGTGCCGTTTCCATGACAAGGTCACCCCGTGTGGGATAGATGAAGGAGGCATCCAACTTTTTGTCCTTGACCCATTGGGCGCCCATGTTGGGGCCGGGCAGGGCGTCGACGCCCACAATCAGAACGTCGTTGCCGGGCTGGATGGAGTCGAGCACGGACTGTATGCCGAGAGCCATCGGGTCGTTGTGTGCGAATACAAGGTCGGCTTCCAGCATTTCGGGAGCGAGGGATTCGGCCATCCGTCTTGCTGATGGATAGGTCCAGTCACAGTGAACGACTTTGGACAACTCAATGCCGGACTCGTCGCTCAACGCCTGAACAAATCCGCGGTGGCGTTCCTTGGCAGGCGATGATTCCTTCAGTCCGGTTACCTCAAAGACCTTTCCTTTATGTTCCAGCCGGGATGCCACATATTCGCCGACCATTTCTCCGATTTCGAAATTGTTGGCTCCGATGTAGGCTGTAGGGTCTTCCGAGTCGATGGAACGGTCGACCAGAATAATCGGGATATGGCTGTCGAGCGCCCGTTTGATGGCGGGCGATATGGCTTTGGTCGTGTTGGGAGCTACGATGATAAGGTCAACTTTCTGCCGGATGAAGTAGTCGATGTCGTCAATCTGCGTCTGGTCGTTGTCGTTGGCCGAACGGATTTCCAGTTCAACACAGTGGTTGATGGCTGCTTCCCGTTGCAGTTCCTCGTTCATTTTTCTCCGCCAGTTGTCGTCGCTGCATTGCGAGATGCCGATGAGAAAACGTTCTTGCTCGGCGTTATAGTCATCGGCTGTGCATGCCGGAAGAAGGCATGACAGGAGGGTTACAAGTAAAATATAGAGAAAAGGTTTTTTCATCAGTATTATTCAGTTCATAGGCAAAGATAGCAATTCTGACAGTAAAATAACAAAAATGTTACAAATTAAGTAAGTATTGTTGCCATGTAACCAAATTTATAGGGATTGAAACATTTGTTACATGTCTGGGACGGGAATGTCCGTATATTTGCCTACGTCAACAAAACCGCTATAAACCGGAAAACGATACAAAAATTAATCATAACTTAAAATTTACTATGCCAAAAAACAATCTTCTGAGATTGATCATGCTGTGTGCAATGGCAATCTTAATGGGGCCTGTCTATGCCCAAAATCTGACTGTAAAAGGTGTTGTCCTGGCAAAGGAAACAGGAGAGCCGATGATTGGAGTCTCCGTCCTGGAGAAAGGGACAAACAATGGAACATCCACCGATTTTGACGGAAATTTCACCCTTCAGGTGAATGAGGGAGCAAAGTTGGAAATATCCTATGTGGGATACAAGACGCTGCTCGTGAATGCCGCCGAATCCATGAAGGTGGAGCTTGAGGAAAATGCCGAACTATTGGAAGAGGTTGTGGTGACCGGTTATACCACGCAACGCAAGGTTGACTTGACGGGTGCTGTCTCTGTGATGGACCTCGACAAGCCGATGAGCGAGTCAAGCCCGAACATGCTTAACTCCATGCAGGGACGTCTGGCCGGTGTGCAGATTACGACTGACCCGGCTCCGGGTAGTGGAAGCGCGGCTATCCGCATCCGTGGTATGAGTACGGTGAACAGCAATGACCCTCTCTATATCATTGACGGTATCGCAACGACCGAGAATCTTAATTCACTGAACCCGTCCGACATTGAGTCCATTCAGGTGTTGAAGGATGCGGCTTCCGCTTCCATTTACGGTTCGCGTGCGGCAAACGGTGTAATCATCATTACTACGAAATCAGGCAAGGGCGGCCGTCTGAATGTCAATGTCAACTATTCGGCTTCTTTGCAGACTATCGCCCGCATGCATGAGATGCTGAACACGGAGCAATGGGGTAACGTCTACTGGCAAGCCAGCAAGAATGCCAACATCAAGCCGAGCCATCCTCTCTACGGCAACGGTGATGTACCGGTAATGGTGCCGGAGGCTACCAACACCGACTGGCAGGACGCCGTCTTCTCCTCCGCCTGGACCCACAACTTGAGCGCAAGCGTATCCAACAGTACGGAACGCGGCTCGATGATGTTCTCTGGCAACTTCATCAATCAGGACGGTTTGCTCGACTATACGTTCTACCGCCGCTACTCTGCTCGTTTGAACTCTACCTATAAAATCTCGGATATGGTTCATGTCGGCGAGAACCTTATGGTGGCTCAGTGGTCAGACCGCGGATTCTCCACCAACAGCGACCGCGGTATTCCTTACACTGCCATGCGTCAGCACCCGGGTATTCCGGTACGCGATGCGGAAGGCAACTTCTCCAATCCTATGGAACTGCTCAACTCAGATATCGCCAACCCGGTGCATGAGCTTTACAACGGCCGCGACAATTCCAACCAAAGCTGGCGCGTATTCGGTAACGCATATTTGGAAATCTTCCCTGTAAAGGGCCTGTCGCTGAAGAGCAACATCGGTATCGAGCATGTTCAGTTCTTCAACAGAACGCTGGCTCGTAAAATTCAGGAATCCGACGAAAACAGCGTAAGCCGTGCCTATGGTCAGGGTGACACTTGGACTTGGACCAACACGGCCAACTATAATCTGGAAATCAACAAGCACCGTCTGAGCGTGCTCGGTGGTGTGGAGGCAATCAAGTACAACTACGAGAATCTTGAGGCTTTCCGTTCAAAATATGCATTTGAGGACGACAATTACATGTGGCCGGATGCCGGTGAGGGTACGCAGACCAATGCGGGCGGACGCGCACAGTGGGCTTTGTTCTCTCTCTTTGCGAAAGCCGACTACAACTACGACGACCGTTACCTGCTGTCAGCCATCATCCGCCGCGATGCGACTTCCCGTCTTTACAAGGAAAACAACTCGGGCATCTTCCCGGCCTTCTCGGCAGCATGGCGCTTCTCTCAGGAGGACTTCTTCCCGAAATCGGGTATCGTGACCAACGGTAAACTCCGTTTGGGATGGGGTCAGAACGGTAACGCAGCCATCAGCAACAACTATGCTTCCTACAATACCTATGCCTACAACAGCGGTAACGGAGCGTATGACCTGACCGGTTCCAACACGGGTACAGTGGCCGGAATCATCGTAGCCACTTCAGGTAACAAGGATTTGAAATGGGAGACAACGACTCAGACCAACATTGGTCTTGACCTCTCTTTCCTTAACAACAGCATCAACTTCAGCCTTGACTACTATCTGAAGAATACGAAAGACATGCTGACTATTCCACCGACATTGTCGGTACAGGGCGAGAATGCCGCTATCTGGATGAATACGGGTGATATGAGAAATAACGGTATTGAGTTGACATTGGACTATGCGAGTCCGCAATACGGTGACTTCTCTTGGGCCGGCTCTCTGAACCTGTCACACTATAAGAATGAGGTGAAGAAAATCAACTCGCTGGTTTCTTCCATCGGCTCTGAGATTCTGCTGAAGGAGGGTGAACCGATGGGTGTCTACTACGGTTATGTGGCCGACGGCATTTTCCAAACTCCCGACGAGGTGAGCAACCACGCTATCCAGCAGGGTAAGGATGTGGGCCGTATCCGCTACCGCGATATTGACGGAAACGGTGTCATCAACGACGACGACCGTTGCATCATCGGCGACCCGAACCCTTCGTTCTCAATGGGTCTGAACCTTGATTTCAACTACAAGAACTTTACGCTGAGCACATTCTTTACCGGCGATTTCGGATTTGATATCTACAATACGACCAAGCGTCAGCTCGACTTCATGAGCTTCGGCGGTACAAGCACCAACCGTGGTACCGGCATCCTCGACGCATGGACCGAAACCAACCGCGACGCTACAATTCCTGCCGTATCGCTTGTTGACAACAACAACGAGATGCGCATGAGTACTTACTACGTGGAAGACGGAAGCTACCTCAAGATGAAATTCGTGAAACTGCAGTATCAGCTCCCGACCAAGGCTGTGAAGGCATTGCGTGCTACCAGCGCAAGCGTATTTGCCCAGGTGGAGAACGTGTTCACGCTGACCGGTTACAGCGGTCTTGACCCTGAACTTCCGTTGGGACAGTATGGCGCGAGAGTCGATAACGCTCCTTATCCGTCAGCACGTTCCTATTCTATTGGACTGAGTGTGAATTTTTAATCCGAAATTTAAGAAAAACGCAATTCTATGTTGATTCTGAAAAATATATATAAAGTAGCTGTTTCTACAGCTTTGGCTGTGTCAGTGTTGGGAATGGCATCCTGCAATGATATGCTTGACATTGCTCCGTCCGGACAATTCGGCGATGACCAGCTTAACGACAATTCAATCGACGGCCTGATGGCTTCGGCCTATGCCGGTCTGGAGGCTCACTTCTTCGGTAACAACGAGGCTTTCAGCGGCCCGATTACCAACTGGGTGTTTGATGTGCGCTCCGATGATGCCTATAAAGGTGGTGGCGGTGTGTCGATGGAAGGCTATATCCATCAGTTGGAAATCTCCAACCTGACAAACGACAATGCCGTCAATCTGAACAAGTGGCGTAACAATTACTATGCGATTGCCCGTGTGCATCAGGCGATGAATGCCATCAACGGCTCTTCGCTGACTGACAAGACTCCGCTGATTGCAGAGTTGAAGCTGCTCCGCGCTTACTTCTATTTCGATTTAATCCGCGTGTTTGAACGCATTCCTTATCTGACGGAGAACAGTGTGGCTACTGAGGTGCGCTACGATGAGTTCTCAAGAGAGCAGATTTACGGTTTCATTAAGGATGACCTGAAGTTTGCATGGGAGAACCTTCCGGAATCGCAAGCCGATGCCGGCCGCTTCAACCGCTATGTGGCTGCTGCCCTGATGGCGAAAGTCTCAGCCCAGACTTCTTCCTGGAGCGATGTGGTGACTTATGCCGATTATGTGATTAACAGTCACAAATATGAACTGTACGACAATTTCTGCGACATGTCGAAGGTGGAGTTCAACAACAAGAAGGAATCCATTATGGCCATCCAGTTCTCCACAGCCAACAACAACTCGCACGTTAATTTCTGCAACTTGCTGAATACAACTTATTCCGAAGGCAATCTGTTCGGCTCGGGCGACGATTTCTTCCTCGCCAGCCAGAACCTGGTGAACGCCTTCCGTACGGATGAGAACGGTCTGCCGTATCTTGACGGTACTTTCAACGACGTGAAGGTGACTTCCGACTATGAGGGTAATGTTGACCCGCGTCTGGATTTCACGGTAGGTCGTATCGGTTTCCCGTTCAGAGGCCATACTTACAACGAGAAGTGGTGCCGTGCTTATGATGTCTACGGAGAATATTCCGGCAAGAAAGGTCTGATTGACCCGTCATCATCCGATATGGTTCAAGGTTTCCCGTGGGGTGCGTCTCCATTGAACTTCTGCCTGATTCGCTATGCCGACATCCTATTGCTGAAGGCAGAGGCTGAGATTGAACTTGGCACGAATCTGTCGGACGCAAGAGAGTTGATTAACTCGGTTCGCCGTAAGGCTGCCCGCAGCATCGATGCCGGCTATTCCCCCGTTGAGCTTGACCCGACCCGCGCTTCCTACTTCGTAGCGGAATATCCGGAGCAGGGATGGACTCAGGACTATGCCCGCAAGGCCGTGCGCATGGAGCGCCGTCTGGAGTTGGCAATGGAAGGCCAGCGCTGGTTTGACCTGCAGCGTTGGGGCAATACGGTTGAGGTAATGAACAGCTATTTCGAGAGCGAGGCCAACGTCCGTTCCTATCTGTCGGGCGCCAATATGACTGCTGACGAGTTGTTCCTTGCAATCCCGCAGGAGGAAGTAATCAATTCAGGTGGCTTATATGAATAATTAACGTAAAAAAGGAAAAGAATCATGATAAATACAAATAATTTAGCAGGTCGGGTTTCCCGATTTTGCATGGCGGCAGCCTGTGTGGCTCTGATGGGCCTGACGGCTTGTAGCGAGGTCGAACTTCCGGAGACTCCCCAATTGCCAAAAGTATCGCAGCTTGCCTATGCGCAGGAAGGCAGAAACGTGTTGCTTACATGGACACTGCCGACTGTAGCGGATATTGCCGGTGTTCAGATTATCACCAACAATACGGACGTCGTAGAACTGGAGGGTGCCGTGACATCCTATCTGGTGAAACGTCCGAAAGCCGGAGTGGAACAGGCATTCACCGTTAAGGTAAGATACGCCGACGGTCATGTGTCAGAGGGACAGACCGTGAGATGCGTTGTTGAGGCGGTTCCTGCAAAGGTGGGCTATCTGATTGCCTACAACAGCCCGGCTGAAATTACGGACGATGACGAGAAGGCTTCTGAAAAGTGGTTTGAGGAGAACGTTGCCAACGGTGAGGTGCTTACTCCTGCTGATTTGGCTGACATCACTCCCGACGATTACAGCGTGATTTGGATTCATGTCGACCGTCAGGGTCTCGGACTGGGATGGGAGAAATTGCCGGCAGAGCTGATTTCCAACGAGACAGTGGCAGCCATGCAGGGATTCCTGAAGGAAGGCGGTAATTTGCTGCTGACTAATCATGCGACTCAGCTGACGGTGGCCTACGGCCGCCTGGATGCCAAGTTCGCTCCGGGTATCTTCGGTGACGGAGAAGGTGGCGACGGTACGGACATCTGGACGTTCAATGCCAATATCGGCTCAGGAATGTCGTTGAGCTACGACCACCGTGACCATCCGATTTATGCAGGTCTTGAGGTGAGCAACCAGTACGAGTGGGAGACGTTCCCGCTGATTGGCCCGGGCCGCAGAGAGGACCACAACTGCATGTGGGATTTGAATTCCTACGGTCTTGCTCCGGAACCGAATGTTGTCGCTTCGTTTGAAAGCGCGACTTCCTCTACGGTATTGGGTACATGGGGACATGTTGTCGACTACGCCGTAGCCGGTGTCGTTGAGTTCGGTCCGACCGGCGCTTATGCCGGACGTGTTCTGGCCATCGGCCTTGCCGCTTACGAATGGCAGCAAAACAGCGGAGCGAACCCTTATCAGCATAATATCGAGTTGCTGACAACCAATTGTTTGAATTACTTGCAATAATGAATCATAGCGGGCAGCAGCAATGCCGATTGACGTGTTGTTGCTGCTCGTTTTGCTAATCGTCTGTATGGAACACAAAATATTGAATAAGAATCTTTTGATACTTGCGTTGGCAGGAGGTTGCTTGCCTGTCAGTGCGGAACGGATTGCCTGCTTTCCGATGGATGTCGACGGCGGAAAGGTTTGGGAAACGGTCGGTGGAAACAGTTTTGACGTGCAGGGCGCGCGTGAGCCGGTCGTAGTGGCCGGAGCTGTGGGCAATGCATTGCGGTTTGACGGATATTCCTCGGTGATAGAGGCGGCGCTGCCTGCTTCCGTAGCCGGAAAAACGCTGGAATCGCTCACGTTCTCTGTCTGGTGTGCGGCGGAGACTTATCCGATTATGGCACACGACAGCGAGTCGGACGAGCGGTGCGTCATTGCCGGCAATCTGGACGACGCGGCGAAAAAGGGTTTTGCCTTCTGCCTTGGCAGGGACGGAAAATACTCTTTTGAATGCTATTCCGGAGGTTGGAAAGTCAATTGCCGTGTCGACGAGCCGTTGCCATGCTATGCCTGGAACAACCTGACGGCGGTGGTCGATGGTGCGAAACGGACGATTAAGCTCTATCTTAACGGAGTGGAGGTGGCTTCTTCCAGAAGTATGGGAGGTGTCGACACGGGCGACGCTCCGTTTATGTTGGGACGCGCGGCAGAGCCGAAATATCTGGGACAGTTCCAGATTAATACGTTTAACGGGATTATTGATGAGGTCTGCCTGTACGATACGGTTGTGCCGGAATCGGAAATCGCAGCGTGGAAGCCGGAATCGGCTGCCGTGCTCAACTATCCGCAGAGCCGTTACGCCGATGACCTGATGCGTCCGCGCTTCCACGGCATGCCGAGCGGAAACTGGACGAATGAGTGCCACGGACTCGTTAAGTACGACGGAAAGTATCATTTGTTCTTTCAGAAAAACGGTAACGGACCCTACATGTCGCGTCTGCAATGGGGACACATCGTGAGCGATGACCTTGTCAACTGGGAGGAGATGCCGATTGCGTTGAACACGGATGAGGCCTACGATATCAAGGGTTGCTGGTCGGGTTGCGTGTTTACCGACGCTGAGTTGACTGGCGGCAAACCCAATATTTTCTATACGGCCGTGGACTATGCGCGTGCCGTGATTGCTCAGGCATCGCCGGCCGACCAGTTGCTGAAGGATTGGAACAAGTCGGAAAAGAATCCGATTGTCAACGGCCGCCCTTCCGGGTTGAGCGATGACTTCCGTGACCCTTATCTGTTTAAGGCAGAGGATGGCAACTATTATATGATTGTCGGAACGAGCAAGGACGGACTGGGTGCGGCCACTCTCCACCGCTACGATAAGACGACGGGGACGTGGAGTAACGACGGAACAACGTTCTTCCGGGCTTCCAGCAAGATTTCAGGCCGTTTCTGGGAAATGCCGACCGTCAACAACATCAACGGAAAATGGCTGTTTACGGCTACGCCTTTGGAAACTACCCAGGGTGTGGAAGTACAATACTGGACGGGAACCATCAATCCGGACGGAACGTTCAGCACTTCAATGACGACTCCGGGAAAGGTGGAGTTGGAAGGAATGAGCAAGGACGGTTACGGATTGCTTTCTCCGTCGATTGCTGAGATTGGCGGCAAGACGGTGGCGATGGGTATCGTTCCGGATAAGTTGGCCGGTGACTACAATTACCAGATGGGTTGGGCTCACACTTACAGCCTCCCGCGCGAATGGACGATTTCCGACGACGGACAGTTGCTGCAACGTCCGTATGAGGGTTTGACGAAGTTGCGTACGGATGAGTCGTTCCAGGAGAACGGTTTCCGTCTGGACGGTAATAAGGCTCTTGGCGGAGTCAACGGTCGCATGGTGGAAGTGTGCGCGGAGTTCGTTGCAGGCGGAGAGGCTTCGGAATACGGTTTCGAACTGCTCAAGAACGGCAGCAAGTCGTTGAGGCTCTACTATTCGCGTGCGACCAACAAGGTGGTGGTCGATATGACTACGCTTGACCGTTGGGTCAACGATGCCGGTGCTTACGACGGTCTTTACGAAAGCTCGCTTCCGGAATCGGTTGCCGACGGAGAGATTGTGAAGATTCATGCTTTCCTTGACCATTCGGTTCTCGATGTGTTTATCAATGACAAATGGGCTTTCTCAACTCGCGTTTTCGCTACCGACAGAGAGGCTGACGGTGTGGAGGCGTTCTCGACGGGTGACGTTGAGGTGCGTTCGCTGGCGGCCTGGAAGCTGGCTGCTGATGGCGGTGCATCGGTTTCGGCTCCTCGTGCCGACGGGTCGAAAGTCGTTGCCGCTGGCGGGATGCTGACCTTGAAGGGTTTGGATACGGACAGCATTGTGTCGGTCTATCGGCTGGATGGCCGTCTGCTGCGTAAGGAGCGTGCGTCGGGCGAACTGACGTGCCGGTTTCCCGGAGAGGATATCCTGCTGGTAAACGTGGTGTCGGAGAAGGGCTCTTTTTCAAAAAAACTAACTATGAAATAACGATATGAGAAAAAATATAACCAACAAATTGGCGGCGCTGTTGCTGGTATCGGCTTCGTTACCCGGCTTTGCCGCGACAGAAGGAATGAAACTGGAGGTATTGGGCGATGCGCATGGCCTGGTACGCGTGGAGCGGAGCGAGCGATACCTGCTTCTCCCGATTGAGGACAATGCTCCGGAGGCACAGGTGCGCGTACTGGTCAACAACCGGTTGGAAGAGACGTTTAACGCGCGTCTGGCTGTGCATAAGGTTGACTACTATGTGCCTTTCGACTTGCAAGACTTGAAGGAGGGAACGGTGCTGTTTGACGTGCGTACGGCCGGTGGCCGCGAGCAGCGTTGCGTGGAGGAGTCGGTCTGGAGCCAGTCATTGAAAATGTCCGACACGTATGACAAGACCAATCGTGAGTTCCATCGTCCGGCCTATCACCACACGCCGGAATATGCCTGGATGAACGACCCGAACGGTATGTTCTATAAGGACGGGGAATGGCATCTGTGCTATCAGTACGGTCCTTACGGCTCGACTTGGAACAACATGACGTGGGGCCATTCCGTCAGCCGCGATTTGGTGAATTGGGAGCATCTTCCGAATGCGATTGAGCCGGACGGCCTGGGTGCTATTTTCAGCGGTAGCTGCGTGGTCGACACGGCCAATACGGCAGGCTTCGGCCGTGATGCGGTTGTGGCGATTTACACGTCGGCCGACAGAAGTCAGATGCAGAGTCTGGCTTACAGCAAGGACGGCGGCCGCTCGTTCCAGATTTATGAGGGTAATCCGATTATTACGTCCAATCAGGAATGCCGCGACCCGAATATGTTCTGGCATGAGCCTACACAACGTTGGATTATGGTGCTTGCCGCGGCTCAGGCTCGGGAAATGTGGATTTATTCTTCTTCCGACCTGAAGGAATGGAAGAAAGAAAGTGTCTTTGGTGAAGGCTATGGCTGTCAGGACGGTGTGTGGGAATGCCCTGACCTGATGCAGCTTCCGGTGAGAGGAACCGACGAGAAGAAGTGGGTGCTTATTTGCAACATCAATCCCGGCGGCCCGTTTGGAGGCAGTGCCACACAATATTTTGTCGGAGAGTTTGACGGTCACCGGTTTGTCTGTGACGATGCACCGGAAGAGACAAAATGGATGGACTTCGGAAAAGACCATTATGCGGCCGTGTCGTGGAGCGGCGCTCCCGATAACCGCCACACGGTAATCGCTTGGATGAGCAATTGGCAATATGCTTCAGTCGTGCCTACCCGCCAGTTCCGAAGCGCGAACACGCTGCCGCGCGACCTTGAGCTGTTCAGAAACGAAGACGGAGAGTTGCTGTTGGCTTCGACACCGGCACCGGAGATTGAGGCTGCCCGTGGCAAGAAGGTATCGTTGGGCTCTTTCTCGGCAGGAACGAAGGGTACTGTCAAGCGTATTCCGACGGCTTGTCAGGGAGCCTGCGAGATTGAACTGGAGATTGACTGCCGGAAGGCCGGTAAGGTTCAGATTGAGTTGTCGAATGCAAAGGGTGAGGTTGTCGTAATGACCTACGACCTTGGCCAGTCAACGTTTGCGATGGACCGCAGCAAGAGTGGTATGGTGGATTTCCATGCCGATTTCCCGGCCGTGACGGTTGCGCCTTGTCCCGACGGAAATGTCAAGCGTCTGCGCCTGTTTGTCGACCACAGCAGTATCGAGGCCTTTGAGGGCGAGGGACGTTTCGCGATGACAAACCTTGTCTTCCCGACAGAACACTATTCGAGCATCGGCATACGGACAGATGCCGGAAAATGTAGAGTAAAAGCATTGAATGTATATCCGATCCTAACAAATAAACCGGAATAATGAAAACGACAAAAACCTCGGCATTGACAATGATCCCGGTAATGCTGAGCTTCTTCACGATGGGATTTGTCGACCTGGTGGGTATTGCCTCCAATTATGTAAAGGCCGACCTCGGACTGACCGACATGGAGGCAAACGTGATGCCTTCGCTGGTCTTCTTCTGGTTCTTGATTTTTTCCGTTCCGACAGGAATGCTGATGAATAAAATCGGCCGTCGCAACACGGTGCTGCTGAGTATCGGAGTGACGGCAGTGTCGCTGCTCATCCCGATTTTCGGCGACAGCTACCGGATGATGCTGTTGTCATTCTCCCTCCTGGGTATTGGAAACGCGCTGATGCAGACGTCGCTGAATCCGTTGATTAGCAACATCGTTTCCGGCCAGCGTCTGGCAAGTACGCTGACTTTCGGCCAGTTTGTGAAGGCAATCGCCTCATTCCTGGCTCCGTACATCGCTTCCTGGGGCGCGATGTCGGCTATCCCTGAGTTCGGACTGGGCTGGCGCATCCTGTTCCCGATTTACATGGTTGTGGCCGTGTTGGCTGTCATTGCGTTGAGCTCCACTCCGATAAAGGAGGAGAAGCCTGACAGTTCGTCCTCTTTTGCACAGTGCTTTGCTTTGTTGAGAAAACCATTCATTATATTGTGTTTTATCGGTATTGTTTGTCATGTGGGAATTGACGTGGGCACCAACACTACTGCACCGAAACTTTTGCAGGAGCGCTGCGGCCTCTCTTTGGAGAGCGCCGGTTTCGCAACGAGTCTGTATTTCATTTTCCGTACGGTCGGTTGCTTCATCGGCTCTTTCGCCTTGCAGCGCATTAGTGCCCGCTTCTTTTTCTTGATGAGCGTAATTATGATGCTCGTCGGTATGGGCGGTCTGGTTTTCCTCGATTCAGAGATGATGATTTATGTTTGCATTGCCTTGATTGGCTTCGGCAACTCCAACGTGTTCCCGATTATCTTCTCACAGGCGCTGCTCAATCAGCCGGAGAAGAAAAACGAGGTCTCAGGCTTGATGATTATGGGTCTTTTCGGTGGAACCGTGTTCCCGATGGCGATGGGCTATGCGACCCAATTGATGAACAATCTGCAGATTGGTGCGGTACTCGTAATGCTCATCGGTATAATTTATCTGCTCTATTATACGTTTAATATTAGAAAATAAAAATATATACTATGAATAATAAATATGTTGTAGGAATAGGGGAGGCGCTTTGGGACGTTTTCCCGGAAGGGAAGAAATTAGGAGGCGCGCCTGCCAATTTCGCTTATCATGTGTTGCAGTTCGGATTGAAGGGAATGGCCGTGAGCGCGGTTGGCTGTGACAAGCTTGGCGAGGAGATTCTCGGAGCTTTGCAGGACAAGCAGCTGAATCTGCATATCCAGCAGGTCGGCTATCCTACGGGAACGGTACAGGTGTCGCTCGACGACAAGGGAGTGCCGCAATATTGCATCACGGAGAACGTTGCTTGGGACAACATTGACTTTACGGACGATTTGGCGGCTATCGCGCGTGACTGCAGCGCCGTTTGCTTCGGCTCGCTGGCGCAGCGTTCGGCGGTTTCCCGCGGCACGATTGAGCGTTTCCTGGATATGATGCCTTCGGAGGGTACTTACCGTATTTTCGACATCAACCTGCGTCAGCAGTTTTACACGAAGGAGGTCATCGAACGCTCGCTGAGACGTTGCAACGTGTTTAAAATCAATGATGAGGAATTAGAGATTGTTTCAGGTATGTTTGACCTTGACGGCGACGTTGAGTCACGCTGCAAGGTTCTGATGGACCGCTACGGAGTAGACATCCTGATTCTCACTTGCGGTACGGACGGAAGCTACATCTTTACGTCGGCGGGTGAACGCTCTTTCTTGCCCACTCCAAAGGTGGAGGTTGCCGATACGGTGGGTGCCGGCGACTCGTTTACGGCGGCGTTCATCGCCGGGTTGCTGCAGGGAAAGAGCATTGCGGATGCGCACCGTCAGGCGGTTGACTTGTCTGCCTATGTTTGCTCTTGCGAGGGTGCGATGCCTTCGCATGACGGTTTCCGTAAATAATAAGTCAGAGGGCGACAACGACAGCGGCCGGAGGCAAATCTGCCTCCGGCCGCTGCTGTTATTTTGAAGAAATGTCTTAGATGTCTTTTCCGAATGCACGGCGGCGTTTGTGCTGCTGTGTCTCGAAATATTGCCATTGCGACTGCACTTTCTGGTTGGTTTCCAGTTCCGGGTTGCTCTCGGCATATTTGTAGCCGCATTTCTGGAACGTTGGAATCAGGTCGGTGAAAAGCAGTGCGTTCACGCCTTTGCTCTGGTATTCCGGCTTGATGGCCACGAGAAGAAGGTCGACGATGTCGGTCTTGTTGGCATACATGGCCTTAAGCAGATGATACCATCCGAAGGGGAGCATGCGTCCGTGCGATTTCTGCAAGGCTCTCGACATGGAGGGAATGGCCACTCCCATACCGATGAGGTTGTCGTCGGAATCCTTGATGATGGACAGGTGGTCGAGACGGAGCATCGGCAGGTAGATTTTGATATAGTGGTCGATTTGACGGTCTGACAGAGGAGAGTAGCCGAACAAATCGTTGTAGGCTTCGTTGATGAGAGCGAAGAACGGATGGCCCACTTCCTTGACAAGACGTTTGCGGCTGGTGTATTTGACTGTCTTCAATCCGTATTTTTTCTTGACAATCTCGCTGATGCGCAGATGCTTTTCGGGAATGCTCTCAGGAACGGTCATCTTGAATTCCACCCAGTCGGCCTTGCCGCTCATGCCGTATTTCTCGTAGTGAGCCTGATAGTACGGATAGTTGTAGATGGTAGCCATCGTGGAGAGCTGGTCGAAGCCTTCGATGAGTGCGCCTTCGTGGTCCATGTCGGTAAATCCGAGCGGGCCCAGGATGGCGTTCATGCCTTTCGACTTACCCCATTCGGCCACAGCGTCAAACAGAGAATGGCTTACCTCGTAGTCGTCGGTAAATTCGACAAATCCGAATCTGACTACCTTCTTGTTCTCTTTGTCATTGACCTGGTGGTTGATGATGGCTGCAATGCGGCCAACGGCCTTGCCGTCCTTGTAAGCCATGAAATATTCGGATTCGCAGAAATCAAATGCCGGATTTTTTTGAGGATTGAGGGTGTCGACATCATCGCTGCGCAAAGGGGGAACGAAATAGGGATTGTTTTTGTAGAAGTCGGTTCCAAACTGTACGAACTTGCGCAATGATTTGATGTCTTTCGATATTTTCTTTATTTCTACTGCCATTCTAACAAATTTTTAAGGCCGACAAAGTTACTTGAAAATCTGTTTAATTGCAACAGATTGATTGTTTATTTGTTGAAAATCATACCATTTGTCTATTTTTATGTCAATTCTTCATCTCTGATTTTCAGATGTTGGGCAGAGCGAGCAAAGTGCAGAGAATGAGGATGACAAGAATAACCGTCGCATAGATGGCATTGCTGTTTTTGCGTTCAAGGGCAAGTTGAAGTTCTCCGGGAGTTGTTAGCGTGCTGTCTTGGCATTGTCGGGCAATTCTACGGAGATAGCCGATGTGGATGCCTGTGGCGTCCATTGCCTGCTGGAGCAAGCGTCCGTAGTCTTTCAGCGTTTCGTCGTTGTTTCCCCGGGCTGTATTTTCTTCGGCTAAAGGCAGAAGGCTGTCAGTTTCGGTATCGTACAGTATGGTGTCTTTTCCCAATGGGGAAAGTTGGATATCGTATTGGTCGGCATCGGCAAGGACGTCCGGCAGTTGTGTTTGGATAAGGTGGAGCATGTGTTTACCGGTTTTGGGCTGGCTGAGCATATCTGTAAGTAAGAGGAGTTGTCCGTCCTCCGCTTGTCGCATGGTTGAGTCAGGTAGACTTGCAGCGCTCCGGACGAGGCAGACCGGTCGGTTTTCTCTATATATAATGTGTATCCCGTTGATTGGTGCGGACTGTCGGTTGTTGGACTCGTTGTACATGATTTTGTGATTGTGCGGGCTAATATATGTATTCTTTTGAAAACTTCGGCGCATTTGTGTAAATTTGTGTTCTCACAAATTAATGAAAATATGGAACAAGAGGTAATACTTAATGAGCATAATAAGCAGGAATATCCTCCGATGCACACGGCAGAGCATATTTTGAACGGTACGATGGTGAAGTTGTTTGGGCTTGAGCGTTCGCGCAATGCCCACATCGAGCGGAAAAAGTCGAAATGCGATTATCCGATGGCTGCAGCGTTGACGCCGGAGCAGATAGCCTTGATTGAGCAGACAGTGAACGGAGTTATTGAGCGTAATCTGGATGTGACAGTCGAATTTGCCCGGAAATCGGACATGGAAGGCCGTTTTGACGTTTCCCGTTTGCCCGGAGACGCTTCGGAAACGGTGCGAATTGTTCATGTGGGCGATTATGATGAGTGTCTGTGCGTGGGTGCGCATGTAAAAAATACGTCGGAAATCGGACATTTTCGCATTTCATCGGCACGTTATGCCGACGGTGTTCAGCGAATCGTATTCCGTTTGGATGCGAAGGAATAACTTTTTTTGAGAGAATTTTGTGGTCGTGGATGCAATAGGCGGACGCTGAAGATTGGTTTTGACAGTCATAGCTTCAAAATTCTTAAAAAAAAATTACCGAGACTAAATAGTTGTTTCATAGCGGAATGGGGCGGATATGCGCCAAGAGTT
>CALUMX010000033.1 GCA_944321875.1 uncultured Muribaculaceae bacterium
TTCGTAACCTATTACTACTATGAGTTGGTAACTGCAACTCATTTTCAATCACTTAGACCTTTTTCGTAATTTCGACACACAAATGTATAAATGCGGCCATCCATAGGACCAGGCTCAGGCTCTATCTTGCCTACGATAGCTATTTCCTTGTACGGAATGCCTTCATAAGTGTTTTGTCCTGAAGCATAACCTTTCTCTCCTTTTCCTTCAAATGCAAATCCTCTGATATGTGCTCCAAAAACATCCGGAAGACGCTTCCAATCTTTTTCTTCGCGTGATGCGAAAGCAAATTCCTGTGTTGAATTTGGGCTTTTCCCATAGTCATAGTTTTCTTCTCCTTCTGTAAAACGTATTCGCAATTCACAAATGTTTCCATCTACAATCGTTGAATCTTTGTCTGGGTTATATGCATGGATAAACTTTTGTGGGTCAATATTAAATTTGTATTTTAATATTTCACCGGTCGATTCATTTTTAGTTTGTTTTGCAATCAATATTCCATGAATATATTTCTCTGTATCAATGAATATATTCCCGTCTGTTATGTAATTTTTCGTCCATATTCCGTCAGGGTAGCCGTCGTCATCAAATTGTCCTGTTAATGTCCATGGCACAGAATTAAATAAACTTTTTTCTTCAGCGTCTTTTACGATTCCCGTCACTCGGTAATTTTTCATCTGATAACATTCTGTTCGTTTTACTTTACCGTCACGTGAGTAATAGGTGCGGCTAATTGGACCGTTCATATCACCATCCGTGAAGTTTATAACAATTTTGCTTATCTCCAATCCTCTCAAATTATAAGTCCACTGCCCGTCTTTCATATTGTTTTTATAACTGCCCGAAACCTTATATGAAAATCCGAAATTACTATCATGTTTATTAAAAGTGAACTTACCGTGCTTCACACGTTCTCCGTTCTCGTTTTCATAGTAAGTATATGTAGCTTGTCCTCCTTCGTACAAGCCACGGTATGTCTTCAATGTTTGTGCAGAACCAAATTGAACGACTGCAGATAAGATAAATAATATCAAGAATGTTTTCATTGTAGTATATTTTAAAAAATAAAGTTTTTATGAGAATAAATGTATTATCAGCCCTGCATTGCAGAGTCATCACCAGTTTCACTTCTTTCGTTATTTAGGTTTTCTATTTTTTTCACCGATACCGTCCAATACCACAAACAAATGCAACTAGCAATGTAGAAAAAGCAAAATATGCGATAGTATAATTCATAGTCGCTGATTTCGTTTATCATGGCTGTTTGGAAGTCTTTTTCGCTGTATCCTTCGTCAAGATAGGATTGTCTAATTTCCTGCATTTCGGTTCGTGTATAACCTGTTTTGCTATGTATTTCCTCACCAGTTTGCTCCACTGATACCCATGTATCGAATGCAAAGGACAAGGTAAAAATCGCGAATACACAACCTAACACCCAACGTCTCCATCCATAGATAATCCGATAGCCTTCTGTCCCTTTAAAAAGATATACAGTTGCATAGAAAAAGATGACTGTCTGAAGCAATCCTGTATAAATGTCATAATCGACATCATACCACGCATGTTTCTCATAATAGATGGTATCTACCAATAATATGATTAAAAGTATAATCATATATACTAAATATCCTCCCAAGCCCGCACTGGTGTGTTTTGCTCTCTCAACCAGTTTCATAATAGATTTCGAGTCTGCATAAAATTTGTTTTCTGTATTTTCCATAATTTCTACTGCTCCATCTGTCGGCTCCGCACAGACTTGTTCATAATATTAGAAATAGGTATACACAAAAAAACGTGGAGCCAGTCCTTGTCACTCGTTCCACGTGTTAAGGCCTTCGCATTGCCCGGATTGTCGAAACGAGCAACGCTGGAAGCCCCACGCTGATGTAAATATATAATCATCCCTCAAGTGATTGCTATTTATGACAACCCTTGATGGACCTATATAAAACACCCCATAGGACGTTCCCGTTGCTTTGTCTTTGACAATCCTTAGAGTTTGCGAAGTTCTAACACGTCAAAACCAAAGCGTACAGTTACGCCTTTTATGTATATCATCCGCATACATTTCTACTCCTCAATTGGACAGAACATATACTTAGACATTACAAAAATAAGCATAAAATGGGATAAACAAAAGAATTTAGTAAGATTATTGGCAGATTATTGGTGGATAGGCATGGCCCTTTCATTTGAAATAGTGTGCGAATAAGCCTTGTTTTTTAAAAAATCATTATTTTAGCGCACAGCTATGCAGGAAGCCGACAGGGAGTATCAACCTTCCGTGCCGCTGCGCTTGTATGTAGACTCTATGCTGGAGATATCACGTCGGTCTATTATTGCGCTGTCCGTCCTCACTGGATGAAGGGATAAGTCGCACAATGACGGAGGAAAAAACAAACAAGGGGGATGAAGCGCTGAGCTTGTCGAGTGGTAAGGGCTATTTTTCTGTGTAAAATGCTAATTTTAGCGTTGGAGTCTTATGAGAATGAATTTAAAATCATCAAGGAATATTATGATAAAGAATTTGGGAAAGAATACCGGCAGTGTCGTTGTGAAGTCGGTGCCGGCCGGTTTTGTGGCTGTTGGTAATCCATGTCGGGTTATCCGGCGTGTGGAGCCGGTGTTCACGCTCCGTCCGCTTGACGAGCGTGATGCTACGGCGATGATGGTGTTGTTCCGGTCGACGGTGCTGACCGTGAACCGAAGGGATTATACGCTGGAGGAAGCGGAGGACTGGGCATCTTGCGGCAGCAATGAAGAGCGGTGGAAATACCTGTTGTCGGTGCATCGTTTTGTCGGAGCATTCTGTGAGTCGGGTGAACTGGTCGGGTTCTCGTCCATGAATGCGGAGGGTTATATGCATTCCTTGTTTGTCCATAAGGATTGGCAGGGACAAGGGGTAGCTACCTGCCTGCTCGCAGAGGTGGAGAAAATGGCAGAAGAATATGGAGTCGCTGAGATTACGGCAGAGGTGAGCCTGACGGCACGGCCTTTTTTCGAAAGAAAGGGGTATGAGGTTGTGAAAGTGCAGAAATGCAGGGCCAACCGTTTGGAGCTGACTAATTTTGTGATGCGTAAGCGTAGGTAGATTGCCGAAAGTTGAGAAGACTGCTTTTCGCGCTCTCTGGCGGCGGATTTCTGTACGGACGTGTATTTTATAGTGGGGCGTTTGGACGACGTCAGTGGCTCTAAAAGTGCCGAATGCGGCCATTGCCCCGACCCGTCATAAGACGCATTTGCCAATTAGAATATCGGGAAGGAAGAATAGAACAATTTTTGGTGGATTTTGTAGTGGAATTAATTGGTGCTACCCACTTTTTTCAGTATCTTTGAATAAGATAGGATGCGGCTCGGCAAAGCCAAAACTTGGAAACTGCGTTTCCGTTTTGTCTCTGCGCTCGCCTTTCACTATCTTTGAACAGGCTTCGGTTTGTTGGAGGCTGTTGGCTTAACGCGACTGATGAAAATTAAAGACAACCGGTTGGGATGACGACCGGATATTGATTAACTGATTCCCCCGAGGGCGGGGTGTCCGTTGGGATGCTCCGCTCGGGAGAACAAATTGGAGAAAGGAGGAAAAAAATGCGTACATATCTTTACTGCGAGACTTCCGGCTTTACTGAAAAGAAGGAGTGGCAACCGAATTGTTGGGTAAACGTGGAGATGCCTGACCGTGACGATTTTGATTTTCTTACGAAGCAGCTGAATGTGCCGGAATCGTTTCTGGAGGACATCGCCGATACGGAAGAGCGTCCACGTACGGAATCTGAGGGAGACTGGCTGCTGACTATCCTGCGCATACCGGTGCCCAGTAACAGGGGTGACGTGCCGTATGTCACTGTGCCCATCGGTATTATCACCAACAATGAGATTATCGTATCCGTATGTTACTATAAGTCGGAGTTGCTGCCTGATTTTATTGCGCATACTCGCCGCAAGGGGGTCGTGGTGCGCAACAAGCTGGATTTGATATTCCGCATTATCTATTCGTCAGCTGTGTGGTTCCTGAAATATCTGAAACAAATCAACCAGGAGGTGACGGCAGCCGAGAAGGCGTTGGAGCGGAGTATCCGCAACGAAGATTTGCTGCGGTTGATGAAATTGCAGAAAACGCTGGTCTATTTCAATACTTCTATTCGTGGAAATGAGGTGATGATTGGCCGGTTGCGTACGATTTTCCAGGATACGAACTTCTACGACCATGAATTGGTGGAGGATTTGCTCATCGAGCTGAAGCAAGCGCAGAGCACGGTGAACATCTACAGCGACATTCTTACGGGAACAATGGATGCTTTCGCCTCGATTATCTCCAACAATGTCAACGCTATCATGAAGCGGATGACGAGCATTTCCATTACGCTGATGCTTCCGACGCTTATTGCCAGTTTCTACGGCATGAACGTCGACGTGCATATTGAATCGGTGCCGCACGCGTTCCTGTGGATTGTACTTTCGTCCATTCTCCTGTCGGGAGTGGCGTTTTACGTATTCCGCCGAATCAAGTGGTTCTGACGTAAGACGCACTGCATAAGAAAAACAAAACGGACAGCATCTGGAGTCTTGGCTTCAGATGCTGTCCGTTTATAAACTAAACTTCTCCTACGTCATGTTACATGGCTGTTGCGTATATGGGGGTGGACAATAATTTTTGTCGCTCAGTGACAGGCATGGTCCAAGGCATTATTCGAGCCATCGGAAAGCCGGTCGGATAAAAAAACTGGGAGAAGTGAGAGTGGACATGTCAGCCGGACGGGAGGCATGAGAAGGCGGTGTTTGCACGTAGAGTTGGTGTATGCCCAGAGGCCGTCGGATGCAGCGGTTCCTGTCGTTGCCGCGCAGTATGGCCTAGCCTGAAAATATGTCGTCTTGCTGCATAGTCCGTCACTCCCAGAATGCTGTCGCAATCTGAGCCCAGATTATTCTGCAAGACGGGATAACAGATTCCAATAAGTTTTTTACGAGAAGAAGAGCCGTCCCATTATTTTCAATATGCCGGAATTACAGCATACGGAATTGCCTAGATAATGTAATCTTCTCATCAGAAATATTCTGATTTGCAAGGTCAAAGGTAATGAAGATTCGGGAGGTTTCCAATTAAGAACCTAAAGTAGTGGCATTTTAAACTATTTTTCCGACTTTTTGGAGAATAAAATACTGAATATTTATAAGAATTTATAACAGCAAAGGAGTAGCCTCATCTATCTGGCTGCTCCTTTGTCAGTTATCTTCGATTGTCCCTCTGTTAGCGGCAGGCTTTGTGGCCTTCGATGACGGCGTGGGAGAATCCGCAGGCTTCCATACGGTTGAGGCCTTTTATGGTGATTCCTCCTGGAGTCGTCACCTTGTCGACTTCCTCCTCGGGGTGCGAGGTGCCGGAAAGAAGCAGTTCGGCCGCTCCTTTCAGCGTCTGTGCCACAATGTGGCGTGCCTGTGCCGGATAAAGACCGAGCTCGACGCCGGCTTCCATGGCCGCTCTGACGTAGCGCATGGCGAAGGCCGTGCCGCAGGAGCCGAGAATCATGGCCGCAGGCATCAGCCGTTCTTCCAGAATCATGGCGCTGCCCAGACGGTTGAACATATCGACGATGAAATTCCGTTGTGCTTCGGTGGCGCCTTTCTCAGCTATCGCAGTCATGCTCTCGGCAATAGAGGCCGCTGTGTTGGGAATGACGTAAAAGACCGGACAGTGGCCTTCGGGAAAGGTGAATATCGCGGCCAGCGCGTCGGTGAAGATGTTTGCGGCCACCGATACGATGACGGTGCGGGCTGTCAGAACCGGCTTTATTTCTGCCGCGACAGTCTCGATGAGCCACGGTTTCACGGCAAGAATGACGATGTCGGCATCGCCGGCTGCCGTCACGTTGCTGGTCGTTGTTGACAGGTCGGGGAATTCGGCCTGTATGCGGGTCAGTTTTTCCTGCGAGCGGTTGGCTACGGTGATGGTGTTGTGGGATGAGAACTCCTTGTCGGCTGCCAGTCCGCGGGCTATGGCTCCACCCATGTTGCCACAGCCAATGATTGCTATTCTCATAAATCGGAGTATTGTAAGGGGATAAACCCAAATCGTTCATTAGACACCGCTATCGTCAAATTAGGTTAGAAACACGGGCGTTTAACCGTCTTATCACTTTCTATCGGTGTCTTGCCTTTGTTTTTTCCTCGACTTAGCCCGCTAAGCCTTCAAAAAAAAGTAACGACCATCCACTCGATACAAAGTAAAAATCCGGTTAAGTCCTAATGAACGATTTGGGATAAAAAGCGCAATCCCCGGCCCTGACCGGATGTACAGGGCGAAGAATTGCGCATTGTATTATTTTTGGGGAGAATGTTATTCCTCCGTCGGAGCTTCCGTCTTCTCCGGATGGTCGTTGCCGAAGAGTTTCGCTTTGATTTTAGCTTCCAGCTCTTCTGCGAGTTCCGGATTGTCGTCGATGAGACGCTTCACGGCATCGCGGCCTTGGCCGAGTTTCGTACCCTCGTAAGAGAACCATGAACCGCTCTTTGTGATGATGCCGAGTTCCACACCGAGGTCGATGATTTCACCGCTGTGCGATACGCCTTCGCCGAACGTCATCTCAAATTCCGCTTTCTTGAAAGGAGGCGCCACCTTGTTCTTGATGACCTTTACCTTCGTCTGGTAGCCGAGGATGTCCTCGCCGTTCTTGATGGCAGAGGAGCGGCGGATGTCGATACGTACGGACGCATAGAATTTCAACGCGTTACCGCCCGTTGTCGTTTCGGGAGAACCCCACATTACGCCAATCTTGTCACGCAGCTGGTTGATGAAGATACAAGTGGTTTTTGTCTTGGAGATGGTTGCCGTCAACTTTCTCAAAGCCTGCGACATGAGTCGGGCTTGCAGACCCATCTGCTTCTCACCCATGACACCCTCGATTTCGGCCTTCGGAGTCAGAGCGGCAACGGAGTCGATGACGATGATGTCGATAGCGGATGAGCGGATGAGCTGGTCGGCGATTTCAAGTGCCTGTTCACCGTTGTCCGGCTGTGAAATCCACAGGTTGTTCACGTCGACACCCAGCTTCTCGGCATAGAAGCGGTCGAAGGCGTGCTCGGCGTCGATGATGGCCGCGATGCCGCCCTGCTTCTGAGCCTGGGCAATGGCAAGGATGGCCAATGTGGTCTTACCGGATGATTCCGGACCGTAGATTTCGATGATACGTCCGCGCGGGTAGCCGCCTACGCCCAGAGCGTAGTCGAGGCCGATGATGCCCGACGGAATGACTTCAATATTCTCGATGCTTTCATCGCCGAGCTTCATGATTGCTCCGCGGCCATAGTCCTTCTCGATTTTCGACATGGCGTTCTGCAATGCTTTCAGCTTCTCGCTTGCGATGGCGGCTTTGTCTGTCTTGTTGTCCATATAGCGTCTTTTTTTATTTGTTCAGGTTGAGTATCTGGTTGGCGCTGTCCTTCGTGTTCACTTTCGTGATGATGTCGGTGATGACGCCTTCCGTATCGGTCAGGAACGTGGTGCGGACCGTGCCCATGTATTCCCGTCCTGCCATTTTCTTTTTCTGCCATACGCCGAATGCCTCGTTGAGGCGCAGTTCCGTATCGGCAATGAGCGTGAACGGTAATTCATGCTTTGCCGCAAACTTGGCATGAGAGGCTGCGCTGTCCTTGCTCACTCCAATCACTTCGAAACCTGCGGCGCGCAGGTCCTCATATCCGTCGCGCAGGCTACAGGCCTCGGCCGTGCAACCCGGAGTGTTGTCCTTCGGATAGAAATAAATGGCCAGTCGCTTGCCGGCAAAGTCGGCCGCTTTCACTTCGTTGCCTTCGGCATCGAAGCCCAGCACTTCCGGTATTTTATCGCCTATGTTCATAGTCGTATCTGTTTTGTATTGCAAAGTAAAGAATTTTATGGGCTTGTATTTTGCCCACTGTTGCTAAAATGAATTAATGTGTTTCCACCTTCTGAGTGGGCGGCAGTTGCTCGTTTCTGCGTTCTGTCGCTTCAACCACCTTACGGGCAAGCGTCTTGAAGGCCTCGCCGCTCACCGTGTTCTGCAGGGCTGCCGGAACGCCGGAGTCACCGCCGTCGCAGATGCTTGCCACGAGAGGAATCTGAGCGAGCAGTTCTACGCCCATTGACTCCGCCAGTCGTTTGCCACCGCCGTTGCCGAAGATGAAGTAGCGTTCATCCGGATGCTCGGCCGGCGTAAACCATGACATATTCTCGACGATACCGAGAACTGGTACATTCACCTTGTCGCTTGTAAACATGCTGATACCCTTGCGAGCGTCGGCCAGCGCCACTTCCTGAGGCGTGGAGACAACGATGGCACCTGTGATGGCGAGTGTCTGCACGAGCGTCAGGTGGATGTCGCTCGTGCCCGGCGGCATATCGATGACGAAATAGTCGAGGTCACCCCAGTTAGCTTCCCCGATGAGTTGCTTGAGGGCGTTGCTTGCCATTCCGCCGCGCCAGAGCACCGCGCTGTCTTTCTCAACAAGGAAACCGATGGACAGCACCTTCACGCCGTATTTCTCGACCGGCGCAATCAGGTTGCGTCCGTCAACCTCGTCCATGTAGACCGGCTCGTCCTCCACTCCAAACATTTTCGGAGCCGACGGCCCGAAGATGTCGGCATCGAGGAGTCCCACCTTATAGCCCAGCTCGGCGAGTGACACGGCCAGGTTGGTGGCAACGGTCGATTTTCCTACGCCGCCTTTGCCTGACGATACACCGATGATGTTCTTCACGCCCGGCAGCATCTTTTCCGGCTTCTTCACTTCCTGGCGGAATTTTACCGCGATGTTGCCCTTGATTTCAGCCTTCTCGCTCGCGTAGGTGAGAATGGCCGTTTCGGCTGCCTTCACAACCGATTTGATGAAGGGGTCGGTCGATTTGTCAAAAATCAGAGAGAACGACACTTTCATGCCGTCAATGCGTATGTCGTCTTCCACCATTTCATTGGTGACAAGGTCCTTTCCGTTTCCCGGATAGCGCACCGAGCGCAAGGCGTCGAGGATGAGCGCAGGATAAAGTCTTTCTTCCATAAGGATATTATGCGTTTAGTTGATTATTCAGAAAATTTAGGGTCGGTCTCGAGGTATCCGCGCGAGAAACTCCGATAGGTGTCGAACTCGATGTCGATGTCGGGCTCCTTCATCTCCGTAGTTTGGTCGAGGTGCCAGCAGATGTATTTGATGGTCAGTCCGCGGGCGAGCCACTGACGCTCGTAGAACGTGCGGATTTCGAGAATGTCGTCGGCGAGCCCCGAATGGTAGAGGTCGTCAGTATTAACAACAACGTCGAAGCCGTTTAGTTTAACCATCGCGTCGGTATAGGTGTAGAGGAAGGGGCTGTCGCTCTTGAGGTGGACGAGTCCGCCGTCCTTCAGAATCTTGCGGTACAGGCCGAGGAAGCGGGTCGAGGTGAGACGCTTGTTGACCTTCTTCATCTGAGGGTCGGGGAACGTAATCCAGATTTCCGATACTTCTCCCGGAGCGAAGAATTCGGCAATCAGTTCGATGTTGGTACGCAGGAATGCCACGTTGGTCATTCCTTCCTCCACCGACTGCTTGGCGCCGGTCCACATGCGCGCTCCCTTGATGTCGACGCCGATAAAGTTGCGGTCCTTGAACTTCTTGGCGAGTCCTACGGCATATTCTCCCTTGCCGCAACCCAGTTCGAGCACGATGGGATTGTCGTTCTTGAAAAATTCACTGTTCCACTTTCCGCGCAGAGGGAATCCCTGTTCTTTCAGTACGGAAAACGGATATTGAAACACGTTGGGAAATGTCTCCATTTCTCCGAATTTCTTCAATTTATTCTTGCCCATATATTATTTTAATCCTATTTTGACGAGTTTGACAGAGTTGTCGGCGAGGCGACAACGTACGATGTAGACCGTGCCGGCGGCGTGTGTCAAGTCGAAACTGACGATGGAGGCTTCCGGCGTTTTGAGTGAGAGCATGATGCCCGACAGGTCGAAAATGGCGGCTTCGGCAATGAGGACGGAAGAGCGGATGGTGACGATACCGTTGTCGGATGTCACGACCAGCGTGCGGTCCTCGATTTCCTCCACGTCGGCCGCATTGAAAAATTCCTGCCATTGCTCCGCATTGTGGTAGGCAGCGTCGGCGTTCTCGCTGACTTTCAGCGTTACGTTCCGCTTGTCGACACCTTCCCATACGTCGTCGCCGAGTGTCGGCGGAACTTCTGGACGGGCTTCAAGAATGGCAAGTGCCGTCCATTGGCGCATGGCGCGCGTGCCGATATGGTTGACGGAGGAAGGGATGACAAAGGTCGTCATGGCCGCCCAGTCAGAGAGGGCATAGTCGCCGATTTCCTTCAGACCCTCCGGCAGTTGGGCATCCTCGACAAGACGGTTGCCCATAAACGTAAAGTCGTTGATACGGGTGAGCCCTTGAGGCAGCTCAACGCGCTTCATTTTCGTGTTGTAGAAGAAAGCGCCCTCGCCGACCGATTCGACAGTGTCCGGCAGGCTGGCAGTTGCCAGTGACGTGTTGTCGGCAAAAGCCCATGCTCCGACCACGGTCAGCGACGTGCAGTTGCGCAGGTCGGCAGCCTGAAGGACGCTTCCCATGAAGGCTCCTTCGCCGATGGCCGTCAGTGACGACGGAAACGGAAATGCCGTGAGTGCCGGGCAACGGTAAAACGCATAGTCGGAAATGCGGATGAGTTTCGGAAATTGCGCGACGGTGGAGAGGGCTGTGCAGTCGGCAAACGCATACGGGTGGATGACTGTCACGTTGGAGCCTCCCTTTATTTCTTTCAGAGCCGTGCAGCCAAAGAAGGCATGCTCCTTGATTTCAGCAAGTGCGTTCGGCAATTCGATGCTCGTCAGCTTTGAGCAACCGGCCAGCGCTCCTTCGCCTACCGTTCGGGCAGAGGCCGGGAGTTTGACGTTTGTGATGTTGCAGTTGAGCAGGGCGTATGCCGGGAGTTCATCGGATGGGAAATAGGAAATATTGCCCGTAAGAGGTTTCTTTTCGGAAAGTTCGGTGACGGTCGCGCCACTCAGGTCGAGCGTGACGAGTTTCGGCATTTTCTCACTGATAAACCGGAAGTCGCGCGCATCCATCGTTCCCGTAACGGTGAGCGACGTCATTTGTCCGGGATTATCGGCCGACAGTATCTTTTCCAGTTCTCCTGCCACCGATTCCACGGCTTGGGCCGGGAAAGCGAGGGTGACAGCGAGCAGTAGGGAATATAATCTAAATCTCATAATTGTTGTTGATATACGCAAAGTTACGAAAAAATATTCAGACAACGTGTCACATGCGCGTGTCGATGTGGATGATATTGTTGACGAAGAACAACTTGCGGATGGCCTGGCGCGGCAGTTCGATGTCGTCGTAGGAAGGGTTGGCGCTGCGGAGTACGATTTGTCCGGAGTCGGGATGCTTGCGCAGGTATTTCACCATCCGGTAGTCATCGAGCAGTACGACATAGATTTGTCCCCAGTAAAGGATGGAGGTGTCGGTCACCTCGCGTACGGCGATGTAGTCGCCGTTGTTGATGACAGGCTCCATGCTGTCGCCGCTCACCTTCACGATGCGGCAGTCGGGACTGATGCCCGGCACGTTGACGTAGCCCACGATGCGGTCGTCGGCAAAAATCATCTCGCGGGATGCCGGTCCGGCAGTGACGTCGATGTCATAGACGGGAATGCCCGCTTCGTGTTCGGAAGCCGTTTCCGCTCCTACGGTATCGGGCTGTGCGTTTTTGCCGAACGGGAGTCCCTCTCCGTTGGTAAGCCAGCTTTTCGACACTCCGGCGTTGACCACAATTTTATTGATGAGGCCTTCGCTGATGGGCAGTTTGCCGTTCATCTGCTTGGAAAAGTTGGACACGTCCGTTCCGATTCTTGAGGCGAAGGCGCTTTGGCGCAAGCGCATCTCGCTCATCAGATATTTGATTCGTGCGATAACGTCTGATTCTATCATACCAATAAATTTTGCGCAATTTACCAATTAAATGGCAAATTGCAAATAAATAATAGGTAAAAAACTCTGTATTTAATGCTTTTTACCAATAAAAAGACCTCCTGCGTTGAGGCAGGAGGTCGGAATCAAGGATTTTAAGTCTATTCTTTATTCGATGACGAGCTTCTTGGAAGCGATGCCGTTGGCTGTCGTTACTTTCAGAACGTAAACACCGTCAACGAGTGAGGTTACGTCGGTCGTGCGGTTGCCGGAAGCCTCCATCACCTTCACACCTGCCACGTTGAAGAGTTCAGCGTGCTGGTAGTTGCCTTCGATGTAGAGGATGCCGTTTGCCACATAAGCGTCGATACCTTCTGTCTGGATGGCATTGACTGAACCTCCGCCATCACCGAATTCGATTTCGAGCTTTTCTGACTTACCGGTAGCGAATACCTGAACGATGGCTGCCGTGTGATTGCCGGCAGGAACATTCTCAAAGGTATATTTATTGTCGGTAGTCTCAGCGACCATTTTGCCGTCGAGGTAAACCTCGTACTTCTCAACGTTTACAGGAGCATACTCGCAACCTGTCTTCTGACCGTCAACACCGATGAATACGTCATCGACGAGAAGGAGGAAGTTGTTGAACGACTGGCTGTTGAGGACCACATACTTAGCGTCGGCCGGGATGTCGTACTCATACTTCGTGTATTCAAGAGGTACATAGAAGCTTTCTTCCTCGAACCATTTGAAGCTGTCGATTTCCGGAGTAGTTGTTGAGTATCCGACTCTGATACGTTCGCGGTAACCTGTCTCTTCCGTGTAAGTGCGTGCCCAGAAGCTGAACTTGAAGTCTTTGTACGGCTTGAGAAGCGGAGAGATGAAGTAGTCGTCGCTCTCGTTGATGACTACACCTGCCTCGCTTGTAGTCTCCATCGCTGCGAAGAAACCGAGGTTGCGGACGCCTGAATAAGCCGTGTTGATGCCGAGCGGCGGAGTCGTAGTGCGTGAGTTGAAGAGGATGGCCGCCATCGTCGCGCGCATGTTCGGGAAGGTTGTTGCACCGAATCCCCAAGTCGGAATACCGTCATTGTCGATGTATTGCCAGCCGAACTTGCCTGTCGGGTTGATGGTGAAATCCTGATACTCGTTGCCTTCGAAGTCGTCGAAGATATTCGGCTGTACGTTCCATACGAGGTCCCATGTCTCCGGATTCTCGGTAGCGAGGATGTCAATGTTCTGTGCGATGTCGAATTTCTGAGTGAGTGTATAGTTGAGAGTAAATTCTCTTTCCTCACCCTCAAATTTCACGTTGCGCTCGCGGATGTTCTCGAAGCCGTTGAGTTGGATAGTCACAACGTATACGTCTTTTCTTACATCGTTGAAGATTGCCTTGTTGTCAACAACGGTTCCTGTGTATTCGTTGTCAGCGCTTGCAAGGCTGACGAGTGCGCCGTTGGCGTGCTCCTTGGCGGAGTTGGCTGTCACGTTGACGATGACCGTCGTTTTCATGTTGACGTCAACCACGCTTGAGAAGGATGCCTCTGACGTGAGGTTGTCGACCGGATAGAAGGCCTTTACGGCATAGACATACTGTCCGCTTGCGGCTTTGTTGTCGACAGCAACCAGTTCTTTTTGCGGGCCGGCAACCTGAGTCCATGTCGATTCGTCGTCCATTGAAGCCTGGTCGGCCTTTACTCGCCATACATTGTATTCAACATCCGGTTGTGTCGCATCTTCCGGCTCGATGTTCTCGCATACGGCGCGGAGCAGGAAGCAGCGTGACGGGTTGGATGTCTCGTCCATGTAGCGGTAGTCGTAGGTTGCGGTATAGTTGATGTTGAAGCATTGGGTATATTGGTTCTCTTCCCACTTGTTGTTCTTACCGTTGTCGTAGGCGATACCGAACATACCGTCAGCACTCAGGGCTACGAAGAAACCGTTCTCAGCGACAACGTCAACCGGAATGCGGTAAGTGTTCCATTCATTGTGGACAGTAGGCACGTTCTTGGCGCTGTAGAGCATCTTGTCGGTCGGTTTGCCATTTTCGTCGAGGTCGAATACGTAGATATGGATTTTATCAACGCCGTCCATTACCGGCATCGTCATCCACTTCACTTCGCGGACAACACCCGGCTGGCGGTAGATAGAGCCGAGTACCGTAAATTCGTCAGGAGCAGGGTAGCCCATGAGGTCGGCCGGAGTACCGTTGTCGTATGACATCTCACGGATAGTGGCAGGACATAACCAGTCGATGGTTGTTCCGTCTGTAGTGTTGTAGTTGGCATTGACATAGAACGGAGCGATGTTGTCGTATTTCATGGTGAAGTCTAGCTGGGTGTTCTCACCGAGTGTCACTTCTTGAGAGATGTTGACAAAGTTGTTTTTCAGTATGGTGAGCTGGTAAGTTCCCTCATAGACATTCTCCAATGTATAGGCTGCATTGTCGGATACTGCCTCAAAAGGAGCGTAGCCGGAAAGGATGACTTTCGCGCCGGTAATCGGATTGCCCTTAGAGTCGGTAATGTTGCCGCTCAGCGTGTAGGTCGGCAGCTTGGTCAGCTCAAAGTCACAGACTGACTCCTCGCGGATGGCAACTTCGATTTCCTGTTGTGCCGGACGGTAGCCGACAGCGTTGACAGAGGCGGTGTAAGAGCCTGCAGTTACGTTTTCGATAACGTATTCACCGGTAGCGGAAGTGACGCCGGAGAAATCGCCTACATTGACGGTAATGCCTTCCAACGGCTGGCCGTCGCAAGTAACCTTACCTTTCACGATACCTTCGTTGACTGCATGCCAAACGAAATTGTTGAGGTGAACACCGTAGCCGCTGTAGGTCGTCTTCGGTGATGCATATCGGATAGCAACATAGTAATTGCCTTCCTCTTCTACGATAGGAAGCGTTTCGACAACGGAAACAGGCGTGTAGTAAGCGCCCTTTGCGTCGATTTGCTTGAAGAGCTGGAGTTCTTCAGGATTGGATGACTGGCCGAACCAGATTTCCAGTTTTTCAGTCGGATAGTAGGCTGTGTAAACCTCGAAGCTGATTTCAGATTCCTGTCCTGCGGAAAGTTTTACAGGGGCGGAAATCAACCAGTCGGAGGCGTCGGTAGTCTTGTCAAAATAGGTCTCGAGGCCGAGAGGATGAGATTCCTTCTTGATGGTATTGGCACTTACCCATTTTTTTCCGTTGCCGTCCTGGTCGATAATTCTCCAGCCGAGGCTGTCAATCTGGTTGGCACTCATAAATGTGCTTTTCAGAGGCAGTGAGAGCGGCTGGCCTGCCTGTGCGCTGTTGGATTCCGCGCTCAGACCCTCACCTGTCGGCACCACCGGAGTAATGATGTAGCGGTAGCCGGTGTAGAGACCATCGACGTTGTCGGTATATGTTGTCTCCTTGAGGTTCTCAACCAGCACTTTGTTGTCGTTCTTGCGTACGACCTTGTAGCTCATGTTCTCTGTATCGAGCCACTTGCCGTGGATACCCTCGGTCGGAGCGTCCCATGTAATCTGGATGGTGCTGACGCCGGTGGCCGTTGCTACAACGTTGGTCGGAGCTACCGGAAGGTCGATGCCCACATAGGTCTTCACGAAATTGAACATACCTTCTCCCGATTCGTTGGAAGCTGTAACCCGATAGGTGTAATAGTCGGCTTCAGCAGGAGTGTCGGTATAGGTCATTGTTTCACCGGGCTTGGCATTGCTGAGCGTTGTCACGACTTCTCCGTTGCGGTAGATGGTTATGCTGGTTATTTCCGACAATGGATTGCGTTCGAATGTAGTAGTCGGATTGGTCCAGGACAGTGTGCATTCCTTTTCACCGTTGGCATCCGGTGTGGCTTTCAGGTTGGAGGGAGCCGCCGGTGATGTCGGGAGGGCTTTGGTATAACCTGTAAACAAACCTGTGATTTGTGCGCCGCCTACGGTGCCTATCTGTTTCTGCTGCCATGTCTCAGGGTCTATCTCGATGAGGCTGCAGTTGCCGTAATCAGTGTGAATCCAATAGAATTTCTCGCTATTGAAGTCGTAATCCATGGACTGCAGACCCTTGAGGTAGTCGGAACCTGTGTAGACCAAGGTCAGGCTGTAGTCCTCCTTGCTGATGGTGTAGATGGTTCCGTTGTGCGACATGAGGAAGAGCTTTCCGTAAGGGTCGGCCGCAATGGTACCATATTGATTGTCGAAATTGGCGAGATATTCCAGTCTCTTTTCAGCGAGGTTGATTTTCAGGAAAGCGGTTTCCGGATAATCGTCGGCAATGGCATAGAGCGTACCGGTCGTGTAGTCATAGGTCATGTCGGTGATGAGGGACGGAGCGTCTGTCATGTCGATTACTTTTGTCGCCTCACCGGTTTTCAAGTCATAGGCAAAAATGCCGCTTGGCGAATCTTCGCTGTTGACCTGGGCTGCATAGTAGTAGCCTTCGGCAAAAGTTCCGGCACTGACTCTGTTTTCCTGTTGCCATACGGGTGTCGTTTTGAACTGGTCGAGGCTGAACGAAACAAGACCGTAGTCCTTTCCGATGGAGAAGCCGTAGCTTACTTGTCCGTCGGCCTGGGCATTGGCGGTAAACTGTCCGCTGCCTGGCAGCAATGCGCAAAGCACCATTGCATTGAGTACGAATTTTTTCATAGTTTAAGGCTTGGCTCTCATGGTTCAAGATTTGTCACCGGCAGAAGCCGAGAGCCTTTTGAGCTTCTGCAAATGAGAGGTTAGCTTGAGTGTTGATTTGTTTTTTGAGGAAAAAGGAATCTTAGTTTAGTTAAAATATATTTTGTGTGACGGGTGCAAATTAATAAATTTTTTTTGACAAAATGAAATTTTTTGTTATTAAAAAAATAGATTATGTGATGTCTGTGTGGAGTTTTGCTTTGCGATTGTTACATGGTGGTAAAATTTTGCATAAAGAAGTACGGGGAAAATAGGGGAATTGTTAAATCCGAATCGGTCATTTGAGCATTGCGGTACTCAAATTAAGTTTTACTGATTGGTTTGGGTAAAAATGCAATTGGCCGGGGATGTATAATAGAAAAGGTCTCCTGCCGGGAGGCAAGAGACCTTTTTGCTGAGTGGAGAATATTCTTTATTCGATGACGAGCTTCTTGGAAGTGATACCGTTGGCAGTTGTCACTTTCAGAACGTAAACACCGTCAACGAGTGAAGTCACGTCGGTTGTGCGGTTGCCGGAAGCTTCCATCATCTTCACGCCTGCCACGTTGAAGAGTTCAGCGTGCTGATAGTTGCCTTCGATGTAAAGAATGCCGTTTGCTACGTAAGCGTCGATACCTTCTGTCTGGAGGGCATTGGCAGTGCTGCCGCCTTCACCGAATTCGATTTCCAGTTTCGGAGACTTACCGGTAGCAAATACTTGAACGATGGCTGCCGTGTGCTTGCCGGCAGGAACGTTCTCGAAGGTGTAATTGTTGTCAGTTGTCTCTGTAACCATCTGGCCGTCGAGATAAACCTCATACTTCTCAACGTTTACAGGAGCATACTCACAACCAGTCACCTGACCGTCAACGCCGATGAATACGTCGTCAACAAGGAGGATGAAGTTGCTGAGAGAATGGCTGTTGAGAACTACATACTTGGCTTCTTTCGGAATGCTGTATTCATACTTCGTGTATTCCATAGGCACGTAGTTGAATTGCTTATCCGGGTCGGCCGGGTCGTTGCTGTCCTCTTCCAGTTCGTCGAACCAGATGAAGTCCTTGATGTCGGCAGTCGTTGTTGAGTATCCTACTCTGATACGTTCACGGTAGCCTGTCGCTTCTTCGTAAGTGCGTGCCCAGAAGCTGAACTTGAAGTCCTGATACGGGTTGAGGAGCGGAGAGATGAAGTAGTCGTCGCTTTCGTTAAGGATGATGCCTCCTTCCTCATTCTCTGATTCTCTTGCTGCGAAGAAACCGAGGCAACGGTAGCCTGAATTGGCTGTGTTGATGCCGAGCGGCGGAGTCGTAGTGCTTGAGTTGAAGAGGATGGCTGCCATCTTCTCGCGCATGTTCGGGAATGTAGTGTTGCCGAATCCGAATGTCACCTTGCTGTCGTTGTCGATGTATTGCCAACCGATGTTGCCGGCCGGGTTGATGGTGAAGTCTTCGTATTCGTTGCCTTCGAAGTCATCTGACAGGTTCGGCTGAGCGTTCCATACGAGGTTCCATGTCTCCGGATTCTCAGTAGCAAGGATGTCGATGTTCTGTGCGAGGTCGAGTTTCTGAGTGAGTGTATAGTCACGGGAGAATTCTGTTTCCTCACCTTCGAACTTCACGCCGCGCTCGCGTACGTTCTCGAAACCGTTGAGGGTGATGGTAACGGAGTATTCGCCCTTCTTCACGTCGTTGAATACGGCCTTGTTGCCGGCAACTGTAGCTGTGTATTCATCGTCGATGCCTGCAAGTGTCACCTTAGCGCCGTTAGCGTGCTCCTTGGCAGAGTTGGCAGTTACGTTGATAGTGACAGTAGCGCTTGTGTTGACATTGACAGAGTTGGAGAACGTAGCCTCTGAAGTGAGGTTGTCAACCGGGTAAATGGCCTTTACGGCATAGACGTATGTTCCGCTTGTTGCCTTGTTGTCGATAACTGAAAGACCCTTCTGTGCCTCAGCAACAAGTGTCCATGCAGATTCGTCCTCAATGTCCTGTTTGTTGTCGGCAATACGCCATACGTTGTATTCGATGTTCGGTTGTGTCGCATTGTCCGGTTCGATTTCCTCACATACGGCACGGAGCAGGAAGCAGCGTGACGGGTTGGATGTATCATCAATATAGCGGTAGTCGTAGGTTGCGCGGTAGTTTCTGTTGTAGCATTGAGTGCGCTTGTTGTCTGCCCACTTGTTGTTTGTTCCGTCGTCGATGGCAAGTGCAATCTGGCCTTGACCGCTCAGCGCGAGGTAGAAGCCGTTTTCAGCGACAACCTTTCTCGGAAGAATGAAGGTATTCCATTCGTTGTCGACAGTAGGAACGTCAGTTACGCTGTAAAGCATTTGGTCGGTCGGGTTGCCGTTTTCGTCAAGGTCGAAGATGTAGATGTGCACCTTGTCGGTCTTGCCTTGTACCGGCATTGTCTTCCATTTCACTTCGCGTACGATACCCGGTTCGCGGTAGATAGAACCGAGAACAGCGAGTTCGTCTCCGCCTTCATATCCCATCGGAGAGTTGCTGATTCCGTTGTCGTAGAATTTTTCTTCTCTTGTTGAAGGAGCTGCCCAGTTTACGAAAGTACCGTTGTTCTTGTTGTAATCAGCGGTAACGTAGAGCGGAGCGATGTTGTCGTAGGTCAGCGTTACGTCCTTTTCGACAGCGCTGTTGACAGTCACGTCCTCTTCAACCATTACGAAGTTGTTTTTCGCGATGGTCAGGTGATATTCGCCTTCATATACGGCGTCAAGCGTATAAGTTCCGTCAGTTGTAACTGTTGAGAACGGAGCATAGCCGGAGAGCGAGATGCGTGCGCCGGTAATCGGATTGCCCTCTGTGTCGGTTACTGTGCCGGAGAACTTATAAGTCGGAAGTTTTGTGATTTGCAGGTCGCAAGTTGTATTGCCGCCGAGTGTAACCTCGATATCCTGTTCGGCAGTTGCATAACCGATAGCTGTTGCCTTAACGGTGTAGTTGCCGATTTTTACCTTGTCAATTGAGTATTGACCGGAAGCGTCAGTTGTGCCTGAGTAGTCACCGAGGCTGACAGTAACGCCTTCCACACCGGCACCGTCGCAAGTGACTGTACCGCTTACTGAACCTTCGTCAACGGCTCTCCAGAGGAAGTCGTTGATGTGGATACCCCAGGCATTGCTTGCATCTTTCTTTGTAGCGTAGCGGAGGCTGATGTAGTAAGTGCCGTCTTCCTCGATGGCCGGCAGTTGCTCCTTGACCTCGATAGGCTTATAATATCCGCCTTTCAGGTCGAGCTCCTTGATGAGGATGGTTTGGTCCTCAGGTGTCGCGCCCTTACCGAGTCTGATTTCGACGCGTTCTGTAGGATAGTAGGTTGTATAGGCAATGAAGCTTACTTCCGTAATTCTGCCGGCTGTGAGTTCAACAGGTGCGGAAATCAACCAGTCGGAAGCGTCGACTTTGCGGTCGTTGTAAGTCTCGATACCCATCGGGTGTGAGCCTGGATAAGTAGAGTTGCCTCTTGTCCAGCATTTTCCATTTCCGTCTTCGTCAATGATGGTCCATCCGAATTTGTTGATGTCGCCTTCCTCGCGGAATGTGCAGTCAATCGGAAGTTCCATTGTTCCACCTAATTGAACGATGTTGGAAACACCGCCTTCACCTTCTCCGTTCGGAACGACCGGAATAACCGTATAGGTATATCCTGCATAGCTTTCCACTTCGTCGTTGGCAGCTGTCTCCGTGAGACCTTTTGCGACAACTTTATTGTCGTTATTGCGGATTACCTTATAGGTCATGTTGGCTATGTCAAGCCATCCGCCGTTGACACCGGCGGTCGGAGCTTCCCATGTAATGGTAGCTGTTTTTTCGCCGGTCGCTGTGGCTACGACGTTGGTCGGTGCGACCGGGAGGTCCTTACCGACGTAGGCGCTGACGTAGGCAAACATACCCTCACCGCTGGCATTGGTAGCCGTCACGCGATAAGTGTGGCTGCCCGAAGCGACTTCGCTGTCGGTATATGTAATCTTTGCTCCGAGACCGGTTTCGCTGACGGTCGCAATTTGCTCACCATCGCGGTAGATGGTAAGACCGGTGATTGCGTCAAGCGTACCACGGGAGAATGTTGTTGATGGGTTGGTCCATGTCAGCGTACATTGCTCGACTCCGTTTGCTGCCGGGGTTGCAGTCAGGTTGCCCGGTGCGGCCGGAGAGGTCGGAGTGGCAGTTGTGTAGCCTGAGAACATACCGATATGCTGGCCGGCTGCAGAGCCGATGTCTTTTCTTTCCCATGTAGTCGGGTCGATTTCATACAAATGGGCCATTCCGTATTTTGTAGCCAAGTGGTAGAATTTGCCGGAGTTGAAATCGTAATCCAATGATTGCAGGTAATTGAAATACTCGGAGCCCTCATATACTAAAGTTGCAGAGGCGTCCGCCTTGCTCAAAGTGTAGATGGAGCCGTCGGTGGTCATTGTGTAAAGGTCACCTTTGGCATCGGCTGCGAGTACGGTGAACGTGCTCTCCACATGGCCTACTACAGAGAGCGTCTTCTCGTCAAGGTCGATTTTCAGCAAGGTAGTGCTTGGATAGGAATCAGCGAGAGCGAAGAGTGTTCGGGTTGTGTAGTCGTAGGTCATGTCCTTGAGTACGGATGGCGCACCTTCAAGGCTCATTACCTGGGTCGATTCTCCGGTTTTCATGTCGTGGGCAAAAATGCCGACAGGTGCATCATTGTTGACGCGGGCTGTGTAGTAATAGCCCTCAGCGAAGGTTGCCGCGCTGATTTTGTCAGTTTGAGCCCAGACTTGCGTCGTTTTGAAATCGTTTAGTGCAAACGAGTATAGGCCGAATGACCCATCTGTTGTGGAAAAGCTATAACCCGTTTGATTCTCAGCTTCCATTGGTGGTGTAGCGAGCAGACCTGCTAATGGAAGGGTGCATAAGCACAGCAGATTTAATAGGTTTTTTTTCATTGTATTTTAAAGGTTGGTCCTCAAATATTCTATTGTTTGGTCACTGAGGGAGGAGGACCTTTTTCTCCGGCAGAGACTTAAGCAAGGTAGTTTCTTGCAAAATTATGAAAAAGCAGTAAAAATGAATATTATTTTTCTAAATAAAATTTATAGTTGTAGAGCATATTTTTTGCTGATTAGTTATGAAAACAATGCGCCGACGAACAATATGTTTGTTCATCGGCGCATGCTGTAATTTTTGTAGCAGGGCTGCTAAGAGCGCGGTCCTCCGAGAATGTCGAGCTGCTCAACGTAGATTTCAGTGATGCTTCGCTTGATGGCGTTGCGGTCTTCCCACACGCGAGTGCGGATTTTTCCCTCTACGTAGAGTTTTGAGCCTTTGCGGATATATTTTTCGGCAAACTCAGCATTGGCTCCCCACATGACGATGTTGTGCCATTCGGTTTTTTCCGGGATGGTGATTCCCTTGTCCGTTGTATAGGCACGTTCCGTGGTGGCGAGGGAGAAGGACGCAATCGGACATCCGTCGGAGTATCTGATTTCCGGGTCCTTGCCTACGAATCCGATGAGTATGGCTTTGTTGACCGACATTTTCTTGCTTTTTTCGTAATACTTTCAGGTTAAAATGCAGAAGCCTTGATTTGAAGACCGACACGCTCATGAAGTCCGAAAAGGAGGTTCATGTTGTGTACGGCCTGTCCGGCGCCGCCTTTCATCAGGTTGTCGAGGGCTGCAACGACGAGCAGCTTGCCGTCCTCTTTTGAAAGATGGAGTATGCATTTATTGGTGTTGACCACATCCTTCAAGTCGGGCATGCGGTCGCTGACGAACGTAAAGTTGTGGTCATCGTAATAGCTTTCGTAGAGCTTGCGGATTTCCGACAGCTCAATCGGGCAGTCGATGTAGGCCGTCAGCAGTGTGCCGCGTGAGAATCCTCCCTGCATCGCAATCAGGTTGACCTTGCTGTCAAAACTTGTCTGAAGGGAGGCGAGCATGCGCTGGATTTCGTTGAGTTGCGGATGCTTGAGCGGCTTGTAGAGCGTTACGTTCTCATTGCGCCAAGGGAACCGTGAGGCGGTCGACGGCTCGATGCCTTCTTCCGTGCAACCTGAAATGACGTTGACGTGGATGTCGCTGTTGAGCAGCAGGTTGCGGGCAAGCGGGAGGAGGGCAAGCAATACGGCCGTAGCGATGCTGCCCGGATTAGCCGTGCGCTTTCCGCGGATGATGTATTTCCGGTTTATTTCGGGGAGGCCGTAGAGGAAACCGTGTTCCTCGTCAAACTGGAAGTCGGGTGACAGGTCCACGATTCTCAAATCCTCAGGCAAAGCGGCTGCATGCTGCTCAAGGAAGCGGCGCGACTCTCCGCTGCCGAGGCAGAGGAAAACGACGTCAATCTCCTCAAAGCGCGTTTCCGCCGTGAAATGCATGTCGATTTCACCGATAAGCCCCTGATGAACGGAAGCAACGTCACACCCTGCAAGGCGCTGGTTCTGCACCCATTTCAGGTCGACGTCAGGGTGATTGAGCAACAGGCGTATCAACTCGCCGGTCGCATATCCGTCGCCTCCGATAATTCCTGCTTTAATCATTTAATTTCGTTAGTTGTGGAAACTTTGAAACGGTTCTTAGTCTTAGCCGGTTACAGGATTACGCTGTTGGCCGGAATGAAACGTTGCAGCACCTTCAGCGCGGCGTTGTGGTCAATGCCCTCGCGCAGTACGGCAAATACAGTGTCGGCACCGGCGATGGTTCCGATAATTTCCGGTGTGCGGCTTGTGTCGATGTCATAGGCCAGACCTCCTGCATAACCGTTGCGGGTTTTGATAACGGCGATGTTGCCGGAGAACGACAGAGATACGAATCCTACGGAGTTGTTCGGGTTGGTCGGACCTTGGTTGATGTTGAGGATTTTGTCCTGCAGGTCATTGCTGTTGGGCACAATGTAGATGTAGTCGCCGGTCTCAGTAGCCACCTTGGTTACGCGGAGCATTTTCAGGTCGCGTGAGAGAGTCGCCTGCGTGACGTTGAAGCCTCGTTCGGCCAAAGCCTTAACCAAATCGTCTTGACAGCGTACATGGCTGTTCTTGATGATTTCCAGAATGACTTTCAGTCTGTACTTTTTATTTTTCATATTGCGGTCAAATTGGTGTTCGAATTTTTATTTAAATATAGGAATTTTATTTTAATAAATCTCTGTTTTTTAAGATTTATTATGTAATAAAATGAGTTTATTAAAATTCCTATACCTATCAAAGCGACGAAAAAAGAGGGCCCGGGCCTATTCGATGACCCATTCGATGGTACCTCTTTTCTCGGCAGGAGCTTCTCCGACTACGTTGAAGCGGAGAGATTTCGTATAGTTGACAAATTGCTGCCGGATAGCAGCGTCGGCAGCGGCGGCACCGCTACTGCCTTTTTGTACGAATCGCGCATCTGAGATGGTGCCGTCACGGCGTACGACGATGCTGATTACGATTTTACCCGGCTTGGTGCAGGACGGTTTTCTGACGTTCAATTTGTAGTTGAGGCCGAGAGAGTGGCCGGGAACGCCTTCCAGCGCGCCTGTGTCGCTGTTGCCGTTTGTCGAGCCGCTGCGGCCGGTGTTGGTGCGGTTGAACGCGTTGCGTTGTCGGTTACTGATATCGTTTTTCCGTTTCTGCTCTTCTTTCTTCTTGGCTTCGGCTGCTGCCGCTCCGTCGGCCTGACGCTTGGCTTCCATCGCCGACTCATGCTGCTGGGTGGCAAGCGACTCGCCGTCGCCGATTTCGCCTTCATTGACGTTGTCGGTTCCTTGTGTCTCGTCTTCCTGTGCGATAGCTTCGGCGTTATCGTCGTTCATGTCGGGCAACGGGATGTCGCCGAGTTGCACGTATTCGCCGCCAAACGTGATTTCGCTGGTGGTGGAGGGTTGGGGTTCCGGCGGATAGATGGTCGATGAAAGATGCGTAAAATAGAGCGTCAACCCGATGCCGAGATGCAGCAGGAGGGCGATGACGGCTCCGATGATTTTATATTTACGGTCTTCTTTCATTTCGTAGCGTTAGTTTTGTGGCTGCGGCTCAGCCGGTTGTTGTATGTCGGCGTTGCTTGCCGGTTTTGTCGCGAGTACCATTTTCAGATTGTGGCGTGCGGTCATGTCGAGAACCTCGACGATGCGTCCGTAGGGCACGCTCTCATCGGCATAGAGGGCGATGAACTGGGTTGAGTCCTGCTCCTGTGCGATTTTGAGGAATGCCACCAGCTGGTCGTCGCTCATCGGTTGCGGCTCTGTCTCGCCGAAGGAGGCAAAGAGCTTCTGCTCGCTGTCGATGTAGACCTTTGAGCTGGGTTTCTTGATGGCTGTTTGCTCCGAACTTTTGGGCAGATTAACCTCGAAGGCCGTCGGAGAGACAAACGTCGATGTCACCATGAAGAAGATGAGCAACAGGAAAATGACGTCGGTCATTGAGGCCATGCTGTAGGTTGCCAATAAGTCGTGCTGACGTTTCAATGCCATATTTCAGATAGTTTTTTTAAGTCAGTGAATGTGGTGGGGATTGTAACAGGTCTTGCCTTATTTGCCGGCAGGCTCGTTGAGCAGGTCCATGAACTCCATTGTCTTGTTCTCAAGCTGGTTCATGACGTGGTTGACACGGGCCGACAGGTAGTTGTAGGCAAAGAGGGCGATGATACCAACGACGAGACCGGCAACGGTTGTCACGAGTGCTTCGTAGATACCGCCTGCGAGAACGGTGATGTTGGCGTTGCTTCCGGCATTGGCCATGGCGAAGAAGGCTCTTACCATACCTGTAACCGTACCGAGGAATCCGAGCATCGGAGCGCCTGCCGCTGTTGTTGCAAGCCAGGTGAAGCCTTTGCCGAGCTTGGCAACCTCAATGTTGCCCACGTTCTCGATGGCTACCAGCACGTCGTTCATCGGACGGCCGATGCGGGAGATACCTTTCTGGATAAGGCGCGCATAGGGAGTGTTCGTCTTTTTGCAGAGCAGGTCGGCGCTTTCGATTTCGCCGTTGACGATGTAGTCCTTGATGCGCTTCATGAATGATTCGTCTTCGGCAGCAGCCTTGCGCAGCGCAATCCACCGCTCAAAGAAGATATAGATGGATACGAGCGAGAGAATCACGAGTGGAATCATGATAATTCCGCCTTTGAGGCAAAGTTCCCATACCGACAGTTCGGCGGTTGTGGGGGCTGGGGCTACAGCTGAAAGAATTGATAGAGAAATCATTGTATTTTGTTTTTTGATGCGTTTTTAGTGATGGATGAGTTATTTCAAGCAGTTCTTGTATTGCTTGATTGTCTCTTCGAGGCCGAGGTAGAGGGCGTCGGAGATAAGGGCGTGGCCGATGGACACTTCGTCGAGATAAGGCAGACGCTCGTGGAAGAACTTCAGGTTCTCGAGGCTCAGGTCATGGCCGGCATTGACGCCGAGACCGCAGCTGTGGGCCACTTTGGATGCCTCCACAAACGGAGCGACAGCCGCTTCCGGATTCGTTGGATACATGGTGGCGTACGGTTCGGTGTAGAGTTCCACACGGTCGGTGCCGGTCTTGGCAGCGAGGCGGATGTTCTCCTCGTCCGTTCCTACGAAGATGCTGGTGCGGATGCCTGCTTCCTTGAAGCGGTCGACTACCTGGGAGAGGAAGTCGAAGTTGGCAGCGACGTTCCATCCGGCATTGGACGTGAGGGCATCGGGAGCGTCAGGCACGAGCGTGACCTGAGTAGGTTTCACGAGCAGCACGAGCTTGATGAACTCCTCGGTCGGATTGCCTTCGATGTTGAACTCCGTGCGGAGAATCGGACGGAGCCGGTAGACATCGTCGCGGCGGATGTGACGCTCGTCGGGACGGGGATGCACTGTGATGCCGTCGGCACCGAAGCGCTCGCAGTCGATGGCTACTTTTTCCACGTTGGGGACATTGCCGCCACGGGCGTTGCGGATGGTGGCTACTTTATTTATGTTTACACTTAAATTTGTCATTTGTTTTTTGAAAACTTTTGTTATACGATAATGTTTTCCTACCTTTAAGGTGGAAAATTGAGAATTGGCTTTCAAATTCCCGTTGAAAGGCACAAAATTTCCACAAAAATAATATTTATTGATAATATATGTATAACAAAAAAGTATAATTTTATGAAAATTGCAGTCTTTGGCAACCAATATCAGGATAATAGGGTAGACGTAATCGGCCAGTTGTTCGATATACTGCTGCTTTCGGGTGCCTGTGTGGAGGTGGAGGAGGAATTTTACGCCTATGTGAAGCGCTCCTGCCCGGGCATCGAGGTTGTCAGACTGGAGGCCGGTGCGCCGCTGACGGCGGATGTGGTGGTCAGCGTGGGCGGCGACGGGACATTTCTCCGCGCAGCTTCCTGGGTGGGCGACCGCGAGATTCCGATAGTGGGGGTCAATACGGGCCATCTGGGTTATCTGTCGGATGTGTCGATTGACGACATTACGCAGATGATGCGGCGCATCGTGTCGGGCGACTATCGGGTGGAGTGCCGCTCGCTGATTGAGGTGACGGCCGATTCCGGAGAACCTTTGTTGCAGAAATATGCATTGAACGAGGTGGCCGTGCTGAAGCACGACTCGCTTTCGATGCTCTACATAGATGCAGTTATCGACGGTGTGCCTCTCTCCACCTATGTGGGCGACGGGCTCATCGTGGCAACTCCGACGGGCAGCACGGCCTACAACCTTTCGGTGGGAGGTCCTATCATGCACCCGGCATGCCGGAGTCTGGTGCTTTCGCCCGTGGCGGCTCACTCGCTGACGATGCGGCCGTTGGTGGTGCCCGACAATGTGGAGATAACGCTGGGCATGCGTTCCGACCGCTCGCAGACGTTCATGCTGTCGGTCGACGGCGTGTCGATGCCGATGCCTATCAATTCAAAGCTCCGTCTGCGCAAGGCTTCCCATTGCGTGAAGGTGATAATCCGCAACGAGCATGACTTTGCGGGTACGCTCCGCAGCAAGCTGATGTGGGGCAAGGACGTAAGGTAGCGTAAGATGAATGGATATGACAGCAAGGCGTCCGGCATTCCTGAGAGAATGCCGGACGCCTTGTCTATTTTTGAGGGAGTCAATCCTGTTATTCGCGGAAAAGCAGGGAGCCGTCGCCGTAGCTGAGGAAGCGGAAATCGTGCGACAGCGCGTAGTCGTAGATGGCGCGCCAGTTGCCCTTGACGAAGGCCGAAACCAGAAGCAGCAGCGTCGATTGCGGCTGGTGGAAGTTGGTCACCATGCCGTCTACCAGATGGAACGGATAGCCCGGAGCGATGATGATTTGAGTAGAGCCGACGAGATGGGTCAGATGGTTTTCGTCCATATAGGCGGCGATGGCGCGGAGAGCGTCGGCCGTAGTCAGCGAGTTGTCGTATTCGTAAGGAATCCACTGGCTGACGTGGAGCGCCTGTTCCGGGTTCTCCGGATGGCGGTGAAGCTCTACGCCGATGTAGTAAAGGCTTTCGAGCGTACGCACGGAGGTGGTGCCCACAGCAATGATTTTGCCCGGAGCGTTGATGAGGTCGTCGATGAGGCTGCGCGTCACGGAGATGAATTCCGTGTGCATCTCATGGTCGCCGATGTGTTCTGACTTGACGGGCTGGAAGGTACCTGCGCCAACGTGGAGCGTCAGCTCACGGCGTGCGATGCCGCGGCGGTCGATGTCGGCCAGCGTGGCCTCCGTGAAATGCAGTCCGGCAGTCGGTGCCGCTACGGAGCCTTCGATGTGGGAGTAGACCGTCTGGTAGTCCTTGCTGTCGCTCGGCTCAGTGGAGCGGTTCAGATAGGGCGGAATGGGAATCTCGCCCACGGCGTCGAGAAGCGAGGCGAACGTTACTTCCGGGTTGTCCCAGGAGAAACGGATGCGGAAAGCGTTGCCGCACTGGCCGTCGCGCTCGGCGAAGAGCGTCACGGTAGAGCCGCCGATGGTCAGCGGCATTTCCAGCCGGCCTGATTTCCAACGCTTGGAGTTGCCCACGAAGCAGAGCCATTCGCATTCGGAAGTCTGCGCGAACGAGAGCGCGTAGTCCGATGGCTGCAGCGGTTCGAGGCAGAAAATTTCGATGAGCGCGCCTCCTCCCGGCTTGCGGAAGCGCAGGCGGGCGTTGATGACGCGTGTATTGTTGTAGACGAGTGTCGATTTTTCAGGGAGCAGTCCGGCGATTTCGTTGAATACGTGTTCCGAGATTTCGCCGTTCCGGTAGAGCAGCAGTTTGCATTTGTCGCGCTCGGCCAGCGGATGCTTCGCAATCTGCTCGTCGGAAAGGGGATAGTTGAAATCCTCAATTCTGATTTCGTGTACGTTTGCCATTTTTTAGTAGAAACAATGAATTACAGTTCGTTCAACAGTTGCCTGATGACGGCGGGAAGATGCTCGTGCTCCAGCTGGTGGATGCGGGTGGCGAGCGTTTCCGGCGTGTCGTCGGGCATTACGGGGCATCGGAATTGGGCGATGGTCTGACCCTCGTCCACTTCTTCCGACACATAGTGTATGGTGATGCCGCTCTCTTGCTCTCCTGCGGCGAGGACGGCACGGTGCACGTGGTCGCCCCACATTCCCTTACCGCCGAACTTGGGCAGCAGCGACGGGTGGAGATTGATGATGCGGTGGGGAAACGCATGGACGATGTCCGGAGCCACAAAACTCAGAAAACCGGCAAGGACAATCAGGTCGATGCCGCGCTCGCGGAGCAGCTGCACGATGGTTTCCGGATGCTCACGCCAGGTTTTCCGCTCGATGATGCGGGCCTCGATGCCGAAGGGCTTCATCCGCTCCACGGCTTTGGCTTCGCGGTCGGCGAGCAGGATGTCTACGCAGATTTCCGCGTCGTTGCTGAAGTAGCGGGCAATCTGTTCGGCATTCGAGCCGCTGCCGGAGGCGAGAATGGCTATGCGTTTCATATCATTAGAATTTTTGCATGTCAACAAGACGTTTGTAGTATCGGTTGAGCGCAATCAGCTCTTCGTGCGTGCCGCGTTCCACAATCTTTCCCTCGTGCATGACGCAAATCATGTCGGCGTTGCGGATGGTAGAGAGGCGGTGGGCGATGACGAGCGTCGTACGGTTCTTCATCAGGCGGTCGAGCGCTTCCTGCACAAGGCGTTCGCTTTCGGTGTCGAGCGCCGATGTAGCCTCGTCGAGGATGAGCAGCGGCGGGTTCTTGAGGATGGCGCGGGCGATGCTCAGACGCTGGCGCTGTCCGCCGGAGAGACGGCATCCGCGGTCACCGATGTTGGTGTTGTAGCCTTCCTCGGTAGCCATGATGAAGTCATGCGCGTTGGCGATTTTCGCCGCTTCGATGACCTGTTCCATCGTCGCCGACTCCACGCCGAAGGTGATGTTGTTGTAGAAGCTGTCGTTGAAGAGGATAGCCTCCTGGTTGACGTTGCCCATGAGGGCGCGCAGTTCCTTTACGCGCATGTGGCGCAGGTCGACGCCTCCGATGGTGATGGAGCCTTCCTCCACGTCATAGAAGCGGGGGAGAAGGTCGGCAAGCGTCGATTTTCCCGAACCTGACTGTCCGACGAGGGCTACCGTCTTTCCAAACGGAATGGAGAGCGACACGTCGTCGATGACCCACTCCGTGCCGTAGCGGAACCGCACGTTGCGGTATTCGATGGAGCGGTCTTCGGTCGGTACGGGTTCCGGCGTCTCCGGGTCCTTGATGGGATTTTCGGCGCTGAGAATCTTGTCGACGCGCTGCATGGAGGCCAGACCCTTCTGGATGGCGTAGGCTGCCTTCGACAGGTCCTTGGCCGGGTTGATGATGCTGTAGAAAATCACCATATAGTAGATGAACGTCGGAGCGTCAATGATGTTGTTGCCCGAAAGAATCAGCGTGCCGCCGAACCACAGCACGATGGCGATGGTCAGCGTGCCCAGAAACTCGCTCATCGGGTGGGCGAGCGACTGGCGGCGGTTGATGCGGGTTGAGGTGGAGAAGAAGAGCTGGTTCTCCGAATGGAAGCGCTGGCTCATTTTCTTCTCTGCGTTGAAGGCCTTGACGATGCGCAGGCCGCCGAGGGTCTCCTCGATGGTGGCCATGAGCGCTCCCCATTGCTGCTGAGCCTCGAGAGAGGTGCGTTTCAGGCGCTTGCCCACGCGTCCCATGATAAGGCCAGCGATAGGCAGGAGGATGAACACGAAGAGCGTCAGTTGCCAGCTGATGGAAATCATCATCACGAGGCAGACGAGAATCATGATGGGGTTTTTGAACATCATGTCGAGCGAGGCCATGATGGAGTTCTCGATTTCGGCAACGTCGCCCGACATACGCGCCATGACGTCGCCCTTGCGCTCACTCGTGAAGAAGCCGATGGGCAGGCGGAGCATCTTGTCGTAGACGAAGTTGCGGATGTCGCGCACGATGCCCGCGCGGATAGGAATGAGGAAGTAGGAGCTGAGGAAGGCCGTTCCGGTCTTCAGTCCGGTCATGACCACGAGCGCCACGGCGAGCAGCATCAGCGTCACCGAAGGGCCGAAATGGAGCTTCATGTAGTAGGCTCCGTAATAGAAGTTGTTGATGAGCGCATCCTTGAATGAGCCTTGGTCCCATTCCATGAATTCGTACACCGTACCCTTGTCACCCATGAAGAGCATCTCCAGAATCGGCATGATGAGCGCGAAGGAGAAGAGTGTCAGGAAGGCGGATATGATGTTGAATAAGATGTTGAGTGCCAGGTACTTTTTGTAGGGAGGCACAAAACGCTTGAGTACTTGCAGGAAGTCGTTCATCTTCTAAAAATATTTTAATTTCTGCAAAGATACTTACAAAAAAGGACTTTCTTGTTGTATTTCAATAACATTTAACTACTTTTGTTGGAAAACCTAAGAAAATTGGAAAAAAGGATTGCTTTGAAAAAATTTATACCGATTGGCTTAATCTTATTTTGTTGTGCCTTGCAAGCGATGGCAGGCGATGTGAGAGGTGTTCTGGTTGACCGTATGGACGGGTCCCCTTTGATTAGCGCAACGTTACGTTTGCTGAACGCAAAAGACAGCTCGATGGTGAAGGGAGCCATGAGCGACGTGGACGGTCGGTTCCGCATCACGGGAATCGGTCGGGGACGCTATTTGCTTGAATCGTCCTATGTGGGCTATCAGACGACGCTGACTCCTGTCAACCTGAAAACGTCGGATGCCTCCGTGCGTCTCGACACTATCCGCATGGCCGGAAACTCGGTCGTTCTGAAGGAGGCCGAGGTGGTCGGCATCAAGGCGGAGGTCAAGGTGATGCAGGATACGGTGGAATATAACGCCGATTCCTATAAGACACAGCCGAATGCCGTGGTGCAGGACATCTTGAAGCGTCTTCCCGGAGTGGAGGTCGACAGTGAGGGAAAGATTACGGCTCAGGGTAAGGAGATTACGAAAATTCTTGTCGACGGTAAGGAGTTCTTCTCCGACGATGCACAAGTGGCGTCGAAAAACATTCCGGCAAGCATGGTTGACAAGTTGCAGGTCATCGACCGCAAGAGCGACCTGGCACGCCTGACGGGTGTGGACGACGGAGAGGAGGAGACCGTTATCAATCTGACCATCAAGAAGGATATGAAGAAAGGATGGTTCGGCAACGTGACGGCCGGTTACGGTACCGACGGCCGCTACAGCGGAAATTTCATGGTGAACCGTTTCGTCAATGACAATCAGATAAGCATACTCGGAGGCGCCAACAATACGAACGAGCTGGCGTTCTCAATGCCCGGCAGCGGACGTTTCCGCCGTTTTGGCGGGGTGAACGGCGTCAACACTTCCCAAAGTGTCGGCGTCAATTTCAATGTCGGCAACGAGGAGATCTTCAGAGTGGGCGGTGACTTGATGTATTCCCACAGCGACCAGCGTACGGACACGAAATCCAACAAGCAATATCTGTTTGCCGACTCCACTTCGTTTGAGAATTCACTTTCCCGTACCCGCGACCAGAGCCACAACGTGACCGGTAATTTCCGGCTGCGTTGGGAGATGGACTCCGCCAATACGTTTGACTTCCGTCCGTCGTTCCTGTTGTCCTACAATCAGTCCGACAGCTATTCGGAGTCGGAGTTGCTCGCCGGCGATGCGTCGCGGTCGCTTGTCAACACGACGCAGAACACGCTGAAGAGCGACGGTACGACTTATGATGTCGGTGGTGAGCTGGTCTACAACTACAAGTTCCGCCGCCGTCCGGGCCGTTCCTTCAGTACGCAGGTTTCCTACAAGTTCAGCAATACGGTTGAGGATGAGACAACCTATTCGGTCAATAAGTTCTTCCTCGTGCCCGATGAGGATGAGATACGCGACCAGATGGTCGACTATCATCAGTGGTCAAACCGGGTGGGAGCGCGTCTGACATGGACGGAACCGCTCGGCGACATCAAGAAGGCCCGCTTCCTGACGTTTGCCTACCGGATGAACTACGTGTTCAACAATTCCGATAAGTTGGTCTACAACATCGACCGTGCCTACTCTACGGAGAAAGCCATGCAGATGCTTGAGTCGGACTACGGCATCCTGACGAATCCGATGGTGGCCAATGCGATGGCTTATGACAGCGGAGTGTTTGACGAGGATTTGAGCAACCGTTTCCGTAACGACCAGTTCACGCAGTCGTTGCGTCTCGGTTTCCGCCAGAACCGCGAGGATTACCGTCTGGACGGTGGTGTGTCGGTCGAGCCGACCATGATGAGCAGTGAGAACCTGCTGAATTCGGCCAAGAGCATTCCGGAAAACTGGGTGTGGAATTTCGCGCCGTTCCTGCGCTTCCGCTATAAGTTCTCCAAGACGGAGAGTCTTGCACTCGACTACCGGGGACGCTCGAAATCACCGACAATGACGCAGTTGCAGCCCGTACCCGACTATTCCGACCCGTTGCGCGTCGTGCAGGGTAACCCGGAATTGCTGCCTTCGTTCACTCATCGTTTCAACGTGCGCTACAACAACTTCAACAAGGAGCGTCAAAGTTCGATTATGACCTTCGTATCGGCCGACCTCATGCAGAACAGCATCGTGACCAATACGCAGTTTGATAAGAACACGGGTGGCCGTACCATTACCTACGACAACGTCAACGGCGACTGGACATTGTCCGGCATGCTGATGTATAACTCGCCGGTAGGTCACAAAGGCTGGCGCGTTTCCAACCACACATTCCTGCGCTATGCGCGTACGGTGGGCTACAACAACGGTCTGCTCAACAAGAGCGGCAACCTGATGGTGAGCCAGACGCCGGGGGTGGCCTTCCGCACGGATATTTTCGATGTTGAGCTGCGTCCTTACTACACGCTGCAGCACACGTCCAACTCCGTACAGCAGGACAACCGTCTGGTGCATTCCTATGGCTCCCGCTTCAATGCCGGCTATTATGCGCCTTTCGGACTTTCCATCAGTACGGATGTTTCCTACGGCAACTCTATCGGTTATTCCGACGGATTCGACAACGAGCAGTGGCTGTGGAATGCGGCTGTCTCCTACAGTTTCCTCAAGGGAAAGTCGGCGACCATCTCGCTGAAGGCCTACGACATCCTGCGCGAGAAGCAGAATATCTCGCGTGCGGTTACGGCCAACTATATCGAGGACCGCGAGTTCAACACCGTAACCCGCTACTTTATGCTTTCACTGACTTATAAATTTGCGAAGATGGGCGATAACACCGAGCCGCCGGCAATGGACTACGGCGGTCATCACATCGGCCCGGGTCCGAGAGGCGGCCACCGTATGCCTCCTCCACGCTAATCACAGAATACGGGCAGCGCCGTCTGGAGAAACTATCCAGGCGGCGCTGCTTTTTTTATACCAGGTTCTCACCCCGGAATGGTTGTTGGCAGGGGAGGGTTTGTTTTGTGTTGGTGGGGTAGGTTTGTTGATGATAATGATGATTGGATTGTTGGGTTGGATTCCCCGAACGTAGGGACGTACCCCCGGTGCGTCCGGTTCCGTCAGTAACCTGGAACAAAAGGCGATGGGGAAATGCAACCGTTTAATTATTGGGTGTGTTCATTTCGGATTGTTGTCGGGGAAATCGCCTGTGGAGACTGTTGCATAGACATTCCTTATAAGCGTT
>CALUMX010000034.1 GCA_944321875.1 uncultured Muribaculaceae bacterium
GGGTGTAAAACTGGGTGTTTGTTTTGCAATCTGCTGATTTTCAGCGTTTGTTGCGGAGAGAGAGGGATTCGAACCCTCGGTACGGTTACCCGTACAACGGTTTTCGAGACCGCCCCGATCGGCCACTCCGGCATCTTTCCTTGATGACGGTGCAAAGGTACACTTTTTATTGAATCACGGATAGTTTTTTGCTGTTTTTTTTCGTGAAAATTCATTCCCTGCTGATTCTCATAGGAATGGGAATTTTTAGTCAGAAGAATGTTGTATTTCCATCCCTTACCGGGGGTTATTTCTTCAGAATCATCCAGGGACGGCGCTTCTTGATGGTTTCCCATCCGCTGTCGATGCGGTCGTTGATACGGAGCCATTTGAACAGGCAGTCACGCAGGAAGTCAATGGAGATACAGATGGTGAAGATGGCCAGTGCAGAACCGAACATGACAGGGACAAATTCCCAGGAGTCGTAGTAGGTCTTGGCCGGGATGAGCTGTTTCCAGAGAAGGTTGCGTATGAACACGTTGTCGTGGATGAGATAGACGCCGAACGTGAGCGGTGCTATTCTCACAAGCAGTTTGACAAACCAGTTTTCCTTTACTTTCAGGCGTGTTGCCCAAAGGAAGAGCAGGAATGAAGGGATGAACTCAATTCCGTTGTTCTCGTGGTAGTCGAGACGGAAGGGCACACGTCCGTTGTAGATGTCCCACAGACGGCTCTGGTAGTAGAGCGTCATCAAGGCAAGCGAGAGGAAATAGAGTTTGCCGAAATGGTTCTTCTTGTTTGGATTGCCGTATTTCCGTACATAGCCGCCCGTATAGAAAAGGAAGATGAACCACAGCAGCGAGTTGTTGTCGCTGAAGTAGGAACCGAGCAGAAGGCTGAAATTGGCCACGAACAGCACGCCGAGCAGCGTGAGGTGCTGGCGGCGGTTGATGTTGGATGTGACGATGGCCAGGTAGGGAGCCAATGCTACGAGAACGATGTATTTCGTGGCAAACCAATAGGTGTTGTGATAGACGGGGGTGAGTGCCTTAAACAGGCCTTCTCCCGAATATTTTATCTGTCCCATGCAGAGGAACAGCAGATAAAGCAATGCCGAATAGAAGAATATCGGAGCCCAGGTTTTGGCTATTTTGCTCCATTTCTCCTGGGTATGATAGAGGAAGTAGCCGGAAATCAGAATGTAGCAGTTGGTTCCGATTTTGGCGAAACTTCCTAAAAACTCGAAGGAGATGAGGTTGAAGATTTTCATCGGGGTGTCGGCCACGCCCAGGGGCGGACGTCCGATTCCGTGAATTTGAAAGTGCCACATGACGATGAGCAACATTGCGATGACGCGCAATATCTCAAAACTGGGATTCCTTTTAGTTGCCATAAATGCTTGTTTGGATTTAGCTGCAAAGGTAGTAAAAACTTGACAATTACGTCGAGGCTTGCCTTGGTTTTCTTTTCCTGGGGTGTTTTAATTTGGAAAACGACATAAAAAAAAAGCGGACAAGTTGATGTCCGCTTTTTGGTTTATTGAAATTTTTCGATTGATTAATCGATTTCTTCGTCAGCCTCGTAGCCACCCATTTCGCGAAGAGCGTTCTTCAACATAACATATTGTTGGAAGAGGTGGTTTACAGGTACCTCACCTTGAGTATAGTCGTGTTGCGGGCTCTTGAGGAAGAAGCTCAGGAAGCGTTGAGTTCCCCAGCGTCCTGCACGAGCAGCCAAGTCGCTCAGCAATACGAGGTCAAGGCAGAGAGGAGCGGCAAGGATAGAGTCGCGGCAGAGGAAGTTAATCTTAATCTGCATCGGGTAGCCCATCCAGCCGAAGATATCGATGTTATCCCATCCTTCCTTGTTGTCGTTGCGCGGTGGGTAGTAGTTGATACGTACCTTGTGGTAGTAGTTGTTGTAGAGGTCTGGTTGGTTTTCCGGTACGAGGATAGACTCAAGCGTAGAGAGCTTGCTGACTTCCTTAGTGTGGAAGTTAGCCGGTTCGTCGAGTACGAGACCGTCGCGGTTACCGAGGATGTTTGTTGAGAACCATCCTGACAAACCGAGGCAACGAGTACCGATAATCGGAGCGAAACCAGACTTAACCAAAGTTTGACCAGTCTTGAAGTCCTTACCTGCGATAGGCATCTTAGTCTTCTCAGCGAGTTCCCACATAGCCGGGATGTCGACAGTTGTGTTAGGAGCACCCATGATGAATGGAGCGCCTTCCATCAATGCTGCGTAAGCGTAGCACATAGACGGAGCGATGTGCTTTCTGTCGTCAGCCTTCATGGCAGCTTCGAGAGCAGCGAGAGTGCCGTGTACGTTTTCGTCTACCGGAACGTAGATTTCAGTAGAAGCAGCCCAAAGTACAACGATACGGCTGCAGTTATGTTCTTTCTTGAAGTTGCGGATGTCCGCGCGAAGTTCTTCTACCATCTCCCAGCGAGTCTTGCAGTCCTTCACGTTGTTACCGTCAAGGCGCTTTGCATAGTCGCGGTCGAACGCAGCCTTCATCGGAACGATTTTAACCAATTCGTCCTTTACAGGCTCGATGTCCTTTTCTTTAAGAACTTCAGCGTTGAGGGCAGATTCGTAGGCATTTGCAGGATAAACGTCCCATGAGCCGAATTCGATGTCCTTCAGGTCGGCCATCGGAACGATTTCGTTGTAGTGGAGATATTTTTTGTTTTCACCACGTCCTACACGGATTTTGTCGTATTGAGTCATTGAGCCAACAGGTTTAGCTAAACCTTTGCGAGTCATCAGCACACCTGTCATGAATGTTGTAGAAACAGCACCCAGACCTACGACCAGAACGCCTAATTTGCCTTCTGCTTTTTGAACTTTACAATTTTCCATTTTTCTAATGTATTATTTCTTAAAGATCTTATTTTTTCATTTTGAAATGATTTTCCAAAAGTACGTCTAAATTTGGAAATTCAAAATTTATTTTAATTAAATAATTGGTCTATTTGGGGAAATAATTGGCTTTAAACTGCTTATAGTGTTAATGTTATAAAAATATGGTTCGATTTATGTGTGTTTGTGTTATCAATTGTTAAACGAGGTATTTTTTAATTTCCTCCAATTTTGCAATAATTGCCGGGTGCATCACGGCATCTTCATCGGCCGTCCAGCCTTTGCCTTTCAGCCAGGCCACATGGCAGCCGATAGTCTCGGCAGGCACGATGTCTTTCTTGTAGCTGTCGCCCACAACGAGCACTTCCTCCGGCTGCAGGCCGAGAGCCTCCACGCCGAGTCCGAAGATGCGGGGGTCGGGCTTGCGGATGCCTACGACCGCGCTTTCCACGATGGTGCGGAAATACTTGGCGAGGTCAAAGTCGGCCAGGACGGTTTCCACGTTGCCGTAGAAGTTGCTGACAAGCACCATCGGATAGCGTTCGTGGACGTATTCCAGCGTCGGACGTGCTTCCTCGACCGATTCGCGGGCTTTGTCGTAGCAGTAGCGTGCGATGGCGACGGCTTTCTCCTCTATCGGGTAGCCTTCCGGCAACAGGTGGTTGTCGGCAAGGTTGCCCAGCTCGATGCGCATCTTGATGAGCAGTAGGTCGTAGAAATTATGCTCCGGCAGGATATGGCGGGTTTTGGCCAGTTCCCGTTCGGCATACACATAGCAGTCGCGGAACTGCTCTTTGCTGACCGGCACTTCCGCCGTGCGGTAGCCGTCCCAGATGATTTCGCTCCAGTGAACGCCGCGGCTGTCGATGGTGCCGCCGTAGTCGAAGATGACGCCTTTTATCTTAGTATTTTCCATTTTTCAAGTCGGTTGTCAGTTTTTTGCAAATTCTTTCGTGTCGTTTAATCATGTAGATTAGCATGGCATTGAGCACTACCAGCTCAAACATGAAGTAGAGCCATGGCATTCCGGCAAAGAGCGATGCGAAGAGAGCGATGGTGCGCAGGTTGAACGATAGCCAGTTGGTGTACTTCATCAGCGGTTTGCTCTTGGCGCGGAAATCGTCGCGGAACTGCTGGGAAATCTCGCCCTCGCCGAAACGGCTTTTCAGCTCGCGGCGCAGCTCCTGCATTCTGGGTGTGAGAGCCTCCTGATTGGCAGTGTAGTTGCGGTAGAAGTACATGGTGAGCTTCTTCCAGAAGTTGCCCTTCCAGCTGATGGCCGCATAGTTCTTGTCGAGCTGTTCTACGCTGTCAAGCTCGCTGCCCTCCTTGCCTTTGAGGAAATAGAGGTGGAACTGGCGGTAGTAGTCGGCTGCGGCAGCCTGCTTGGCGTGGCAGAGTCCGGCGAGCACGGCAATTACCCAGATGGCACCGGTGTAGTTGTCGAAGAACTGCACGTTCTCCTGCGTGCGCAGGCAGATGGCGATGTAGATGGAGGCAAACCAGAGGTCACCGCTCACACCGTCGAGAATACGGCCGATGCGCGAATATTGCTTGGTCATGCGAGCCAGCTGTCCGTCGGCGCTGTCAAACGAGTTGGCCCAAATGAGCAGCAGCATGCCGATGATGTTGAGCCACAGGTCGGTGTAGTAGAACATAATGCCTGCTGCCACACCGATAAAGATGGAGGCAATCGTGATGGCGTTGGGTTTGATGCCCACTTTCGCACACAGGACGGCCCACATATAGCCGATAGGGCGGTAGAAACAGAGGTCAATGGTCTCTTCCGTGTCCATCGACTTGAGAGTGTCTTTATAGGACACCTTTTTATCGTTGATTTTCATTGCGCTTTTTTCTTAGTTGATATATATGTTTATTTCATTCGTTCCTTGATGTAGCTGAGTACGCTCTTCGCGATGAACGGCGCTGCCTCGTTGCGGCAGGGCGCGAAGCTGGGCCAGTCGTTGAAGTCGATGATGCGGATGACGCCGTCGGGAGAGACGATGCAGTCGCCGCCGTAGATTTCCACGTCGAGAGCCTCGGCTGCCTCGTGGCAGATGCGTTTCAGCTCATCGATGTCGAAATCGATGCCTTTCGACTTGCCGTTGATGGCCTCAAGGCCGTATTTGCTGTGGCCTTCGTCGAAGGGGTAGAACCAGTGGAAGAACGGCGAGTTGTGGATGCCGTAGAATTTGATGAGGTCGCCCGGCAGGTGACGGTTGATGACGGCACGTGGAATGCCACGGTAGAAGTATTCCTGCAGTACCTCCTGAGCCTCCTCGGCATGGCGCACATAGCTTACGTCCTCCTTGTGCATGGCGTGGAAGTCGCCGCGCTTAATCCAGCAGTTGGACATTCCTGCCTTGTTCAGCTGGTCGATGACCGCCTCATTAGTGTTGACGATGAGGCTGTCAGGGTAGGGGATGTTGTGGCCAATCAGGATGCGGGTCATACGCTCGCGCGTACAGTTCTCGATACCGTAGCCGGAATTGACTACGATGCATCCGTCGTCCTCCAGCTGTTGCAGGCGCTGGATGGATTCCCGCTCGCGGCACATATTGAGGATAATGCGTTCCGTCACTTTGCCGCTGTTGAATTGCTCCTCGCTGTAGACATTGACAATGCAGCCGCGCTTGCGCAACTGTTCGGCAGTCGCGTTGAAGATGGCGGCATCGTTCCCGATGTGGTTCGGGGAATAGGCGCCGGCTCTCATGATGCCGGCTATGATGATTTCAGACATATTGTTAGTTTTATTTATTGTGATTTATTTTCCGTTGAGGAAGTCGTTGGCTTTACGGATGTCGTCGGCATGGTCCACGTCGAGAATCTTACCGAGGTCGTAGGCCTTCAGCCGCAGACCGGCGTCGACCAGCGCGCGCTGGAAATTGCGCATGCGCGAAACACCTTTCTCCATACATTCCTCCAACACCTTCACGGCTTTCTCATTGAGCGCATAGATACCGCCCGAGATGAAGCGCGCACCCTCGTAGGCAGCGTCGCGGAAGGCTGTGATGTTCAGGTCGGCGTCAGTTTCCACATAGAGCGGCTTCTCGTCGTCGATGTAGGAAGTGACGGCCATCATGCCGTCGTGGCTGTCATCGGCCTCCATCGCTTGGATGTAGGCACGGAAATCATCCTCACGGAAAATAGTGTCGACAGTTGTCAGGCAGAAGCGTCCCGGCTGCATTACGCGCGACAGCTCGTAGAAGCTGTGCATGGAGCTGGGTGTTGATTTGACTACGAGGTTGAACGGGATGTCGAGCTGCAGGCTTTCCAGATAGGCTCTCACTTCCTTCATCTCCTCGTTGACGATGATGCTTACTGACTCCGCGTTGCACCGGCGGAACAGGTTGATGAGGCGGCCAATCATCGGCTCACCGTTGATTTCGACGAGCGGCTTCGGCTTTGCTACTCCTTCCTGGGCGAGGCGGGAGCCTTCGCCGGCTGCGATAATGGCATAATTCATATCGTGAATGCTTTTTTTTTTAGATGATTAGTTGTTCAGAATTTCCGGAGTGTCGTTGTCGTCCTTCGTGAGGTCGAGCACTTCCTTGTCGCCGCTCTTGTCGAAGTACTGGCGGCGGAGCGGGTTAGCACGCATCGCATAGAACTCCTCGCGGTTGCGGAAAATGTCGATGGCCTTGTAGATGGCCGAGCGGAACGACGTCTCGTTCGCCAGGTTGCTGCCGGCGATGTCGTAGCCCGTACCGTGGTCGGGCGAGGTGCGCACGTAAGGCAGTCCGGCCGTGAAGTTGATGCCGTCCTCCATGGCGATGGTCTTGAACGGAGCCAGACCCTGGTCGTGGTACATGGCCAGTACGCCGTCGAAGCGCTTATACTGCTCGCTGCCGAAGAAACCGTCGGCTGCGTAAGGGCCGAAGCAGAGAATTTTCTTGCCGTAAGCCTCCTCGATGGCCGGAGTGATGATTTCCAGTTCCTCCGAGCCGAGCATTCCGTTTTCGCCGGAATGAGGGTTGAGGGCAAGCACGGCGATACGGGGCTTCACGATGCCGAAGTCGCGGCGGAGCGACTCGTTGAAGATTTGCAGCTTCTCGATGATGTTCTCGCGGGTGATGGCCTGCGGCACCTGAGCGATGGGCAGATGGGTAGTGACGAGCGCCACGCGTATCTCATCGTTGCAGAGAATCATCAGCGCCTTGTTGCCCTCGCCGATTTCCGCTTCCAGAAACTCCGTATGGCCCGGAAAATGGAAATCCTCGCTTTGAATTGTATTTTTATTGATAGGAGCCGTTACCAGTACGTCAATCACGCCCTCGCGAAGGTCGTCGGCAGCACGCTTCAGCGAGGCGAACGCCGCCTTGCCCGATTGCTCGGTCGGCGTACCGAGGTCGATTTTCACTTCTCCGTCGAGCACCTCCACCAGGTTGTTCATGCCTTCTCCGGCATCTTCCGCACTCGTAACCATGTTGAACGGTACGTTCTGCAGTTCGAGCGCCTTACGGTGGTAGGCGAGCGCCTTCGACGAGCCGTAGACCACCGGTGTGCAAAGCTCAGTCATGCGTGTGTCGGCCAGCGTTTTCAGAATCACCTCATATCCGATTCCGTTTATATCTCCGTGGGTGATGCCCACTCTGATTTTTCTATTTTGTTCCATTGGGTTTTACATGATTGTTCCAAACTGCAAATTTAAGACTAATAATTGAATATCCTATAATCAAAACTTCGGAAACTTTGTTCAAATCCGCCATATCCCCTTCCTCACGAGCATAAAAAAAGCCCCCTTTGGCAGGGGGCGAGCCTAAATGTTTTCACAACGGAATAATCCTTATTGTGATTTGCTTACAATTAGTACGACAAAGATATGTCATACAGATGGAAAAAACAAGCGCGAGCGAATGTTTTAGAACATGAAAATTAAAAGATGAACTGTATGGTATTTTTATAAAAATGGTTAACTTTGTTTTTATGGGGAATGTTTGAAAAAACTGCTACCGATACCATTCATAGAAATGAAAAACTTTGAAATATGAAGAATATCTTAGGCCTTGATTTAGGCACAAACAGCATTGGCTGGGCGCTTGTGGCACAGTCTGATGAGGTCTCTAAAATAATAAAGGCAGGCACACGTGTAGTACCTACCGATAGCACAGACCTTAGTAATTTTGACCAAGGAAAAACCGTATCGGCTACGGGTGACCGTACGACAAAACGTATAGGCCGTCGTCGGTTGGAGCGTGCCCATCTCCGTCGCGAACGCTTGTTTAAGGTGTTCCATGTACTTGGATGGCTGCCGGCTCATTTTGAGTCGCAGATTGATTTTGAGCAGGGTCGTGCGAAATTCCGCGACGGCGCTGAGCCGAAGTTGGCGTGGGCGTCTGCTCCTGACGGCAAATTGAATTTTTTATTCCGGCAGGCTTTTGAGGAGATGCTGGCCGACTTTGCGCGTTGTCAGCCGGAGCTGGTGGCGGACGGGCGGAAAGTTCCTTATGACTGGACCGTTTATTATTTGCGTAAAAAGGCGCTGACGCAACCTATCTCGCCGATGGAGCTGGCGTGGGTGTTGCTCCATTTCAATCAGAAGCGTGGCTACAATCAGCAGCGTGGTGACGAACTCTCACAGGCCGACGACAAGAAGGACGAGGAATACCGCCGGTTGGAGGTCAAGGCTGTTCGGTTGCTCGACAAAAAGGGCAAAGGCGGAAAGAAAGTTTATGAACTGGATTTCGGCGACGGTCTGACCAAGGAAGAGGAGTCGAAAGAGCCTATCGATGACTGGGTAGGGATGGTCAAGGAATATGTCGTGACCACTAAGCGGACAGCTAAAGGCGAGATAAAGCGTACGTTCCGGAAACTGAATGGTGATGAGTGGATTTGTCTGAAGAAACGTACGGAGAAGGACCTTGCCGACAGCGGAAAGACTGTCGGTGAATTCATTTATGACACCCTCCTGAAAGAACCGTCAGTGAAGGTGCGCGGACAATTGGTGCGAACCATCGACCGTTGCCATTATCGTTCCGAGGTGGAGAAGATTTTGGAGGTTCAGCAACGTTTCCATCCTGAGACGTTCTCCGATACAGAACTTTACAGCCGCTGCTTACAGGTGCTTTACCCCTCTAATGAAGTGCATCGAAATGCGTTGGAGCGTCGCAATTTGGTGAAGCTGCTGGTCGATGACGTGTTGTTTTATCAGCGTCCGTTGCGCAGCCAAAAATCTCTGATTGCAGATTGTCCGTTTGAGCGGTATACATACTATACGGATAAAGAACATAATGATGCGGCAGAAGCTCCGTTGAAGTGCATTCCGAAATCGCATCCTCTTTTTGAGGAGTTGCGTCTGTGGCAGTTTATTGGCAACCTGCGTATATATGCGTTGCGGGATAACGGAAAGGATGAGGATGTTACCGCACACTACTTAGCTACGGATGTGGATTATGTAGAACTATTTGATGAGCTGAGAAGCAAGAAATCCATCAAACAAGATGCTTTGCTCCGTATTTTTAAATTGAAAGCCGATACACATCGGTGGAACTATCCGACCGACAAGGAATATGACTGCTGTCCGACGCGTGCGGAGATTCTTGCCAAGCTGAAGACGTTGAATATTAAATTGACCGATGAGTTGGAGTTGAAGTTATGGAAACTGCTTTACTCCATATCGAGCGTCGAGGAATTGGGCAAGGCGTTGCGCACGTTTGCTGAGAAGCGTGGGTTTGATGCCGATGCGTTTGCGACGGCGCTGATGAAGATGAAACCGTTTGCTCAGGGCTATGGCGCTTACTCTGCAAAGGCGGTTAAGAAGCTGTTGTCGGTGATGCGAAGAGGACGTTATTGGTCGGTTGATGCCATTGATTCGGAGACGCGGGCGCGCATGGCTCGTTTCGTTGCCGGTGATACAGACGGCTTGGTTCCTGAAAAGATGGTGGAAAGACTGCCACGTTTCGCCTCTGATTCCGATTTCGCAGGATTGCCGCTCTGGCTGGCAGGTTATGTGGTTTATGGGCGACATTCGGAGTCGGCCGACGCCGTAAAATGGGAGACTCCTGATGACCTTTCAAAATATATCAAAGATTTCCGTCAGCATTCGCTCCGCAATCCGATTGTAGAGACAGTGGTGATGGAAACGCTCCGCGTGGTCCGCGATGTTTGGACGCAGTTCGGGCAGATTGATGAGATTCATGTCGAGATGGGACGTGAGATGAAGTTGACGGGTGAGGAACGCAAAAAACGTTACGACCAGATGGCTCTGAATGAGCGGACAAATCTGCGCATACGGAAATTGTTGGAGGAGTTCCTCCGTCCGGAGTTCGGCGTGGAGGGCGTGAGACCGCAATCCCCGCGTCATCAGGACTTGATGCGCATTTATGAAGAGCAAGCCCTCTCGTATCTCAACGAGGAAACGAATGCGGATGACCGCGCTCTTGTGGAGAAAATGTTAAAAGAACCGTCTTCGGCTTCGGTCAGTGAGTTTCTGCGCTATAAGCTCTGGTTGGAGCAGAAATGTTGCTCACCCTATACGGGACAGATGATTTCGCTTGCCCGCCTGTTTACGGAGGATTATGAAGTGGAGCATGTCATTCCGCGTGCCCGTTTCTTTGACGATTCTCTTTCTAACAAGGTCATTTGTGAGGCAGCCGTCAACCGAGAGAAGAAAAATTTGCTCGGTCACGAATTTATTCAGAAGCAGGGCGGCATGATTGTCCAAACCGGCGGCGGACGCTCCGTAAGGGTTTTCACCTTGCCGGAATATGAGGCGCATGTAGTGAAGAATTTCATCGGAAAGAAACGCCACAAACTGCTTCTTGACGAAATCCCGGAGGCGTTTGTGGAGCGTCAGCTGAACGATACGCGCTACATTACGCGCTTCGTTACGCATCTGCTTTCCAATGTGGTTCGGGAGGAAGTTGCTCAGGGCCGCTACGAGGAGGAAGCGGTGTCGAAGCATCTGATTGTATGCACCGGTGGTGTTACCGACCGGTTGAAGAAGGATTGGGGTGTCAACGATGTGTGGAGCGAATTGATGGCTCCACGTTACAAGCGGCTTAATGAAAAGTTGGAGAATGATAAAAATGCTCCGTATCGACCGGGCAGTTTCGGCGAGGAAGTGGAGAACCAGGGTCGACGTTATTTCCGTTGCAGCGTACCGATGGCATTGCAGTCCGGTTTCAACAAGAAACGCATCGACCATCGTCATCATGCGATGGATGCCATTGTGATTGCCTGCGCCACGCGCAATCATGTCAACTATCTCAATAACGAGTCGGCACGGAAGGGAGCGGCGGTCAGCCGGGCGGATTTGAAGCGCATGCTCTGTCTGCCTGATTCCCAGCTATGCCGTAAACCGTGGCGCACGTTCACGCAGGATGTCCGTCAGGCGTTGGAGGAGATTGTGGTTTCCTTTAAGCAGAATCTCCGCACATTGAATAAGGCGGCTAACTATTCGGAGCGTTTTGTCGATGGAAAGAAGCAGCGCGTCAAGCAGTTGACGGAGAATTATGCCATCCGTAAGCCATTGCATAAAGAGACATACTATGGTCATGTTAATCTCCGACGTACTCGGATGGTGTCGTTGAAGACGGCCTTGAAGGATGTGGCAGCAGTGGTTGATAAGGTGTTGCGTCAGCAATTGCAGGATGCTCTCAATGAGTGTGGCGGTAGCGCTACAAAAGCAGAGAAGTGGCTGATTGCCCGCGATGAAGGAACCTTTGCCTTGCCGGCACAGGTAGAGGTGGCTTATTTCACTGATGATAATCAAGATACGCGTTTGGTGGCTTCTCGCAAGCCAATTGATGCGTCGTTCAATATCAAGAAAATTACAGAGAATGTTACGGATACAGGTATTCAGAAAATTATGCTCAACCACTTGAAGCGTTATGGGGATGACCCGAAGGACGCCTTTTCGCCGGAAGGTATTGAGCTGATGAACCGTAATATTGTCGAGTTGAATGGTGGTAAGCCGCATAAGCCTATTTATAAAGTGAGAGTGACAGATGCTTTGGGCTTGAAGTTTGCTGTGGGTACCAGTCATTGCAAATCGAAGCAATTTGTCGAGGCGGAGAAAGGCACCAATCTTTACTATGCGGTTTATTTAAATGAGAAAGGTGAACGGGAATTCCGTACGATTCCGTTGAGTGAGGTCATTGCCCAACAAAAAATGGGATTGCATCCGGTTCCTCCAAAGAATGAAAAGGGTAGTCGTTTGTTCTTCTTCCTTTCTCCGGGCGACTTGGTTTATGTGCCGACGGAGGATGAGCGGGAATGCGGTCGAATATCCTTGCCATTGGATTTGAAGAGGATATATAAGATGGTATCAAGTACGAAAAAACAATGTTTTTTTGTACAAGTAATGGTTGCTAAGACAATTGCTCCGGAATATGAGTTTGGTGCTTTAAATAAAGAAGAACGTGCATTAACCGGTGAGATGATAGCAAAGACGTGCGTGCCGATAACGGTGGACCGTTTGGGTAATATTGTTTCAGTCGGGCGGTTGGAACAAATACGATAATTATTTACTGGTAGATAGCGGTGCGGTTTTCCGAAAGAGGGATGCCGCATCGCTCTTTTTTAGGGGGAATTACTGAGTATTAACCATAAAACAGAAAACGAATGATGAAACAGACGCTTTATTTCGGGAATCCGGCTTACTTGTCGCTGCGTGACAATCAACTGGTCATCCGTCTGCCGGAGATAGAGAAATCAGATGACCTTCCGATGCATTTTAAAGAAAAAGCGCAGGCAACACGTCCTGTCGAGGACATCGGAGTAGTGGTGATTGACCATCGGCAGATTACGCTGACGTCGGCACTCATGGAAGCCCTGCTTGCCAACAACTGTGCGCTCATCACCTGTGACCGAGCCGGACTGCCGGTCGGGCTGATGCTCCCTTTAAGCGGCAACGCCACACAGAGTGAGCGGTTTCGAGCGCAGATTGATGCTTCGTTGCCATTGAAAAAGCAGTTGTGGCAGCAGACGGTTAAAGCAAAAATTGCCAATCAGGCTGCGGTGTTGAGAGAGTGTACGGAAGAGAATGTGCGTTGTATGAATGTGTGGGCGGCTGACGTCAAAAGCGGCGATGCCGACAACTTGGAGGCGCGTGCTGCTGCCTTCTATTGGAAAACGCTTTTTGCCGGTATCTCTGGTTTTACCCGGCATCGTGCCGGTATCCCTCCCAATAATTTGCTGAATTACGGTTATGCCGTGCTGCGTGCTGTCGTTGCCCGCAGTCTGGTGGCAAGTGGTCTGTTACCTACGTTGGGTATCCATCACCACAACCGTTACAATGCCTACTGCCTTGCCGACGACATAATGGAGCCTTACCGTCCTTATGTTGACCGCTTGGTGGTGGGCATCGTCCGTTCAGGGCGACCGTATGCTGAGCTGACAAAGCAACTTAAGGCAGAATTGCTGACCGTGCCTGTGCTTGATGTGGAGATTGATGGAAAGCGGAGTCCGCTGATGGCAGGAGTGGCACGCACAACAGCTTCACTCTACAAATGTTTTAGTGGTGAATTGCGTAAAATCTCCTATCCCGCGTTGTCTGTATGAACGAACGGTTTAATGAATATCGGATTATGTGGGTGATGGTATTGTTCGACCTTCCTACCGAGACCAAAAAGGAGAGGAAGGCTGCCACTGCGTTTCGGAAAGATTTGTTGAAAGATGGATTTTCGATGTTTCAGTACTCCATTTATGTACGGCATTGTGCCAGTATGGAGCATGCAGATGTGCATATCCGGCGTGTCAAGAACTTTCTGCCTCAAACGGGTCAGGTTGTTGTCATTTGTTTGACTGATAAACAATTCGGAAACATACAGATATTTTATGGTGCAAAAGCCGAACGAAAACCACCGGTTGTGGTTCAACAATTGGAGTTGTTTTAAAACAGAAAATCCCGCCAACGCGGGATTTTCTGCATTCTGAAGAATGTTCATTTTTCTTTTCTAATGAATGGAGTAAATGATTGATAATATGCTTGTTATGCATATTGTGGTGTATCCACCCATTCAAAGTTACTAATTTGTAAGCAAATCACAACGAGCGAACCGCTTCGGAAATCCGGAGCGGTGGTGTATCCACCCATTCAAAGTTACTAATTTGTAAGCAAATCACAACGGAAGTAGGAATTGAGTATATAAGACGGATGGTGTATCCACCCATTCAAAGTTACTAATTTGTAAGCAAATCACAACTCGTCTTCATTACTTATGGTGAGTTCTATCGGTGTATCCACCCATTCAAAGTTACTAATTTGTAAGCAAATCACAACTTGACTTCAATGGGAGTTTCTGATGATGGGTGTATCCACCCATTCAAAGTTACTAATTTGTAAGCAAATCACAACATGACAAACACCATTTTCATCCTTATCAAGGGTGTATCCACCCATTCAAAGTTACTAATTTGTAAGCAAATCACAACCGTATGTATATCGACCGTTTTCAGAATCGGGTGTATCCACCCATTCAAAGTTACTAATTTGTAAGCAAATCACAACTGGCTTACGCCTCATCTCGACGTGTGCAGTGGTGTATCCACCCATTCAAAGTTACTAATTTGTAAGCAAATCACAACAAAATGAAGTCAAATCGTAAACATTTAAAGGTGTATCCACCCATTCAAAGTTACTAATTTGTAAGCAAATCACAACTCAGTTGAAGTCTTAAACTGAACATAACGGGTGTATCCACCCATTCAAAGTTACTAATTTGTAAGCAAATCACAACAACATCGACAACATCCTTTGTCCTTCTATTGGTGTATCCACCCATTCAAAGTTACTAATTTGTAAGCAAATCACAACGCCAGCTGCATAAGTGCGGTACCAATAGCAGGTGTATCCACCCATTCAAAGTTACTAATTTGTAAGCAAATCACAACAACGTTGACAACATCCTTTGTCCTTCTATTGGTGTATCCACCCATTCAAAGTTACTAATTTGTAAGCAAATCACAACTAAGGGAGTCCTTTGTAGAGCGGAGTATATGGTGTATCCACCCATTCAAAGTTACTAATTTGTAAGCAAATCACAACTGCAGTGTCGGAATACGGAAGCCGCTCCTAGGTGTATCCACCCATTCAAAGTTACTAATTTGTAAGCAAATCACAACTCAGTTGAAGTTTTAAATTGCACATATCGGGTGTATCCACCCATTCAAAGTTACTAATTTGTAAGCAAATCACAACTATCCCTGGAATGCTTTTTTTTGGAAAATGGTGTATCCACCCATTCAAAGTTACTAATTTGTAAGCAAATCACAACCGAAAATCCTCTGAATCTTCCAACAGTAAAGGTGTATCCACCCATTCAAAGTTACTAATTTGTAAGCAAATCACAACCATTGTCTACACTTGAGTTTCACAATCGCAGGTGTATCCACCCATTCAAAGTTACTAATTTGTAAGCAAATCACAACAATATATCGAGGCGTTGCAATTTCTTACGGGTGTATCCACCCATTCAAAGTTACTAATTTGTAAGCAAATCACAACGTTGCGGATGTTGTAACGGTAAGCCTTACGGGTGTATCCACCCATTCAAAGTTACTAATTTGTAAGCAAATCACAACAGGAGCTTCATCGTCCGCAGCTTCATATCGGTGTATCCACCTATTCAAAGTTACTAATTTGCAAGCAAATCACACCCTGTATCCATACCTTAGCCTGATTGAACAACTAACGGACAAGGTAATGACTGCAAAACACGCTATCCGTTGTCTTTCCTGAACGGGTTGAAATCCGGGTCTTCATCTTCATCAACCACCCCGGCTAAATAGAGATTGGTGTTGGCTTCATCCTGCCAACGTTCAAATATCACACGGTCGGCCTCATCCTGTCGTTCTCGTTCTTCAGGTGTCATAGCGGCACGTTGGGCGGCGATGCGTTTGTCTACTTCTGCCCAATGCTTACGACTTTTATCTACTTCATCCAAATATTCATCAACGGATTTATAACCTACTTTAGCGTAGGTGTATTCACCTCCTTTGTATATTAAAGAAACAATTTTATCTGTTTCATTTACTATTTTATATTTTCTTTTTTTCATTGCTCTATGAGTATAATTCGATATATTCCTTCTTCAAATTTCTTATCAAGGACCAAGAAATTTGTTCGCTTATCAAACAAAATTTCATACTGGTTCTCTAATGTAAAGATACCATTAAATTCCGAGATTTTACTAATGTCCCGACCGTTTTTACTCTGAATTTCAAAGATAACCCTCTTATAGCTTTTAGGAACTCCGACATGGGAAATAAACTTTCTTGGAGTATCTTCATACAAGCTGGATGACACAAAACCATTGTCCGAAACAACATCGCCAATATGGTCAAGAAAACGTTCCTGTAGTTTCTTCATGCTCATGGTTTCACCACGATATACGATACCTTCATGCTTGGGGAGTTTGGCAAGAGCCTGGCTTATCAACGTACTCGCCACATCCACATACTCATCCTCTGTACCTTTGCGAAGCCTACGGTTTATCTCACGGCTGGTGGCTCCTTTATTTGTTTCTCCGACAGGCTGCGTATAAGCATTCACGGCAGCTTGCTGCACTTCCGGAATATCGGGATAAGTCTGATTATAATATTCCACACGGCTCATGGCAAGGTTTGTCCTTCGTTTCCGCACAAAGGCCTTTTCTGTCTTGTTATACACATTCACTTTGAAATCCTCACGAATATACTTGCCATTATCACGAATGAAGTAAGGAGAATTATCCCAACTTTTGGCCCGATGAATATTATCGTTTATCCATGCCTTGAACTCGTCGGACACGACCTTCACCTCGTTCACGCTCTCAGCTATTCTTACAATGCTGTCTTATCCGTTCCTCAGCAATGTCGTAGTACTCCTTGTTAAGCTCGAAGCCTATATAATTACGGTTGGTATTGATATTGGTAACGGTGGTTGTTCCATCGACTTGACTTTTATCTACTTCGATAGCGATTCCCTATGCTTTTTCTAATTGAATTAGTAGTTACCATATTCAATATTTATCTTCCATTGTCTGAACGCTCCCATTTTTTCCCTGTTCATACACAGTATCACCTACCTGCCCTTTAATGGGCAAATTGTGTTTCTGTGTGCCTCTAAGCAACTCGTCAGGAATGCCATCAGGATAAGCAACGCAATAATAGTCATCTGTATGAAAATGTTTGCAGTATGCGCATTGTGAAGTATACAAATTTAATATTTCATGTCTGTCATCAGTACATGAAATATTATTACCATTTTTATATAACCTCTTCACCATAATGCAAATATAGCTATTTAGTCTTCATTTTATAATAATCGAATCCTAGTTTTTTTGATAATCTCTTCCATAATATATGAAAATGAGTTGCACTTGCTTGTGATATTGTAAGTGTGCCTTTGTTTATCCTTCTTGTAAATTCTAATCGTAGACTTCGATTTTCATCATCATACAACTTCATTAATTCCTCTACGCTTATTCCCCAGCCTCTATTAGGTCTTTTCATTGAAAAGGTATAATTAGGGGTTACAGCCCTAATTTCTGCAAGATTATTTCCAACGGCTAATGCTATATCTTGTTTGCTGAAAGAATTGCCTATACGCATAATGTCGTTTTCCGCATATCCCCATGCACTCGGATGATTGTGGGTAAATATTCTGTCATTCATTAAGAGACACTCATCTTTTGTGAATTGAACGTTACTATGTCCTCCACGCTTATCAATCACAATGCTACCATCCTTATTGAACAATACACCTGTCTCATAACTTTTATTTTGCCGTATATTAGATTCCACATCAGACACAGCCTTAGTAAGTTCGTAATTACTCCCGTCAAGGACTGAAAGCTGTTCTATCCCCGCAATCTTATAAACAGTAAATGTTGATGTTGGTGTATAATCAAGTATACTGTCAATTCGTTTTTGATTATCCCTAACGAAATATGGCAGCGTGCCTTTTTTCTTAGCTTCTTCTATACGGTAAGCATTAGTCCCCACCCACTGCTTGAACTCGTCGGGCACGTCCTTCACCTCGTTCACGCTCTCAGTTGTGACCTCGCTGCGTCCGTCCCATTCCCAAAACTCCTCCTCAGTTTTGAGGATAGGGATTTTGTAACACCGACAGTTCGGATGCCACCCGGTCCACTTGAAATCCTTGGGGTATTTCCCGGCCAGCGTGTTGCAGATGTCAGAGAACCGACCTGCTGGCACACCCTTGCAGTTATGGTTGCCGCTGAGCTTGATTTCACGACCACGAAATCCATCTGCTTCCACTGTTCGCGGTATGCATGTTGTTGGGTGGGATGAAAAAAGCCACCTCGGTGGGAGGTGGCTGTATGGATTCTGATAGTGTTTCCGTCAGGAGTGCGACTTGACGTGGTAACGGTCAGAAGAGAATGAAACCGACGGAGAGGCTGTTGAATTTCGGACCGAAGTCGTTGACGAGAACGTCGCTCGGTGAGTATTTCACATAGAGGCTGAGCACCTTGAACTTCAGGTAGGCCATGAGGTCGACGGTGGCACGGCGCTGGTGGATGTTGTCGGTGGAGAATTTATGCTCTTCGCCGTTGAGCTTGTAGACGGTCTTCATACTGGCATGGGTGTTGAAGTTGACAACGGCACCGCATCCGAACTGGAAGTTTTTGGCGAAAGTCTGGTGGAACATGACCGGCAGCGTGAGGCTGAACACCTTGATGCGCGAGAATTTGACATCGGCGTTTTCCGGATAGGTATCGAAGCCGATGGTGTTGCCGTCCTGGACGAAGCGGGTGTTGCCTGTCATGCGGAAGTTACGCCAGCTGAAGCCAAAACCGATGGAGAAAGATGTGCCGTTGCGCCACGGACGCCAGCGGAAGCGGAGGGCGTCGAAGAAGATTTCGTAGGAGTTGCCCATGTCGACGTTCATCGGTTGCGGCGCGTTGAGCGCGTTGACAAATCCGAATCCAAGGCCGCCCATTTCGAAGTCGTGTTCCGACGGGCATACGGGTTTCGACTTGTCGATAAACGGAATCCGGAAATTCCATTCCGAGTTGGTCACCTCGTCGTCGACTGAGGTCTTGTGGGTATATTGGTAGCGGAAGTCGGGGTTGTCCTTCTCGCCAAAGATGTTTACTTGCAGGTGGTCATCGAATTGCCGGATGGTGACGGAATCGGGTTGCTCGAAGCGGTGGATGGAGTCGGAGGGCAGAGCCTCGACGGCCAACGTGTCGGCGGGAACTGGCTTTTGTGCGGCAGTGGCAAGGGAGTCGGCCGCTTCAAGGGCATTGGCTTGCAGACCGCAGAGGACGAGCAGGGAAAGAAATAGCTTTTTCATATCTTGTACGTTTTTATTTGATTATCGGAATAGTTTCTTGAGTTCGGAAAGGGTGGCTTTCCCCTCCATGTAGACCATGGTGGTCTCCTGCTTCTCGCCGGGGCGGAGCAGGTTGTTGCGGAAGAAGAGGTAGCGGTAGGAGCCGTCCGGGTTCTTGAACGTGTAGAACGCATAGTAGAGCTGTCCGCCTTTCATTCCCTCTTCTCTGTCGACTGACTGTTTGCCGTCGGCGCGTACGAGCTGTTCCATGTGGGCGGCAAGACGCGGGTCGTTGGCAACGGTGAGGCTGCGGAAGAGCGTGAGGTTGTAATCCTTGAGCATCTTGCCTTTCAGAAACAGCTCGGTCACGTTTTTCTGTTCCCGATACTTGTCGGTGAACAGCTCTGAGATGTGCATTCCTTTCTGTGCGAGCAGTGCGGGCACGGCCGTGAGGAGGAATACGGTGATTATGATGACTCGTTTCATGACTGTAAGGTTTTTATTCTTCATTGAGGGTATTGAATATGTCGCTCAGTTGGTTGTCGAGCTCTACGGTGGCAGAGGCTTCTCCCATGGCTTGGAGCGAGAGTTGCATCTGCTGGCGCACGATGGCTTCATCCGTGTAACGCTCGCCGCCGATGTAGACGACGCACTGGTTGCTGCGCATGTCGTGGGCCATCCAGCCTGCCATTGCCACCACGCAGGCCACGGAGGCGGCTACGGCGTAGCGCATGACGGTGTGACGCCGCGACCGGCTGTGCTGACGGCGGGAGAGCCGGCGGCCTGTGGCGAGGTAGCCCATGACGGCACGGAGTTCGTCAAACTCCTGACACTGTGCGTCGGGCGTGGCCAGAAACCGGCGGAGCTCAGCCTCTTCGGCTTCGGAGGTCTCCGCTTCGAAATAGCGTTCGGCGAGCCGGAGCCATTCCTCGCGGGTGCGGTCGTATGTCGTTTGTCTGTTGTTCATTGTCTTTCCAGTTTTAGGTAACACATTCTGATTGTCTTTCGGGCGCGTGAGAGTTGCATCCTGACGGCGGCTTCCTGCATCCCGAGGTCGGCGGCTATGTCCTCAAACGAATCGCCTTCGTATTCGCGGCGCCGGACGATGGTCTGCTGCAGCGCAGTCAGCTCGCGGTTGATGATGGTCTCGACGGCCTCAAACTGCTCGCGGCGCTCGCGCTCGCTTTCCGCATCGTCGGGCGGCTCGGCGTCCCGGCCTTCATCGATGGCGACCACTGTGGCCGACTGCCGTTTGCGTAGGGCATCGATGGCCAGGTTGCGCACGGTCGTGACTGAGAGCGCTTCCGCTTCCTGCCGTGAGTGAATCTCGTCGCGCTTGGGCCACAAACGGCAGAAAGCCTCCTGCAGAGCGTCGTTGGCTTCCTCCTCGTCGGGGAGGAAACGGGATGCCAGACGCAGGAGTTTTCTGCGTAGCCCGGTGAAAGCCCATGTCACTGATTCGTCGCTCATCTGTGTGCTTGTTTTGTTTTTGAGTTCCTTTTCATATAGCAAAACGGTGACTGTCGCGTTTTGTAACACAAAATTTGAAAAAAAATTTTTCTCCGCCTTCAATTCCGGGTAAGAAACAGTCCGGAGCATAAAAAAAGCACGGCAGGTGGTGCCTGCCGTGCCTTTATGGTTGGGGAATGTTGTGCTTATTGAAGAACAATCTTGTCGGCGTGTTGCTCACCGTCGGCTGTAACCGTGCGGAGGATGAACATGCCCTTCTCGTTCGGGAGGTTCATTTCGCTGCCCGGGTTGTTGATGCTCATGCGCATGCTGCCGTCGAGGCCGTAGAGAGTAGCTGATACGACTTCAGAGAGGAATTGCACCTTGCCGTCAGCGATGAGGTTGGAGCGAACGATGCGCTTGCTGTCAGCCTTGACGTTGTTGACACCTGCAAACTCTGTAGCGTCGATAGCCCATGACTTGATTGCGAACGTGTTCGGGTCGGAACCGAAACCTACGAATGCGAGGCCGTTGGCTGAAACGTTGACTGTACCCGTGAGAATCTTGTCGGTAACTTCCACCGGTTCGCCGGTAGAGTAGTCAGTATAGGTGTATGCAAGACCTGCGTCTTTGAATGTCTGGTCGTTGACTTTTCCGTCAGTGCAGTATGACAGGTATTCCGGAATTGTCATTGAAGTGGAAGAACCGTTCATGATGATGCGGGCATCGACCGGGTCGTATTGAGTTCCTGCATAAGGAATGCGGTAAACTACGTCGCCGTTGTCGGTGATGCGGCTGCCGATGCAGGCATTGCCGCCGGCTTGGATAACGGTGTATTTGTCGTTGTTCTCAAGGTCGATGATGGCCGGATTCGTAGGGGTTGACCATGGGTCATCGCTTGCTTCTGCTACTGAGAATCCCACATAGCGGCCGTTATCGCTGGCTGCCATCGAGTAGAGGTCGAAAGAAGTGCCGCTGAGACGTTGGAAGAATACTTCCTGGAATGCGTTGACTGCTGTGTTGTATTCATTCATTGCCTCGTCGTATACTTGTTTGTCGGCGAGGTATTCGGCTTTCTTGTCGGCATCGTTGATGAAATCCTCATAAGCCGGCATTTCACCTACATAGCCACCGGCAATCCATTCGTCGTAAGCTGTCTGGTAAGCGTTCAGCTCTTCTTCCGTCATGTATTTGCTGATGTCGAGGTCTTCCGGTTCTTCCGGCCATTCCGGGAAATCAGGACCATCGAGGTAGACAACATCCTCACCGAGGAGTTTGTATGACCACTGACCGTCGCTTCCTTTATCCCATACGATAGGGAGACCTCCGTAGCCTGAGAAGTCTATCTGGCGACCGATAACTCTGTCTTTGTCTGCAGAGATGAAGAGCGGATAGTAGCCCTGAGGTGCACGTCCGGTGTAGTCCTTTTCCGGGAACGGAAGCGCTACGGCTGTAATTTCGTTGCCGGAAATTTCCCATATATAAGGATAGGCGGAAATTACGTTGTCAAAGGCGTTGACTTTAGGTTGCAGGAAACCGCATGCCAACTGTCCGTCTGCAGTAAGATTGCGGGCAGAACCGGTGACCATATTGCTGCCTTCCGGAATAGGAAGCATTTTCACTTCACCTTCGGAACTTACGAGAACCGGTTGTTCCATACCCGGGTCGCCGATGCTGCCGGCAGCCCAACCTTCATTGTTGATGCCGTCAATGTAGTAGTATTGGTCGTTATAGACCATAGGAACAGTTGTCTGTGTATCCCAAAAATAGGCTGCGCCTTCAGTACTTGAGCAAGCCCACCGACCGTTGGATGAGTTGGCCCAGATTGTAACATCGTTAGCCACCTTGATTTCTTGAGCGTTGACATTTGCTTGGCTTAGACAGGCAAACGAGAGTGCAGATAAGAGTAAAGTTTTTTTCATAAGTTAAGAATTAAACTGGTTAATTAAAATATTAATAAGTGTGTTGATTCGGTAGTAATCTGTAATTGTGTCGTTTGCAAATGTTACGATTTATTTTGAATTTTCAAAATAAATCGTAATTATTTTAATGTTAAATATGATTATATGTGTTTTTATTGCCTTTTCTATTTTGTGATTTGTAATTTGGATGGCATATTTATGTTGATTGTGCATGCTTTTTTTGTCGGTCGATGAATAAAAAAACACGGCGCAACTTTTTTGTTACGCCGTGCTCATTATGAAGGAGTCGAATTATTCTTATTGAAGAACAATCTTGTCTACGTGCTGAGCTCCATCCGTTGTAACTGAACGGAGAATGTACACACCCTTTTCGTTAGGCATGCTCATTTCGCTGTCAGGATTGTTGACGCTCATACGCATGCTGCCGTCGAGACCGTAGAGAGTAGCTGATTCAACTTCTGAAAGGAATTCCACCTTACCGTCTGAGATGAGGTTGGTGCGGATGATACGCTCGTTGTCAGTCTTAACACTGTTGACGCTTGCAAACTCAGTAGCATCGATAGCCCAAGATTTGAGGGCGAATGTGTTCGGGTCAGAACCGAAGCCGATGAATGAAAGACCGTTGGCTGAAACGTTGGCTGTACCTGTGAGAATCTTGTCGGTTACTTCCACCGGCTCGCCATTAGAATAGTCAGTGTAAGTATAGGAGAGACCTGCGTCAATGAAAGTCTGGTCGTTTACCTTACCGTTAGTACGGAGAGAAAGGTATTCCGGAATTGTCATTGATGTAGAGGAACCGTTCATGATGATGCGTGCGTCAACCGGGTCGTATTGAGTACCGGAATAAGGAATGCGGTAAACGACGTCACCGTTGTCGGTGATGCGGTTGCCGATGCAGGCGTTGCCACCTCCGTCGAGCACCTTATACTCGTTAGTGTTGAGGTCGAGGATTGCCGGGTTGTAGAAACGTTCCATTGTCTCTTCGTTGGAAGTCTTTACAGTGAAGCCCATGTAGCGACCGTTGTCACTTGCAGAGAGGGAATAAAGGTCGAATACAGTACCACTGAGACGGCTGAAGAAGATGTCAAGGAATACAGTTACTTTTACGTCATATTCATATTTCGCTTCCTCATAAGCGGCCTTGTCGGCAAGGTATTGAGCTTTCTTCTCGGCATCGTTGATATAGTTTTCATAAGCCGGCATTTCACCAACATAGCCACTTGCTACCCATTCGTCATAGTCAGCTTGGTAGGCGTTCAGCTCCTCTTCTGTCATGTAGTTTCCAGCTTCCGGCTCTTTGGGCTCAACATCCGGCCATTCCGGGAATTCTTCGCCATCTTTGAAAACGATGTCTTCACCGAATGTTCTGTAAGTCCATTTGCCTTCACTGTCCTTTTCCCAGATGATGGGCACTCCGGCAGAACCTGAGAAGTCAATCTGTCGGCCGATAATTCTGTTCTTGTCAGCAGAAATGAAAAGAGGATAGTTACCCTGAGGCGCGCGTCCTGTGAAATCTTTTTCAGGGTAAGGCAGCGGAGTCGCTGTGATATTGTCGCCTGAAATCTCCCAGATATATGGGTAGGCGGAAATTACATTGTCAAATGCGTTGACGTTTGGCTGGAGGAAACCGCAGACCATTTGTCCGTCCTCCGTCAGGTTGCGGGCAGAACCGTAGACCATTTCACTGCCTTCCGGAATAGGAAGCATTTTTACTTCACAGTCCGGGCTCAGAAGAATTGGTTTTTCTGCTCCGGGTTCACCGATGCTACCGGCAGCCCAACCGTCATTGTTGATGCCATCGACAGCATATGGTTGGTCGTTGTACATCATGGGAACCGTTGTTTGAGTGTCCCAGAAATAGGCTGTGCCTTCAGTGCTTGAGCAAGCCCAGCGGCCATTAGGGGAGTTTGTCCAAATGATGACACCATCCACCACGTTAATTTTTTGAGCAATTGCATCTACCTGGCTCAAACAGGCAAGCGAGAGTGCAGATAAAAGTAAAGTCTTTTTCATAGATGTGAAGATTAAGTGTAGTAATATTAGTTTTGTGTGATATTTATAGCGAGATTTTTCCAATAATGTCAATCCATGACATAGGGAATTCAAGACGGTTACAAAGATTGTAAATAATTTTGACTTTTTAAAGGAAATTGTAACTTTTTAAAGCGTAAAAATAAAAAATTGTTGCACATTCTGTCTGTATGGTATTATGGTGTAAGTTTTATGTATTTTTATTCTGTTGTAATCTTGGGTTGAAAGACTTTTGCATCAGGAGGTTAAAAAGAAGTCCTGCCTTTTAGAGGGCAGGACTTGCAATAAGGGATGAAAATTTATACTGTCATTATTTGATAATCACTTTGCGGCTGTCGTTGCCGTTTACGACGATATAGACTCCCTGAGGCAGTGAAATCGACGTGTTGGCCGGCACGATGCGCTCAAACACGGTTGCGGCATCCAGCGTGTAGACGCTGATTTTTGAAGGCTGGCTGACTTCAATGCGGAGTTTGCCGTCACGGTTGAAAGCATCCCATCCGGCATTCAGCTCGGTTGCGTTCACGCTGCCCATATCGTAGTCGGTAATGGCCACGTCGTCAATGTTGACGCGTTTGCCGGACGTGCAGACAAACTTGAAGCGGACAGGCTGTGCTATCTCAACAGGCATTGTGAACTCCTCAAGACGGAGCGAGGTTGCTGTGACGTCTCCGAGCGAAATCCACGATTGTCCGTCGTTGACGGAGTAGAACACCTCGATGACAGAGTCCTCGTCATCGTTGAACGTAGCGGCCATGAATGAGAGTGTACCAGCACCGTTCGTCTTGTTCTCCGCCATGGCGAGCCAGCGGTCGCCCGATTTGCCGAGGCAGATGCTTTGCTTGCCGTTGAACTTGTCGCCTGAGCGGTTGCAGGTTCCGGCGTTCAGCATGTTCCAGCTGCAGGCCGTTCCCTCATATTCGGTCAGTGAGTAATTGTTGACCGGAGTGCCTTGCTCGAAGTCCTCGAAGAAAGTGCGGGGAGCTGATACGACACCCTTCACGTCGGCATCAAATCCGGTGACGGTCGGAGTGTTTGCGCTGAGTACGCCGCTGTAGGCGCCTTCCTTGGCTGCTTTCATGCGCACGTAGATACGCTCACCGTCGCGGTCGATGGTCAATGCCTGTTTCCAGTTGCTCTTGTCTGTGCTGATTTCAAAGTTACCGGAAATCGTAACGTTGATGTCCTCTTCTACATATTGTGAGTAGATTTCCACGGCTAACGGCATGGATGCCTCGTTGGGCTTGGCAGAGAAGTTGAGTCCGCCTTCCGGCAGCGTGGCTGAAATCTCACGGACAGGGGATGCCGTCGTTACGCTGACTACGTTTGACTTTTCGCTGTCGCGGCTGAGCTGGTATTTGTAGACAGCTTCGGAGTCGAGGCCTTCGACACGGGCGGTTTCCGATGCGGCAGGTACGTTCTTAGGATAGCCCGGGAGCAAAGTTGTGCCGTCGGCAAGGAATACCGACAGCGAATAGTTGCCGCCGTCTTTGTGGATGTCGGTCCAGTTGGCGTTGAATGCGTCAGGAGTTACGTTGGTGGCAGGGAGTGCCGGAATGCCGTCAACGGCTTGTGCCTTTACTGTTACCGTTGCACTTACTTCGCTGGATGAAAGCGTGAGCGGAGCGGAGAGCAGAGCCGGCGCGGAAGGTCGGTAGGTGACGGTGACAGCCGTTCCGTTGTTGGCTTCATCGGCGCTGATGCTGGTCGGGCTGACGCTGAATCCGTTACCTGAAATGCTGACTGTGAGCGGCTTCGAGAGGTTGGTGGCCTTTACGTCAATCTTATAGGTCAGTGTGCCGGAGATGGACGTAACGCCCATGTCGTAGGTAGAGCCGTCGGCAGGCTTGACGAGTTCCGGAGTGACTACGCCTCCCGGAGTCCATCCCAAATCCTGCTTGTCGCCCCAGATGTATTCGGCGAGTTCAGGGTAGTCGATGAACGGGTTACGGTTATGTTGCAGTTTGTAGGCCGCGTTGTTGCGGTCGATTTCCTTCTGGCTTACCGGGTCTTGGCGGTGCCACTTGAGCAGGAGGTTGACTGCCCATGTCGTATAGCAAGGATAGTTGTTGTGGGCGAGCATGTCGCTGTTCCACGAGCTGATACGGTCGTTGTAGCAGGCTGCCATGTAGAAGTAGCTGCGGGCGAAGTCGCCTTTGTACTCATCATCTGGCTCAAAGACTGTGCCGCTATAGCCCGGGAATGTTGACTTTCCGAGTTTTCCGAGTCCCTTGATGTTTCCGTTGGAGAGACTTGTGCCGTTGGCGCATTCTCCATATGGATAATTGCTGCGCTGTCCGTTCACTTTGCCGTCAGTAGGATAGATGTGGAACACGTCGCAATACATCGGTTGCGCATCGTCGAACCAGCTTTTCGGGAACGAGTGTTCACGGTTGTAGCAGTCGCCCACGTTTTTGTAGTTGCCGCATTTCTTTTGGTCAACGTAGAACGTTGCCGTGGAGTACATATCCCAGATTTGATTCGTGCCGGGATGCACGTCGGTTGTCCGATAGGCCTCCCATAGTCCGTCGTAACCGATGCTCGTGTGGGGGCCGATGATGTCGCATAGTTCCTGAAGCAGCGCTTTCTGCTTCTTGCCTTTGGCTGAATCGTAGTAGCCTGCCGGAGCCTGAGCGTAGCCCGACAGTACTATGATAGTTGTCAGCAGTGTGAAAAATAGAGATTTTAATCTAAGCATAGTTTTCTATATAAGATTGATTTATTTCTCGTTTTTCAGTTTTTTGCCGGCCAGCATGCCGCAGGCGGCAAAAATATCTTCACCGCGGGAACGGCGGATGGTGCAGACCACACCTTGGTCGTTGAGCCGGTCGCGGAAAGCCACCATGCTGTCTTCGTCGGAAGAGTTGAGGTTGACACCGGGAATGGCATGGAAACGGATGAGGTTGACGCGAGCCTTCGTACCCTCAAGCAGTTTTGCCAGGGCGTCAGCGTGCGCGGCGTCATCGTTGAGTCCGCTCCACATGATGTATTCCACGGAGAGGCGGCGCTGATGCGCGAAATCGTAGTTGCGCAGCATCGAGAGAACCTTTGTGATAGGATAGGCCTGTTCGACCGGCATCAGGCGCAGGCGTTCAGCGTGATAGGGAGAGTGTACGCTGATGGCAATGTGCACGTCGGTCTGCTCCACGAGCTGCTGAAGTTCGCGGAGTTTGCCGATGGATGACACCGTGATGCGCTTCGGACTCCATGCCAATCCCCATTTGGCGGTCAGCACGGTAATGGCTTTCATCACTTCTGAAAGATTGTCCATTGGTTCACCCATGCCCATGAAAACGATGTTGGTGAGTTTCTCCGATTCCGGAATACTGAAAATCTGGTTAAGAATCTCGGATGCAGAGAGATTTCCGTGGTAACCCTGCTTGCCGGTCATGCAGAAATGGCAGTTCATCTTGCATCCCACCTGAGAGGATACGCAGAGCGTGGCGCGGTCGGCTTCGGGAATGTAGACACTTTCAATCATCTTTCCGTTGGCAGTCTCAAACAGGTATTTGGCCGTTCCGTCCTTGCTGCGCATTTCTTCGGCAGGACCCTGACGGCCGATACAGTATGTGCGGGCCAATTTTTCGCGGTTCACCTTTGAAAGATTGGTCATTTCCTCAATTGTTGTAGCGCGCTTCTCGTAAATCCATTGCGCAATCTGCTTGGCAGTGAACCGGGGCATGCCCATTTCGGCAACGATAACCCCCAGCTCGTCGGGCGTAAGGCCCAATAACGGCTTCTTTTCCATTTCGTCTGGTAAAAAAATGAGTGAACAGCAAAATTACTAAATTCCGTCAGCAAATAAAATGAAAAGCCCGTAAAAATAAGGAAAGAGTTATCGGCTGTTGTAGATAATTATTAGAATCCTATGATGAATTGAGAGGTAATTAGCAAAGATGTAGCATAACTTTTCGTTATAACATGTTGAAAATCATCTAAACTCTTGTCGAGAGATAAACTATTAGGCACAAAATTAAACAAAAAAATCAGAATCAAAAGTTTATCATCACAAAAAATGTAGAGAAGGAAGAAATACTGTAAAATTGTTTGTTCTCTACTGTTCATAGGTTATTAGAAAACAGCACCTAAGACAGGGCTGCATATCTCTCGACAAGAGATATGGCTAATTGAATAGACTTGTTAACTATTAATACTTAAGATTATGGGAATTCTGAATAACCTTATGGACAATTTTAAGAATGCTGAATTTACCGTAGCACCTCAAAAGAAATTGAAATCTATTTCAGCCGATTTCAAAAAAGCATTTAATCTCACTCTCGTTTTTTATAAAGGAGTGACAATTGCTGATGGAGATTTGACATTGGCTGCTTTAAATAAAAAGACAACAAAAGAGGTGAAAACAACGGCAGCAAGTTTAAAAATCAAAGCAAGTATGAAGGTAGGTGATGCCGAAAAATTATTTGATAAAAATTTTGGAGTAACTGTGCAAATTAAGGATGCCGGTGGCACGAAGCTGGTTCCTAACGAGATTACTATAGGGCAGGCAGCAAGAGGAGAATATAAATGAAAACTCAGCTTGTTGATATCGTTCGTAAAGACATATTTGCATTTTTGGAAAACATTGAAGAGTTACTATTCAATGAACGGGATTTCCAAATGCATCTTGCCATGTGGTTGAAGAATTCCTCCAATCAATATGATGATGTGGATGTTGAGTATTATATACCTTGGCAAGAATTGCAAGAATATGTTTGGGAAAGCGAGTTGCGGCTGGACATTGTCGTAAAAAAGGACGGGGAATATTGTCCGGTTGAGTTGAAGTATAAGACTAAAAAAGTCGAATTTCAGCTAACGCGCTTTGATGAGCCTTTACATAATAAAACTATTGTAATGAAAAATCAAGGTGCACAAGATTTGGGCATGTATGACTTTTGGAAAGATGTCCGTCGTTTAGAACTTGTCCGAAATCGTTTTGAGAAAGTAACAGGAGGCTTGGCTGTGTTTGTCACTAACGATGTTTTTTATACGAAGGGAGGCAAAGAAACTTCTAACAACTATTTATTTAATATGATAGAAGGAAAAGCTCTTCCAATACACAAACATTGGCTTGACCCGAACACAACTTGTGCTAAAACTCATCCAAATTTTGAAGTTGGAAAAGAGTATAGCATTGAATGGTATCAGAAGACTATAGCGAATATAAAGTTTTACTACTGTGTAACAAATATTTAATCTAAGTAATTATGGCAAAGAAATCAGCAATAGCAGGAGAATACATAGTGTCAGTATTGGATAATGGGAGTATTGAAGTGTATCGCGTCTATGATAATGTGATAGGTGCGCTGCGGGAAATTGCTAAAAAAGAAAATTTTGAGTATGATGCAAATTGGAATACTCGCCAATTTGGCTCTAAACTTATCGATTTTCTGACTGAAAAAAAGAAATAACACATTTTCATATAAACTTTTAAATATAAAAAAATGGCAGATTTTAAATTGGATGGCCGAATGAAGGTTAAATCCTTGAAGGCTAATTTTAAAAAAGAATTTGGAGCATCATTGCGTGTCTATACAACGACAAATTGTAAAACACTTGCTGATGATGAAAAGACATTGGCAGCTTTGAGAGCAGAAGGTTACAAGGGTGGCGAATTGGTCGTTGGTGGCAATTTGCGAGTTGGCAGTTTTGAGAAAAAAATTGCTGAATTGTACGGTATTGGTGTGCAAGTTGCCGATAAAGATGATAAAAAGTTGGCAGATAACGGAATAACACTTGTTGCAGCAGGGAAATAGTTGGATTAAAACACGGTCTGCCCTGATTTATAGGGTAGACCGTATTATACAATACTATACTATAATGATTACGGTTATTGCCTTTCTTCTCAATATTCTTGCTCCTATCGTCAATGTCCTTGGCGCTCTTGGATTGTGCGCTTGTATCGTATATGATGATACTCACATATTACCTATTGGAGGTATATTGGCAGTTATTGGGTTGGTGTTTGGTATATTTGCTTATCGGAATGATGTCCCTCCCCGTTGGTTTTGGTCACACTCTAAAAATGAGCTGTTTGAGTACTCTGTAATTGCCGTATTAGGCTATGGGTGGAGTTTTGCCGCATGGCCTTTTGCCATATACTTTATAAGGACAATCAATGAAATGGTATCAAATCAATAAAGTATGAGCAAAGAGTATTACAGAAAGAGAATTATAGATCTCCGTGCTTCATTGGCAAAAGAAAAAGAAGCGAAAAAGAAAGATAATGCCTATTATGCTGATAGGGTAAAGAGTGCAACAAGTACTACTAATAAGACTTATTATCGCAAAATGAAAATTGAAAAGGCTGCGTATCACAGCCGTCAGATTGAGAGTTTAAAACGTCAGATTGAAAGCGCAAAAGAAAGTTTGAAACGTTGTAAATAGAATGTATAAGGTCCTTGTAACCGGTTTTGAACCGTTCCGGAATTATTCGGAAAATTCGTCATGGGTTGTCGCTGAGGAAGTGGTTAGACATCCGATAGAGGGCGTTGTTATATCAGCAGAGCAGATGCCCGTTAGTTTTGGCCGTGTTGAGATAAGCTTGTGCAACGCGGTTGAAAGACATACTCCTGATTTGTTAATACTTCTCGGACAATCGGGAGATTGTGACCGAATAAAATTAGAAAGGACAGCGCTTAATTTGATGGATGCTAAGTTTGCTGATAATGATTTGTATCTTCCCGATGAAGAAATAATCGATAATAGCGGAGAAACAGCTTTATTTACGAACTTGCCAATAAAAAGATTGTACTCGTCCATCTCCGAACAGGATGTTAGAGTGAAAATATCCAATTCTTGCGGGTTATATGTGTGTAACAGACTTTACTACGCAGCGTTGAAGATGGTCAAGGACAAATCCACAATAAAGGTAATATTCATGCATTTGCCTCTTTATGAGGGACAGACGGTAGTCAATACAGGAAAAGCAACAATGCCTTTATCAGATATGGTTAAGGCCGTACAAACCGTAATAAAAGAAATAAATGACAAGGATAGAAGAATTTAAGAAAAATTTAGCACGGGTATTCGACAATGATTTACGTACTAAGCAATGGGGGAATTATGTGGATTATGCTATTATCGTGTTGATTATTATCAACACCTTGTCTGTTTTCATTTCAACATTCCATATTTCTCCAGCTCAGGAAAAAATATTACATATAATTGATGTTATAATTGTTGCCATTTTCACAGTTGAAGTATCCTTGCGTATTTGGACGGCAGATAAGGTAAATCCCAAATATAAAGGTATTTGGGGAAGAATACGTTATTGCCTTACATTTTATGGCATGATTGATATTGTCTCAACTTACAGTTTTTATTTGGCTTTTATCTTTCCTCTTCCGTATTCTGTACTTAAGTCGCTACGGGTGGTACGTTTGTTGCGTATATTCCGTTATATGCGCTCGTTTAGAATATTACAACAAGCTATCAAATCAAAAGCGAAAGAGTTATTTATATCATTGCAATTCCTTATCGTTATCACTCTTATATTATCATTTATTCTCTTTTTCTACGAACATGCTGCTCAGCCGGAAGTTTATGATAACGGATTCAGATCCGTTGTCTGGGCTTTTGCACAATATATAGGTGATCCTGGTGATTTTGCTGACACCCCACCAGTTACTATAGTTGGACAAATTATTGCATGTCTGATAGGATTGCTTGGGATTGCCCTTTTTGCTGTTCCAACAGGTTTAATTGGAGCCGGATTCTCTGAAGCGATGGATCAGGAATTATACAAAGAAGAAACTAAAAAGAATATTGAAAAGCTGAAGGCGGCGTTTGAGCGTAAGCTTGACCGTCCGACAGGGTATCAGGTTGTACCGCAGCATCTTTCTGTATGTGACATTCAAGCTCGAATGGGAATGAAAACGGATGATATTTTTGACGCGGTTCAATCGTCTAATGAATTTCGTCTCATTAATCTTGCTACAACACAAACAATTGATGAGCATCCGCAAGATAAACTTGCCATTGAGCATTTTATGATTAATCGCCCTTATGGATGCTGCATTGACAGAAATTCAAAAATTACCATTGTTTCACCATCCAGTCTTGCAGATGCCTGTATTGGCAATTTCTCATATTACATAGCTCTTATTGGGGGTTTTAACTTTATCAGCCGTGAAATAGGTGAATTGCGTCCATATCGTTCCTATTATGTTTTTGATGACAGACAGGCCCATGAGCCCAATCTTGCTCAATATATGGATGATTTAGAACGCCTCACGACTCGTAAGGGAAGTTGGACACTTACGCCTCTTGTCGCAAGTGGTGCGAACGAACCCTCTTACCCGACTGTATTCCATTTTTCAGCTGGTGGAGCAAAAGGGGATGAAAGTTTTGAAGGCGATAATCTTATAGTTCGGGATATGGCCGCATATAGAAGATTTTATGAGGATTTATCAGCGGAATTAGAATCAAAATTTGCAATGGCTTCCGACCATCAGCGTTATCACAATGTTTCGAGTCCTAAATTGTTCGCGCGCAAATTTGCAGAAGGAAAGGGTTCGCAAAATAACATCATTCTGCGTATAGCTTGGAGTGCATGTCTATGGGATCCACGTCGTATTGCCATTGCAAAAACAATTGCAGATGTGCTTAACCGTCACTTTGAGAATGACATTCGGAAAGAATATTCAGGAGACTTAAGAATCAAGAAATTTGGATATTAACATAAATGAAAGATAATTTATAAATTAACAAACTATGAAGATCATCGTATACTCTTTTGGTGCAATTGCTTTAATTATGGCTCTGATAGGAACTTGGATGTTGAGAACTGCAGTTGACAACAAAAAGAAAAGAGGAAGAGAGTCAAAAGCAAACAAACGATTGATGGGTAAAGCTATACTTTTGTTAATAGTAGCTTTTTCTCTTGCTGCCGTGCTGGATATAATTTGGTATGGAAATAAAGATGGAGGATTATTTGACTTTTTGTAGCATCAAAAGAGGAATTTATGATATTGCACAGAAAATGAAATCGTAGTTTGCGAAACATTTTGTTCTCGGTGCTGCAGGTAAATCAGTTAGTGATTTCTTTTAATCTTCATTCACTACTGTCCCGTAAAAGTGGATAAATAGTTCTTTGAAATTATTGAAATATAGTCAATTACACGGTTTTTTGA
>CALUMX010000035.1 GCA_944321875.1 uncultured Muribaculaceae bacterium
TCCGAACAGGGAAGTTAAGCCTCGTAGCGCCGATGGTACTGAGAAATCGGGAGAGTAGGTAACCGCCCCCTTAAAGCGTCGAAGAAGAAATTCTCCGACGCTTTTTTTATGTCCAAATGAATGGAGGTAGAATGATGCAGAGCGTGTGCTTTTCTATTGTTTTTGATGGTTTGCAAAGCACATTGAAGAGAATTAGATTCAAGTATAATCTTTCTTTTGGCTTTGTAAAATAAACAAATTATCCCTATTTTTGCATATATTTGGTCATGGTTTATTTTAAGAAACGTATAGTCCTATTTGTAAAAATAGGATAGTAAGCAATTCTGTGTTACTATGGCTGTAGTTAATATTCGTGTATATAGCTTGGCTTGGAATGTTTAGAATGATAGTCTTAGCCTAGCTGAAAAATTAAAACTAATAATTACATAATAGATTTATGAATTTTCGTCTTGGTGAATTGTTTTGTGGTCCAGGAGGACTCGCCGTTGGTGCAGCTAAAGCTCATTTTAATTTTAATAATGAGGAATGGGGTATAAAACATGCTTGGGCAACTGATTATGATAAATCTACTTGTGAAACCTATATTAATAATATTTGCAAAGGTTCCAGAGAAAGTGTAATTTGTGAGGATATTAGAAAGTTAGACTTGCATAAATTAGTAGAAATATCTGAAATAGATGCGTTGGCTTTTGGATTTCCTTGTAATGATTTTAGTCAGGTAGGAGAACAGAAAGGGATAAATGGGAATTTTGGCCCATTATACCAGTATGGCATTGAAATGTTAAAGTTGGCTAAGCCAAAATGGTTTTTAGCAGAAAATGTTGGGGGATTAAAATCAGCAAATGATGGTAAAGCGTTTAGACTGATTCTTCAGGCAATGTATGATGCAGGCTATTCTCTTTTCCCTAATTTGTATTCTTTTGATAAATATGGTGTGCCACAAGCTCGTCAACGTGTTATTATTGTTGGTATTCGTGAGGATTTGCATTTGCAATTTGAAATACCGTCTCCAAATCCATACACAGATATTAATGTATCCTGTCGGCATGCTATAGAAAATCCGCCTATACCCGCAAATGCACCTAACAATGAATTTACTGTACAAAGTAAGCAGGTTAAGGAAAGACTTTCTTATATAAAACCTGGAGAAAACGCATTTACTGCGAATTTACCAGAACATTTAAAACTAAAGGTGAAAGGTGCAACTATTAGTCAAATTTATAAAAGATTAGATCCTGATAAACCTGCATATACAGTGACTGGTAGTGGCGGCGGTGGTACACATATGTACCATTGGGTAGAAAATAGAGCATTAACAAATCGAGAAAAAGCTAGATTGCAAACCTTTCCAGATGATTATGTTTTTTATGGATCTAAAGAAGAAGTTAGAAGGCAAATAGGTATGGCTGTTCCATGCAAAGGGGCTCAGGTGATTTTTGAGTCCATATTAAAAACGTTTGCGGGAATTAAATATGAATCCATCGAAAGTAACATGAAAGATAAAATAATGATTCATTATGAGTAGAAATTATTTTAGTATTAAGACAAAAGATTCATCTCAGGTTGAACAGATAAAAAGTCAGAAGTCTGGAGTCGTTATAACGAACTTAAATGTGTTATTAGATAAAATTCAGATAAATGATTTTGTCTTTGTTGTATTTGGTGGTGATAGGCCAGAAAATTGGAAACCAGGGTTGGTAGCACTAGCTCATATCAGTCGTCTTCCATATGATATGATAGGTAAAAATTTCTCAGTGGATATTGATATTGACCTTTATTTTGAACCTATAACTCGGGCAGATTTATTACCTTATCCAGATACATATGGAATAATAGGCATTGCTCCAATTGTGAAATGGGAACCTAATCAAGCTCTTAGTCAGATAGCAGAAGATAGGGTGTTGGATTTAATGCAGGCAATTCTTGAGTTACGAATTGAGCATAAAGATAGAATTGAGGGCATAATTGGAGAAAATTTGTTGGCTAAACTGTCGGAGAAGAAACTGCATCGCTATATTAAAGTCGATTCTAAATTATATTCTAAAGAATATTCAATTGGTAGTGTTGAACTGGATGAGATAGAATCCCGTCAGGTAATTTATTATGGTGCACCGGGTACAGGAAAGTCAAATAAAATAAAAAGGTTATTGGAGTCAAATAATATTGCTAAAAGTAATATTTTCAGAACTACATTTCATCCTGATAGTGATTATTCGACATTTGTCGGTGTATATAAGCCTAAAAAAGGAACACGTCCTCTTTATGGTTTGAATGGAGGTCTTACTGTAAGATTAAAGGATGGCAATAAAGAACTTGAGGAGGATATCATAACATATAGTTTTGTTCCGCAAGCGTTCTTGAATGCCTATATGCAGGCTTATAGAAAGCCGGAAGAGAAGGTGTATCTCATCATAGAGGAGATTAACAGAGGAAACTGTGCGCAGATATTTGGTGATTTGTTTCAGCTTCTTGATAGGGATAAGAATGGCGTGTCGGAATATGCTATTAAGGCTGATGCCGATTTAAGAGCTTTCTTGGAGGATGAACTGGGTAAGGATAATAGCGGCATTAAGGATGGTGAGCTACGATTACCGTCAAATCTTTATATCTATGCCACGATGAATACGTCAGACCAGTCATTGTTCCCGATTGACAGTGCTTTTAAAAGACGTTGGGATTGGGAATATGAACCAATAAAATACAAGAATATTGATTGGGTTATTGATATTGACGGTTTGAAATATAGATGGTGCGATTTTCAAAGAGAGGTCAATAACCGTATATTAAAAGACACAGGTTCTGAAGACAAAATGCTGGGAGATTATTTCGTTAATCCGCCAGCAAAGGTCATATCTTATGACTTATTTAGAAACAAGATATTGTTCTATCTGTGGAATGATGTTTGCAAGGATGGAGACGCTGACATATTCCCCACAGATGAGGATTTTTCTTTTTCGAAACTGTATGATGAAGACAGCAGGCGATACATTGTCTCGATGATGGATAAACTGAATCTGCAACCCATTGATGAGAACAATGTAGAAGATAACGAAGAAGAGGATGATACGTCTGAAGTCGAAGACGATAATACAACTTCTGTACGATACTCTATCAATGGAGAGGAAACAGATGAAAAAGGTAAGGCATGGAAAAAAGGCCCTCTTGTGAAACGTGCCGTTGAAATTTATTGCGATAATCATCCGGAATATACTGCTGCTCAAATACGAGATGTTTGGATGTCAGTAGGTTTTAAAATACCTCATATAGTAGAAACCGATGAGGATAGGGAACGACGTATAAATAACTCAACAGACAGTAGAGCAGAGAAAAGATCTAAAGAAATTAAATTACGTAATGGTGAATCTATACATGTTTCTACTCAAGTGGGAGATGATAGAGTATACCAGAACTTTACGGATTTCCTCGCCAAAATCAAGTCCAAACCAGAATGGGAAATTAATATTCAGGAACTATAACCATGCTGTTATTCATAGAAGGGTATCCGTATAGTTTGGATGACGTTGTCAGAGGAGACTTGACGGTCAGGGATGTGCTTAAAGATGTAGTGTCTGTGCCCCGGAAGGAGGAGACTTATTCTTTTGGATACGTTGGGTATTGCTACAGCAAGGCTGCGAAGGATGTGATATTCTTTTTGCCCAAAGTGGTGTTGACGGGTGAGCAGAATGAGGAAAACGGCGATGATACCATTTTCGGTGCTTCGCCTCAGGAAATTATCGATTTCGAATCGGATGAGATAAAATCCAAGTTTACGGAGCAAGGCTGTAAGGAGTACAAAGAGTTTCTCTCGACGCTTTCCATTTGGGTGTACCGTACAATCAGTGTGTACAGGAAAACGTATAATGAAAACATTCTTGAAAGCAAGGAATATCAGACGGAAAGCAGAGGGCGGAAACAAAAGCACAATACACTGCTCGACGTGATAATTGCACTTCGGGATTTCAACAAAGAGAATCAGGTCTATTTCACGTTTATAGTCAGAAATGCGCATTCCGGCTACAACCGAATTAATTGGGGTAGGACTGTCGCTTCCTCTCCCGCTATCATTCAGGATGGTCGGCCTGTTTACATACAACCGGTAAATCGAAAGAAGATGATTAATTTCGATGAAGAGTTGCTTGTCATCTATTTTTCCATACTGAACTACATACGAGAGATTCATGGATTTTCTTTTGAGATAAATGTGCATTATCCGCTTATCAGCCTTGAAAAAATGCAGCAATCGTATATAAAAAGAAATTTCGGATGCCGTCGGCTGAAACAGATTAAATACAAGTATTTTTCGGATACAGCTTTGCGGATATGGGATTTGTGTTATGCGTTCTTTGATAGAGAATACAAGATTGCGATGAACAGACAGGCTGAGGATTTTCTGCTTGTCAGGAACTTTGAGCATGTGTTTGAAGTCATGATTGACTCGCTTGTAGGCGGGGATGACAAGCGGAATCTTCCCCAAGAGCTAACGGAGCAAAAGGATGGCAAGTTGGTTGATCATATGTTCATCGGACAGGGGCTTATCGAGCAATCGGACGCTTCGGCAGAACTGACCTATTATATCGGTGACAGCAAATACTATAAACGCGCCAAAAACGATAAAACAATTTTGGGAGAGAAATCCATCTATAAGCAGTATACTTACGCCAGAAACGTGATACAGTGGAATTTGGATTTGTTTCTGGAAGAAAGAGACTCTAAGAATCAGCCTTTGCTGAGAGACCCGTTGACTGAGGGTTATAATCCGATTCCAAATTTCTTTATAAGTGCAAGAATTCCGAATCGTCAGAGTGGAGGTGAACGGTTTTTATCGTTTGACGATGACGGATTGAAGGCTCAGGATGACGGTATCCGGCTGAATCGTCAGTTTGAGAATCGGTTGTTTGACCGTGATACGCTTCTGCTGTGTCATTATGACGTCAATTTCCTTTACATCGTGTCGCTGTATGGACGTGACAATAAAAGCAGACAGAGCGCATGGCGACAGCGAGTCAGGGACGTATTTAGAAGTAAAATACAAGAATCACTGAATCGTTTGTATACATTCCGAACGCTTCAGCCAAGAGAAGGAATGGACTGCTATCAATTTATTCAGGAGAATTTCAGGCTATTGAATGGAAAAATATATCGTCCGAAGGCAAATGGCAATTACCTGATATTGGCATTGATGAGGGATGAGGAACAGGAAATCTGGGATAAACTGAATGTCAAGTCGGGTGCAATAGCCCGGGAGAAGGAGCAAAGCCAAAGACTGTTGGATAGTCTTCAGAGCCATTTTTTCATCAGTCAACCGTTTGAACTGGACACAGAACAGCGTATAGACCCGATTAGCAATGTCGGTACGTTGGAACAACGGTCGGAAAAAGAAGCGAGGAACATTCTGACGGGTGTTGTACGGGTTTCGGATGACGGTTTCGATAGATTTATCGCCCACACGTCAGCAGCGTACACAATGGAGAAATTGCCAACGTCTATCAATATGATGGATATTGAATATTTTCTACCGATGGTCAGTGGTTGTATTGATGGCTATTATAAGGTGGAGAAAGTGTATGTGGGGACGAAAGACCGTGAATTGTGCCTGAAACTGAATCTATCGACCTTTATTCCTCTGGGGGAAAACAGCGTAAATATCTATTCCAAAATGCGTCCCGGGGAACTGATTTCGAAAGAGCATATGATGAATTTGTATCAAGGTAGAGATTAATTGTTGAGATAGAGATATAAAAAAAGCTGCCGGGTGGCAGCTTTTTTGGTTATGTTGGGGATACTGATTATTTGCCGAAGCGTGCTTTGAGCTTTTCGAGCATGTCGCGCGTCATTGTGTCGAGGTCGTATTCCGGCTTCCAGCCCCATTCGCGGCGTGCGCAGGAGTCGTCGAGGGAGTTTGGCCATGAATCGGCAATCTGCTGACGCAGCGGGTCGACTTTGTAGACCATCTTGAAATCAGGAACGTATTTGCGGATGGCTGCGTAGATGATTTCAGGGTCGAAGCTCATTGATGCGATGTTGAATGAGTTGCGGTGTACGAAGTTGTCGGGGTTTGCCTCCATGATTTCGATGGCAGCGCGGAGTGCGTCGGGCATATACATCATGTCCATGAATGTGCCGGCAGCAATCGGGCATTCGAAGGTTTCACCTTTGGCAGCTGCGTAGTAGATGTCGACAGCGTAGTCGGTTGTACCGCCACCGGGAGGTGTGACGTAGGAAATCAGACCCGGGAAGCGAACGGAACGGGTGTCGACGCCGAAGCGTGTGTGGTAGTAGTCGCTGAGCAACTCACCGGACACCTTGGTTACGCCGTACATGGTGCGAGGGTTGCGGATGGTGTCTTGCGGTGTCTTGTCCTTAGGGGTGTCGTTACCGAAAGCACCGATGGAACTTGGAGTGAACACGGCGCATTTTTTCTCGCGCGCTACTTCCAACGTGTTGAACAATCCGCCGATACCGATTTTCCAGGCGAGTTGCGGTTTAGCCTCCGCCACAGCCGAGAGAAGGGCGGCAAGGTTGTAGATGGTATCAATGTTATACTTTTCGACAGCATCGGCAATCTGTTGCGGCGATGTGATGTCGACAATCTCTGACGGACCGGATTCGAGCAATTCACCTTTGGGTTCAGCACCCGGAATGTAACCGGCAACGACGTTGGCGCCGCCATAGATTCCTCTCAATTTCATTGTCAATTCCGAACCGATCTGACCGGTAGAACCGATAATCAACACATTTTTCATTACGTTAGATTTGTTTACTCTATTAATATATTCCAAAAAAGCGAGCATAAGAGAACCCGCGACATTACGCGGCACTTCCGAGCAGCACCGTTGCAGGGACTCTTATCCGTAGGCAAAGATAAAAAGTTTTACATATATTGAAATCGTTTTTCGCGAAAAAATTATGCTTTTTGAAAAAAAAAAGCCACCTTTGTCATAACAGAAACGAGGATGGGATTATGCTCCACTCTCAACAAAACTTTTAATCTAATTATCAACGAATATGTACGGTAAATTTCAAGAATTTCTGACTGCCGAACTTGCTTCTATCCGTGAGGCCGGCTTGTACAAAAACGAGCGAATCATTACGACTCCTCAGAAAGCCGACATCCGTGTCAACGCCGGCGAACAAGTGCTCAACTTCTGTGCCAACAACTATCTGGGTCTTTCCGACAACAGCCGCCTGATTGAGGCTGCGAAGAAGGCTATGGACTCTCACGGCTACGGCATGTCGTCGGTGCGCTTTATCTGCGGCACGCAGGATTTGCACAAGCAACTTGAAGCAGCCATCTCGAAGTATTTCAAGACGGAAGACACCATCCTCTATGCAGCTTGCTTCGACGCTAATGGCGGATTGTTTGAGCCGCTTCTGGGCGAGGAGGACGCTATTATCTCCGACGCGCTGAACCATGCGTCAATCATCGACGGCGTGCGTCTGTGCAAGGCTAAACGCTATCGTTATGCAAATGCCGACATGGCCGACCTCGAACGCTGCCTGCAGGAAGCTCAGGCTCAGCGTTTCCGCATCATCGCTACTGACGGTGTGTTCTCAATGGACGGCAATGTGGCTCCGATGGATAAAATTTGCGACTTGGCTGAGAAGTATGACGCGCTCGTTATGGTCGACGAGTCACACTCTGCCGGTGTGGTAGGTCCGACAGGTCACGGCGTGGCTGAGCAGTTTAACGCTTACGGCCGCATCGATATTTTCACAGGTACGCTCGGCAAGGCGTTCGGCGGCGCTATGGGCGGCTTTACGACGGGTAAGAAGGAAATCATCGACATGCTCCGTCAGCGCTCTCGTCCTTATCTGTTCTCCAACTCAGTTGCTCCTGCTATTGTGGGTGCGAGCCTCGAGATGTTCAAGATGCTCGAAGAGAGCAACGCGCTCCACGACAAGTTGGTTGAGAACGTGAACTATTTCCGCGACAAGATGCTGGCTGCGGGCTTCGACATCAAGCCGACGCAATCTGCTATCTGTGCCGTTATGCTCTACGATGCAAAACTTTCTCAGGACTTTGCAGCAAAGATGCAAGAGGAAGGCATCTACGTTACCGGTTTCTATTATCCGGTTGTTCCGAAGGGACAGGCTCGTATCCGCGTACAATTGTCGGCCGGTCACGAGCGTGAACACCTCGACAAGGCTATCGCAGCCTTTATTAAGGTGGGCAAGGAAATGGGCGTAATTAAATAATAAGGCTTCATAAGCCGATAATGGCTCAAAAGACAGCGAGCCGTCACCCGAGAAAGGTGGCGGCTCGTCTTTTTTTCTGCTATAATTGGGGTCAATTAATCAATGACGGATTTGGTTTAAAGCAGGATTTTATCCAACGGTTTGCGCTTTTTCTCAGGCATTGCATCGGAAGCGGGATAGCCGATGGGGATGAGGGCTACCGGCTCCATTGCTTCAGACAGCCCGAGGATTTCACGGCAGCGGGCTGCATCGAAGTTGCACACCCAGCACGTCCCGAGTCCCTGCTCAGCGGCGGCCAGACAGAGATGTTCGACCGCGATGGCTACGTCGATGTCGGTGTGGTCCTTTCCGTCGATTTTCCGATGCCAGGCTTCGTCGTGGTTTCCGCAAGCCACAATCAGGCACGGTACGTCGTTAATCCAGGGATTGTGGTAGGTTGCCTTTACAGCGTCGAGTTGTTCGCCGTCTTTGATGATTGCGAAACGCCAAGGCTGATAGTTGACAGCGGAAGGCGCCATGCGTACGCATTCAAGAATATAGTCCAATTTTTCCTGCTCGATGGGGCGGTCGGAGAACTTCCTAACCGAGCAGCGCAGTTTTACCAAATCGAGAAAGTTCATATTCGTGTGGTTTTTAGATTTCTTATCCAAAGATAGCGAAAGCCGAGCGGAGTAACAAAGCGAAAACACACATTTTTTCTGCGGCTACATGGAACAGAAAAGGGAGATGAGCAGGGGTACGGAAAGCTCAAGCACGATGCCGTGGAAGAGCGCGAGACCAGTCACCTCGGAGCCGGAGAAGCGCGTAATGGTGGGCATACACACGTCCATGGAGTTGATACCGGCAGCTGTGATGGTGGCGTACTTGCCGAAGTAGCGGGCAAAGAAAGCCCCTCCGAGCAAGGCGAGCATCTCACGAATCATATTAGCCAGTAGTGCAATCGACGCCAGTTCCGTGGCAATCTCGATACCGCTGGAAGCCGTCTTGAATTCCATGATGAGCATCGACGACAGGGAATAGTAGGCAAATCCGCTGCCGAGTGCCATACAGTCGGCAAAGTTCAGTCCGGCAAACAGGAACCAGGCGATGGCCGTGAAGAGCAACGTACCGGCAATGGTGAAGAAGGGCAGCGTCAGTGAGCGGGCACTGGTGCCGTGGAAAATGCTTCTGACATCGTTGTGTGCTCCGAGGTTGAGACCCACCTGTGCAATCAGCAGGTAGAGGGCTACGGTTGGAACGGAGTGAATGAAATCGGGTGTCTCGTTGGCGAAGAGTCCGAGAAGAATGCCTACAGAGAAGCAAATGAGAACGAGGAAACTGCTTTTCATTTCCGGCCTCCTTTCTTTGCATAAAGACGGTTGGCTACATAAGCAGCGACGAGGCTACCCGTAATGCCGAGCACAGCAATCACACCGGCACGCAATCCGTACTTGCCGATATTGGAGATAATATCGGGGTTGGAGCCGATTGATATGCCGAACGCAAGAATCATGATGCAGATGGTGAGTGTCATCATTGATTCGGAATGCTTGAAAATTTTGAGGTCATGTTTCTTCAGGGCGGAACCCAACAGAATTCCACCTATAAGGATAAAAAGAACTTTAAACATATGTAGATTTTGAGTTTATAAATGATTAGGAAGGGGTTCGGTTGCCGAAACGACGGCACATAAAACCCTTCGGCATGACGGGATTGCAGTCATGCGGCAAATTACGCCTTCGCAGGCAGAATGATGTAGGGGAAAACTCAAATGAAACCGCTAAACCACTGAACGATTACGTTGGAAAACAACATGGAGGCATAATCGCCCTTTTGTGGGGCGATGCCTTTGCGGTAGTATGTCCATGCTGCCATTGTTGTCATTGAAAATGAAATTTAGTTGCCAGTGTTTAGAAACTGTTTAATTTGCGGACAATTGTGCGAAATAGTTATCAATACGTCCGCTTTTCAGGCTGCAAAGGTAATTCAAATAAAAATGCTGTGCAAGAGGCGCGCCACAAAAAACGACCGACGGGGCAGAGACCGAATCTTCGGAAGACAATCAGCAGATTACAAAACGAACGTTTTCACCTTTTATTAATTATAACCCGAAGCTATAGGGCAATTCTTTTCAAAAAAAAATTATAAAACGTTTGGTAGTTCGTAATATTTTCTCTAAGTTTGTTTTATACTTAAATTAATTCCGTTATGAAAAAACTATTACTCTCTCTCGCTGCTTTGCTGATGGCTTCAGCCTCTGTAAACGCACAAAACTTCATGATGCAGCAAGCGCCTGCACCTATGGTGAAGGCTAACGCTGAGGAAACCTTAACATGGTTGCAAAATTACAATGAGAATTTCACTCAGTTGTCCCGTTTCGGAGCCGGTGCTGAGGCCGACTTTGGTGGTTGGGTTGGTTACACAACGACAAAATTGGCTGACTATGACGGAAAGCAGTTCTCAGTTGTGAAAATTTACGTAAGTGAGGACATGAAGGACGCTACTGTCTGGGTTCGCAAGGGTGGTTCTTCTGTATCAGATGCAACTGTGGTTGCTGAGACAAAAGCAACTTTGATTGGTGGTACATGGTCTTACATTAAGTTTGATGAGCCGATTACAATTGACGCATCAACTAAGTACTACATTGGTTATCAGGCACAGGTCTCAGCTACTGCTTATCCGGTGGTTGGTGATGCTACCAAGTTAACGACTTCTCATAAGGGTATGTCAGGTGCTTATTATAATGACGGCTCTGGCGCACAATACATCGATTTCGTTGATAATCAGAGCTTCCGTGCGATCGGTCACCTTTTGGTAGCAGCATTAGTTGATGGTAATGCAGACAATATCCCTACTGTTGCTATCACTGCGGCTAATTTCGGTGACCAGATTTATGCAGAAGTAGGTTCAAAGTTGACCCCTAAAGTAACAATTGCCAACGCTGGTTATCAGAATGTGGAAAGCTATGAAATTAGCTATACTGTAGACGGTAACGAGCAGGCAATTCAATCAGAATCAGCACTGGCGCCTAATTCAATTGTTGAGCTGAGCATGCCGGAGGCTACAATTGGCGCATCAACGACACTTGCTGTTAAGTTGGCTAAGATTAATGGTGTAGCTGTGGCAGATGCTCCGGTATTCGAGCAAACGCTTCGTGGTTATGAGGCAGCTGACTTGGTTGATCGCAATGCTCTTTTGATTGAGAAGTTCACAGGTCAAGGCTGTGGTTATTGCCCAGGTGGTGAAACATCAGTTAACAATGCAATTAAGGGTCATGAGGACCAGGTAGCCCGTATCAACCACCACTTTGGTTATATGGACGATATCTTTACAATTTATGAAAGCCAACTTACTGGTTATTCATTGGGCGTTAACGGTGCTCCTTCTGTATTGTTTAACCGCGCATACTATCCTGATTTTGCAGCCGCTATGCAGTCGATTGGTTATCTTCCGTTCCACCCAAGTTTGTTGACTTCCCGCTTTATTGAAGACGAATTGGCAAAGAAATCTTTGACTTCTATCAACGTTGAGGATTCTTACAATGTGGATACAAGAGAATATACGGTTACAGTAAGTGGTACCGGTGCAATCGATATGAAGGGCATGTATGTGACAGCTGTATTGACTCAAAGCGGTTACAAGGCATATCAGAATCAAGGTGGAGCTAACTATAGCCATGATGATTTCCCAATTCTGTATATGACGGATGAGGCAATGGGTCAGGAAATTACATCTGACGGTAAGGAATGGACAGTGACATTTACAAAGGCTGTTCCGGAGAAGATTGGTCAGAATGTTAAAGTTGACTTGTCTAAACTTGAAATCGTAGCATTCGTTAACGGTACTTGGGAGAAGACAATCGCTGAGCCGATGGTTCTCAACGCTGCAACTAAGGAAGCTGCTACAGCTGCCGCTTCAGTGGAAGGCATCGAGATGAACAATGCTCTTAACGTATACGCAGACGGCAACCGCATCGCTGTTGACGGTGAATACGACACTATGGAAATCTACAACGCAGCAGGTTTGAGCTTCAACAACGAAAGCCTCGCTCCGGGTCTCTACATCGTGAAAGTTGTAGCCGGTGGCAACGTTCAAACTGCAAAAGTTGTGGTTCGCTAATTGAATTTATCCAAACTTGATTATAAAGGCGCATCTTCGGGTGCGCCTTTTTTGTTGATAGTGTTTTTCTGTATTTGGAAAGAATCTACTGATTGTTGTTTATTACAAGGTGCTGGTCGAATAGGATAGGCGAAGAGAGAGGCCGGGCAGGATATGGTGATTTTCCATATCCTGCCTTTTTGTTTTGAAATGTGAAATTTTGTGTGTTTTTTTTGAAACCTATGCAAAGACTTTGCACACAATGCTCCTAATTTTGCATAAGATAGATGCATAGCGGTTGTAGGGGGACAGGATTGTTCTCATGATGTCGACCGGTATGATTCGCTTTTAAAATTTAGCCATGGAAAAAAAGATAGGGCTTTTGGTTTCGTGGCTGGTGAGTGGCTCCTTTGTGGAAAGAGCAGCGGGACGTGGGAAAATCCAAGAAGTGTGTGAGCTTGGTCTAACTGCCTGAGTCTGCGCTGTCTCTAAGGTTTTTTAAACTGTTATGGCAATTAATCAAATTAATAAGTATGTATGGCTGCTTGAAACGATTCATCAAGCAGGGCGGATTACGCTGAAAGATATAAATCGCCGTTGGCTGGCAACGGAGATGAGCGAGGGCGTGGAGATTCCGAGGCGTACGTTCCATAAATGGCGTATTGCCATCGAGGATATGTTCGGCCTTGTTATTGAGAATGAGAATTGCGGGGAATATCGCTACTATATTCTCAACGATGAGGAGATATGCAACGGTGATGTCCGCACATGGTTGCTCAGCACGATTGCCACCAGCAATACGCTGTTGAATAGCCATACGCTCAAGCACCGCATTATATTGGAGGATGTCCCGTCGGGCATGCAATGGCTCTCTGTCATTTTGGAAGCAATGCGTGAGGGGCGCGTGCTTCATATCGGCTATAAGAGCTATTGGAGAGGCGAAGAGCGGCATTATGACCTTGAGCCGTTCTGTGTCAAACTGTTTAAGCAGCGATGGTATCTGATAGCGCGTAATCCTGAGAAAGATAGTGTATTGGTTTATTCTCTTGACCGGATTGTGGAGTTGAAGCCGTTGGCCGACCAAACGTTTGTATATCCGGCCGATTTCTCTCCTGAAGAGTATTTTGAAGGTTGCTATGGCGTAATTATCGGCGACGGAAACCCGGTGGAACAGGTGAAGTTGCGGGTTACGGCCTGGGAATCGAACTATCTGCGCTCGCTTCCTTTACATGAGTCGCAATGCGAGACGGAGCGGGGCGACGATTTCTGCATTTTCACCTATTCGCTGCGTCCAACCTACGATTTCGCGCAGGCTGTGCTTTCGATGGGCAGCGACGTGGAGGTGCTGGAGCCGCTGTGGTTCAGAAATCAGGTGGCGCAGACAATAGCCAACGCCAATCACCGTTATTGTAATAAATAAATGGTGATATGGACGAACAGAAAAGAATAACCCCGGAATACATTACAGAGCTCAAGGAAAAGGAAGTTTTCGTGTTTGGCAGCAATCTGCAGGGCATGCACGCCGGCGGAGCCGCACGAATGGCCCACCATCGGTTTGGTGCCGTGTGGGGGCAGGGAGTGGGCATGCAGGGACAATGCTATGCCATCCCGACGATGCACGGAGGCGTTGAGGCCATCCGTCCGTATGTCGACGAGTTTATCGAGTATGCGCGTCAGCATCCCGAGCGTCAGTTTCTGGTGACGCGTATCGGTTGCGGTATCGCCGGATTCCGCAACGAGGAGATAGCTCCGCTTTTTGCGGCTGCGAAGACGCTGGAAAACGTGTCGTTCCCGGCCGACTGGTTCTCGATGATGTGATGAATAGGATTTTATAAAAGAGAAAGCTCCGACCCAATTACGGGACCGGAGCTTTCTTTTGCTATGTCGTGTCACAATGTCCTTAGAAGGCAGTGAATGAGCTGATGCGGGCGTTGTATTCGGCAATGATGTTGTCGACCACTTCCTTTACGGTCGGAATCTCACGGATGAATGAGGTGATTTGTCCGATTTCGAGCTCGCCTTCCACGAGGTCGCCTTCGAAGATGCCTTTGCGCGAGCGTCCGCGGCCGAGTATCTCCTTGATTTCCTCTGCGGATGCGCCACGGTTCTCGGCTTCGTCAATCAAGTGGAAGAACTCGTTCTTGATGAGGCGGGTAGGGCTGACTTTCTTCAGCGACAACATGGTGTCGCCTTCCTTCAATCCGATGCAGAGTTGCTTGAACTCCTCGCAGGCCGAACTTTCCTGTGTAAGCGCGAAGCGTGTACCCATCTGGATGCCTTCCGCTCCTAAGGCGAACGCGGCGAGCATGCCGTCGCCCGTAGCGATACCTCCGGCTGCAATCAGCGGGATGTCGATGGCTTTTCTTACCTGCGGGATGAGCACCATTGTTGTCGTTTCCTCACGGCCGTTGTGTCCGCCTGCCTCAAATCCTTCGGCTACCACGGCATCCACTCCGGCTTCCTGGCATTTCAGCGCAAACTTTGTGCTTGCCACGACGTGAGCCACCTTGATGCCGGCATTCTTCAACTTCTGCGTCCAGGTCTTGGGATTGCCTGCCGATGTGAATACGACCGGCACATGTTCCTCCAGAATGACTTGCATGATGCCTTCCACCTGATAGTAGATGAGCGGCACGTTGACGCCGAACGGCTTGTCGGTAGCCGCCTTGCATTTGCGGATGTGCTCGCGGAGCAGTTCCGGAGTCATGGAGCCTGAGCCGATGAGGCCGAGACCGCCTGCGTTGCTCACGGCAGCTGCCAGTTCCCAGCCGCTGCACCAGACCATACCGCCTGAAATGATAGGATATTTGATGCCAAACAGAGATGTTATTCGATTTTCCATAATTACGTTGGTTTTAAGAATCAATGCAGTATAATACAATAACAAAGATATCCGTTTTTTTGTTTCGTCCGCAATTTTATACGATGTTTCACAGCAGAATAAGCGGCACAGCGAAAAGAAAAGAGCCGCTTCCTGCGTCGTTGGCGATGATTGCAGGAAGCGGCTTTTGCGTTGTTGAGTGAGGCGGGATTATTCCTTTTCCTTCAGTTGCGTTTTACGGTTGTCGGAGAGGCGGGTCAGCGTAGCTTCCTGACCTTTGCCGCGCAAGTCGAAAAGCGGATTGGCATAGCCGTAGCCCGAAGCCGTGCGGTATTGGCGCAGCAGGCTGTAGGAGCCGTCGCAGAAAATTTCCACCACGCCCGGATAGAAGGCTGCCGTCACCTCCTGGCCGTCCTCAGCCGTGAAAGTGGCCCGTATCAGGTTCTCCGTTCCCGTTGTGGCATACAGCAGGCGTCCGCGGCGGGAGAGCAGCCAGTTGCCTTCCACCTGTTCCAGCAGGTAGGTGTCGTCGTCCTCCACGTTCCACACGGGCGTTCCGTCCGGGCGCGTGCGGCGGTCGAGCAGGGTCTTTCCGCCCGGAAGGAATATCTCAGCCTTTGCCGAGTCGGCGCTCATCACCACATAGCCCGCCATCGTGGCTTCCGGGTCGGTAGCCGACAGGATGCGTGCGCCGCTCTCGAAGATGCGGATTTTCTTTTGCAGCGCGTCCGACCAAGTGTAGCCTGTTGAGGCATCGTCGGTACCCACCATCGCAGGCTGTTGCTGTCGGCAGTACTGGATGCGGTATTGGACCGCGCCGTCGCTGTTCTTGCCCAGCGTCAGCGTGTCGCCCTGGAGGGAAACGATGTCGAGCGTGTCGGAAAACTCGATGGTCTGTCCGTTGCCGATGCTCTTGCCCGAGAACACGACGCGGGAATCGTCGAGCATGTTCCATCCGGTGTATTGGAGGGTAGCCATTCCGATGGACGAAGCCTGTCCGTTGGCATCGAGGCGGATGCCCTGGGTAATGTGTATGTTTTCAGGCATGATTTCTATCCATGTCCCTTGCAGAGAGTCGGCAGTGATGTTGCTTTTTGAGCTTTGGCATCCGGCAGCGAGAACCATGGCCGGAACAGCCAGAAGGAGTGTCGTTTTTTTCATTTCCGTAAGTTTTATGTTCTTTGAATCTGAATGAAATTAAAGACAGTGAAAGGCGAGAGCAGAGACAAGTGTGAAACGGAGTTTCCAAGTTTGGCTATGCCGAGCCACCTCCTGTCTTATTCAAAGACAGTGAAAGGCGAGCGCAGAGACAAGCGAGAAACGGAGTTTCCGGGTTTGGCTATGCCGAGCCGCCTCCTGTCTTATTCAAAGACAGTGAAAGGCGAGCGCAGCGACAAGCGTGAAACGGAGTTTCCAGGTTTGGCTATGCCGAGCCGCTTCCTGTCTTATTCAAAGATAATGTAAAATAATCGAATTGTCAAAACCTATTTGAGGGGTTTATTTGTCGTTTTTACGTTGTAGAGGTAGATTTTATTCGACTTTTACCGGTCGAATAGCAAATCAATATTAATCAATTTCGTAAAAAGCAGAACAAATGGCATCGATTAGAGTAAAATTTAAACCTTCGGTCGTGGAAGGAAAGGAAGGGACGTTGTGTTATCAGGTCATACATAACCGCACCGTGCGCCAGATTACTACCGACTATCGCCTGCAGCCTTGGGAATGGGAAGGCGGCAAGGTGCGTGCCTCGGCAACTGACAGCCGTCGGCTGGCGGGGTTGCGCTCCCTGCAGGAGCACGTCGGATGGGACCTCCGCCGGCTGTCGGCCATCGTGCGCCGTCTGGAGAACGGCAAGCAGAACTTTACGGCCGACGACGTGGTGCGTGAATTCCGCTACCGTGGTGACGACCAGACGCTGCGGGGCTTCATGGAGCAGACGATTATCCGCCTGCAACTGATGGCCAAGTGGCGCACGGCGGAGACCTATATGTCTACGCTGCGCAGTTTCCAGCGGTTTATGGGCGGTAAGGACGTGTTGCTGGAGGAATTGGATTCCGACCTGATGCAGATGTATGAGGCCTATCTCTGCCGTCAGGGTGTGGTGCGAAATTCCACTTCGTTCTATATGCGCATTCTCCGTGCCGTCTACAACCGTGCCGTCGAGAAGGGGCTTACGCCGTCGGCCAATCCGTTCAAGCACGTCTATACGGGTGTCGACAAGACCGTGAAGCGCGCCCTTCCGCTCGCCATGCTCCGCAAAATCAGGAACGTGGAGCTGCCGTTGCGCTCCCAGCTCGATTTCGCAAGGGATATGTTTCTGTTCAGTTTCTTTACGCGTGGCATGTCGTTTGTCGACATGGCCTTTCTGCGCCGCGACAATCTCCGCGACGGTGTGCTGTCCTACCGCCGCCGCAAGACGGGGCAGCAGTTGTTCATACGCTGGGAGAAATGCATGCAGGAGATAGTCGGGAAATGGGCGGACGGCGTGTCAGGGCCGTATATGCTGCCGATTATTAAGGATGCTGAGGGCGACATCCGTCGGCAGTACCGCAACGAGCAGCTGCGCATCAACCGCAACCTGAAGGAGGTGGCGGCACGGGCGGGGCTTGCGGTGACGCTGACGCTCTATTGCGCGCGCCATTCATGGGCGAGTGTGGCAAAGAGCAAGAACGTGCCGGTGTCGGTCATCAGCGAGGGACTTGGTCATGATTCCGAGATGACGACGCAAATCTATCTGGCCTCGCTCGACAATGCAGTTGTCGACAAAGCCAACGCCAACATCCTGAAAGATTTGGTTGTCTGATTGTTGAGCGAAAAATTGTATAATGTTTTGAATATCAATCTCCTCGGCAGAGATTTCTATGCATGCAAAGATAGGGAAATTCACGAATTATGCAGTATAATTTGAGGCTAAAAATAACAATTGTTGAGCAGTTCTCAGAGGATGGTGTTAGGTATAAAGTAATTAGAAAATAGTATCTCTCTGCCGAGGAGTTTTGCGGTTTGGGATTTCTGTAAAAACCCCTTTTTTACTCAATTTATTTTAGGTAATATACGATCATTTAATACGTATTCTTAGATTGGGGAAGTTGTCATTTAATTAGAGATAATAGTTGGAATAAAAAAGATGTAATAATATAAATTAACGAGAAAATGAAAAAGTTCCTTTTTTTATAACGGCGATATTTTTTGCTGTTATATCAGTAAATGCCCAAGTGATGAGAGCAGAAGAATTAGAAAAGTATGCGAAAGAAAAGTATGGAGATGATTGGACTGACGCGGCAGAAAATTTAGCATCACAACTTAATTTGGACAAAAATAATTCATTAACATATGTCCAAGTGATTGATTGTGAGAAGTCAACAATGGAGCAGCTTTATGTAATGTTGAACTATTGGTTTACAGCTACATTTAATGATGCAAATTCTGTTATTAAACTTAATGATAAGGAAATGGGTGTTATTATTGCAGAAGGTTATGTTGCCGATATTGCAAGTCATTTGGGAGGGGCTAATGCTTATAATGTCAATATTCGGCCGATAATAAAGGTAGATATAAAAGATTATAAAATAAGGGTTACATATACAGTTCAGTACTATGATGTAACCAAAGCAGTAGGCGGTGGAATTATGGGAGCGTTAGGTGGAACAATCCCAAGAATATCTCATGAAAAATGGGGACTTGAAACGTGTTACCCATTTGCCGAAAAAGATAAACATAAAGCAAAAAAGACATCATCAAAGGCATTAGTAATGACACATGCCTATTCTAATGTAATGATGGATAAAATAGAGGAAACAGTCAAGAATGGACTTATTGGAAATGAAAATGATGATTGGTAATAAAAACGTCTGAAGGTGGGTGTATAACTCACCTTTTTTTGATTCTCAAATAATCGGAGTAGATACATACTGTAGGTTATTTTTTGTTGAGACTTGGGAGAAGTGGAGCCACCCCACCGGAAGGCGAGGCCTTGGGGTGGGGTGGTGTAAGAGGTTGTGGGGTGTGTGCGGGTTATTTGCGGGGGAGGGATTCGATTTTCTTCAGGCCGCGCTGCACGTCGGGATGGCTCATGAAGAGCTTCCAGATGAGGCCGGAACGGTAGTTCTCAATCATGACCGTTACGGGTGCCTGGTTCAAGCCCATGAAAAGCGGTGATACCCAGTTCTCGGTGAGGTTGAAGGCATCACGGAAGCCGTACTCGCCCCAAAGGAAGTGGCCGTAGTTGCGGTAGTAGTTCTTCAACGCAGCCATTGCCTCGTCGGGCAGATAAGGGAAGGATGCGAGCGCGCCGGTCGGGGCGATGGTGCCGTTGTCGTGGTAGGACACCGGTTCCTGTGCCTGATAGCCCCAGGCGAAGTCGCTTGCCGTCAGTCCCCAGCAGTCCTTGCCGTAGCCGGCGTAGCGGCCTTGGTTTTCGACGCAGTAGCGGTAGTTGATGAGCGCGATGTTGCGGTTGTTTTCGAAATAGTTGGTGTAGCGGTCGGTAAACTTATGCGGGTCGAGTCCCATATAGGAATAATGGACGAAGAAGAGCGGGCCGCCGTTGGAAACACCGACATCGAGCTTCGTGCCGAAGTAGGTCGTTCCGTTGGCATACATGGAGCCTTCCGGCACGCGTCCCCAGTCCTTGCGGTAGGCTTGCGCGATGGTGTCCTGGCTTGCCCAGCCCGTGTAGTACATTTCGGGGCCGACGGCGTGCTTGGGCGACATGATGGCCAGCAGGTAGGTAATCATTGTCTCGTTCCAACCGATGAGGCGGTGGTTGATGGTCCAGGCCTGGTCGGGCGACCAGTGCCAGTAGAGGAACGGACTGTCGGGCGTCTGCTTGAACCAGTCCCATTCGATGTTGCGCCAGATGCGGTCGATGCGCTGGCGGATTTGCTTCTCGCGGTCGTTGTCGGCGTTGAAATACTGGCGGGCAACGAGCAGACCCTGCATGAGGAAGGAGGTCTCCACGAGGTCGGCACCGTTGTCGCGGTTACCGAAGAACGGCTCTACCTTTCCTGTCGTTCCGTCGAGGAAGTGGGGGAATGCGCCGTGGAAACGGTCGGCTTTCTCGAGGAAGGCCGTGACGCGCAGCAAGCGGTCGACGCCCTGCTCACGGGTGATGAAGCCGCGGTCAACGCCCGTCACCGTGGCCATAAGGCCGAAGCCGGAAGCACCGGTGGCAATCATGTCGCGGCGGCCGGGGATGTTCTCGCGGGCGAGTCCGCTGTTGGGCTCGGCTCCTTCCCAGTAGTAGCGGAAGCTGGCTTCCTGCACCATGTCGAGCAGCTCATCGTTGGTCATGGGGCGTGTCGTGGCACTCACAACGGTCGATGCCTCCGACTCGTTGAGAGCATAGTCGACGGCCGTCACCCGATACCATGCCTTCGTGCCTACGGAGCCGAGGAAATCGGTGTAGCGGTGCATCCATGGGCGGCTGATGCCCACCGGCTCGAAGTTCGTGCCGTCGAGCGAGCGGTAAATCTTGTAGTATTTGAAGTTTGCATCCGTCTGCGGTGTCCAGGAGAGGTCGATGTGGCGTTCGTAGGCCTTTGCCTGATTCAACTCGGGCGTGCGAAGCGCGATCGACGGGAGTTGAGAGGGTAGCAGCTCGATGTCGTCGATATAGAGCGTGTGGTCGGCATCGTCGGCAACGCCCTGGCGGAATACGACGGCTGCCAGGCGGTTGACCTTCTGGTTGTCGGTCGGACGAAGACCCAGCCGCTCAACGGGAATGGATACGCGTGTCCATCCCTGACGTTCGCCGGCAAGGTAGTCGGCGATGCGCACATAGTCGGTATAGGTGGTGTCGCTGAGACGGATACCCACTTCGGGCAGCGTACGCACGTCGAGCGGCGCATCGGAGGAAATCAGGAAACTAAGCACTTCCCCCTTGCGGAAAAAGTCGTTGCCGCGAATCGGCGCGTGCTGCACCTCGGCAGTCCAGCGGCCGTCGGCGGCAGAGCGATAGGTGAGAGCGAGCGAGTTGCCCGGTGAAGCGGCACGGGAGCTGACGGGCAGACGGTGGTCGGAATGTTCCACCCATGACGGCGACTGATAGTCGGCACGGGAATAGAAATAGTTTTTCTCCATACGGCTGTTGTCGAAAAAGACATAGTCGTAGTCCTTCTCGGTGGCGTGCAAGCCACAGGCGCACAGTGACGCCAAGAGAAGCAGATTAATTTTTTTCATTGAATCAAGGTGTTTGGTTTTCGGTTATTACGTTGTAAATAAAATTTCCGTAGATGGTCTGTTAGGACTGGGACAAAGATAGTGAAAGGCGAGCGCAGAAAAAACAAGCTTGCTTGATTTTTTATGCCGAGCCGCGTCCTATCTTATGAAAAGGTAGTGAAAGGCGAGCGCAGAGACAAACGGAAAACAAAGTTTTCAAGTTTGACTATGCCGAGGCGCATCCTATCTTTGGTAAAGCGGACAAGTTCTTGGAAAAAATCGGGGGAAATTTTGGAGATTTGAGAATTGTTCGTATATTTGCGAACAAAAGAACAACGATGACAGAGAGAAAGTACACCGACGAACAGGAACGGATGGCACGTTTTGCGAAGGCGATGGGGCATCCGGCACGCATGGCGATACTGCAGTTTCTGGCCAAGCAGGAGTGTTGCTTCTTCGGCGATATTCACGAAGAACTGCCGATAGCGAAAGCCACCGTGTCGCAACACCTCAAGGAACTGAAGGACGCAGGGCTGATTCAAGGCGAGATTGAGACGCCGAAGGTGCGCTACTGCATCAACCGCGAGAATTGGGAGCTGGCACGGCGCATGTTTGCCGATTTCTTCGGTCAGCCTCTGTGCAAAAAAGACGGCTGTTGCGGATAGCCGTGTTTTTTTTTGTCTCGGATGTTCGTAGTTTGGCGAATTACTAATATCTATACCGAATACCGATGAAGAATTTATTTTTGTTGCTGACCGCATGCCTGGCGTTGACGGCTTGCGGCAGCGGAGAGAAAGGACAGGCGGCCGATACGGCTGCGGTGGTGGCAACCGACAACGTGGAGCAGAAGGACTATGTGGAGGTGCTCAGTTTCCATAGCAAGTACCGTTGCCCGACGTGCATCGCCATCGAGAAAAACACGCGTGAACTGGTGGACGCCAAGTTTGGCGATGCCCTCAAGAGTGGCGACCTCGTGATGCGTGTAGTCGACATTTCGAAGGACGAGAACAAGGCCATCGCCGAGAAATATGAGGTGACCTGGTCGTCGCTGCTGCTCGTCAGCCACAAGGACGGCAAGGAGACCGTGGAGAACCTGACGGAGTTTGCCTTTGGCAATGCTCGCAAGGCACCCGACGCGTTCAAGGCCGGAATCGAGGAAAAAATCGGAAATCTCTTAAACCGGGAATAGCATGGACGTGCTGCAGACCCTGCTCGACAACAGTACGACACCCGTTCTGACGGCGTTTCTGCTCGGCTTGCTGACGGCGCTCTCGCCGTGTCCGCTCGCCACGAATATCGCAGCCATCGGCTACATCGGCAAGGATGTGGGCAACCGGCGGCTCATCTTCCGCAACGGTCTGCTCTATACGCTCGGACGACTGATGGGGTACACGCTGCTGGGCGTGGTGCTGATAGCCATCGTGCGCGAAGGGTCGAGCCTTTTCGGCATACAGCAGGCGATTGCCACTGCCGGCGAGGTGCTGCTCGGACCGGCGCTGACCGTAATCGGGCTGTATATGCTGTTCGGCAGCCGGTTGTCGCTTCCACAGCTTCGTGTGGGCGGCAACGCGGAGAACCTGGCCGGCAAGGGCGGACGGGGCGCGCTCCTGATAGGCGTGCTGTTTGCGCTGGCTTTCTGTCCGACGAGCGGTGTGCTCTATTTCGGGATGCTCATTCCGATGTCGGCCACAGCTACGGCCGGCTACCTGCTTCCTGCGGTGTATGCCGTGGCTACGGCGTTGCCTGTGATAGCGGTGGCCTGGATTCTGGCGTTCAGTGTGCAGCGCATCGGCAGCTTCTACGGATGCATGAAGACGGTGCAGAAGTGGATGAACCGCGTGGCAGGAGCAGTTTTCACGGTGGTGGGCATCTATTACTGCGTCATGATGTATGCTTAATGACAGGAAAAAACGAACATAACAATTAATAATACAAGAAAACAATGGAAGTAAAAGTATTGGGACCGGGCTGCGCGAAATGCAAGTCAGCCTTTCAGGTAGTGGAGAAAGTAGTGAAGGAAAACAATGTTGATGCCACAGTGACGAAGGTGGAGGACATCGTGGAGATGATGATGTATAACATCATGTCGACACCGGCTGTCGTGGTGGACGGAGTGGTGAAAATCAAGGGCCATGTGCCGACTGCCGACGAGGTGAAGGAGGCATTGGGCATCTGATATAAGACGCAGGGAGCGGCGGGTCGGCTCTCGCGACGGCCCGTCGCTTTTTGTTTGTGAAGGATGTTCGCAATTATACGAATTAAATCCCAACCGGCCATCGGAACACTTGTTTTCCCTGAAAAATAAATTGGCATTGAGTGTTTCTGACGGCATGGGGATAAAACAATAAAAGCATGATACAACAATTTGCAGATTGGCTGGTTTACGGCTTGTTCGGGCTTGATGCCGCCTCCCCGCTGGGAGTGGCCGTGAACTTTTTCTTCTATGATACTGTTAAAATTCTGATACTGCTGTTTTTCATCAGCGTGCTGATGGGCATTGTCAACGCCTATTTCCCGATAGAGCGGTTGCGCAACTATCTGATGACCCATAAAATGTATGGCCTGCAGTACCTGCTCGCCTCCCTTTTCGGTGCCATCACTCCGTTTTGCTCCTGCTCGTCGATTCCGCTGTTTATCGGCTTCGTGAAGGGCGGCATTCCGCTGGGTGTGACGTTTGCCTTCCTCATCACCTCGCCGCTCGTCAATGAAGTGGCGGTAGCCATGTTTCTCGGGTCGTTCGGCCTGAAAGTGACGGTGGTCTATGTGGTGAGCGGCATCCTTTTAGGTATGGTGGGCGGCTTCGTGCTCGGCCGTATGCGCCTTGACGGCTATCTGAGCGACTGGGTGAAGCAGATACAGGCCAACTCCTCGGCTCAGGCCGATGAATGGGAGAAGGACCACACAACGTTCTGGAAGCGTCTGCCTGTCATTGTACACGACGCGTGGGGCATCGTGAGGGGCGTGCTGGTCTACATCCTCATCGGTATCGGCGTCGGTGCTTTCATGCACGGATTTGTGCCGGAGGGCTTTTTCGAGCAGTATATGGCGAAGGACAACTGGCTGGCCGTACCACTTTCGGTGATTCTGGCCGTACCGATGTATGCCAACGCTGCCGGAATCGTACCGGTAATTGAGGTGTTTGTGGCCAAGGGCATTCCTGTTGGAACGGCCATCGCTTTCATGATGGGAGTCGTGGGACTGTCGTTGCCGGAGGCTACGCTGCTGAAGAAAGTGATGACGTGGAAGCTTATCGGCATCTTCTTCGGAACGGTGGCGGCATTCATCATCCTTTCCGGTTATCTGTTCAACTGGTTGCTCTAAACGGAGCAGCCGGTTGCTAAAAAATAATAGTAATCAAAGAATTAGAAACGAAATGAGAATATTGATACTTTGCACAGGCAACAGTTGCCGCAGCCAGATGGCTCACGGCTTTCTTCAGGCAATGGACCCCTCGCTGGAGGTATATTCGGGCGGAACGGAACCCGCGGCGCAAGTCAACCCGAAGGCGGTGGAAGTGATGAGAGAGGCGGGCATCGACATCAGCAGTCACCGTCCGACCTACGTCAACGACTACCTCGACCGGGAGTGGGACTATGTGATAACCGTCTGCGGCGGGGCCAACGAGAGCTGTCCGGCTTTCCGGGGCAGGGTAGGCAAGCGGATGCACATCGGGTTCGATGACCCCTCGCACGCTGTTGGTACGCCGGAGTTTATCGACGGGGAATTCCATCGGGTGCGTGACGAGATACGGGACAGATTCGCGCGCTTCTATGCCGAGGAGATAAAGGCCGGTCGGTAGAGGCCTTCGGCGGTAGGTAGAATATTTTTGGATAGGTAAAAAAGATTGAAGACAGGATGACAACTATAGAACAATTGGGTTTTGTAAAAGAAGCGGTAGATAAATTGGCTGACCAGTCCACGTTTCCGGAGCTGTTCAGCAAGTATGACGACGATGACCCCATTCCATCGGGGAAAATCCTGCAGGAAATCATCGACCTGTGCCGGTCGGTGCTTTTCCCGGGCTATTTCGGAAATCCGACCGTCCACAACCACACGCTCAGTTTCCATCTCGGAGTGAGTGTGGAGCGGTTGCTTCAGTTGCTGACTGGGCAGATTCAGGCTGGTCTGCTCTTTGGCAAGGAGGCGGATGCCGACTCGGAGTGGAAACGTTCCTGCAGCCGGAGGGCGAAACTGCTGGCCGTGCAGTTTGTGGGTACGTTGCCGGAGCTTCGACGTGTGCTTGCCACCGACATACAGGCCGCCTTCGAGGGCGACCCGGCTGCTTCGTGCATCGGCGAGGTCATTTCCTGCTACCCTGCCATCCGTGCGATTGTCAACTACCGTATCGCCCATGAGCTTTACAAAATGAACATTCCGCTCATTCCGCGCATTATTACAGAAATGGCTCACTCGGAGACGGGCATCGACATCCATCCCGGAGCGGAGATTGGTGAGTACTTCACGATTGACCACGGTACGGGTGTCGTCATCGGGCAGACGTGCATCATCGGGCATCACGTCAAGCTCTATCAGGGCGTGACGCTCGGCGCGAAGAGTTTCCCGACCGATGAAAGCGGCCACCCGATTAAGGGCATTCCCCGTCATCCGATTCTTGGAAACGGAGTGACCGTCTATTCCAACGCTACGATTCTGGGGCGTATCACTATCGGAGAGGGTGCCGTAATCGGTGGCAACATCTGGGTGACCGACGATGTGGAGCCTTATGGACGGAGAGTGCAGCGAAAATAGGTATGTATAACTAAAAATGGATAGATAATGAGAAAGATTGCGAACAACATGCTGGAACTTATCGGCCGTACGCCGATGGTGCACCTGCAGCGCATTTTCAGCGACGACTACGGTACGGAGATAATTGCGAAATTGGAGTATTTCAACCCCGGCGGAAGCGTGAAGGACCGTGCGGCTCTCTCGATGATTGAGGATGCCGAGCGTCAGGGCTTGCTGCAACCGGGAGGCACAATCATTGAGCCGACGAGCGGCAATACGGGGGTGGGAATGGCATGGATTGCCGCTGTGAAGGGCTATCGTGTCATTCTGACGATGCCGGAAACGATGAGCCTGGAACGCCGGATGCTGCTGAAGGCCTACGGAAGCGAACTGGTGCTCACACCGGGAGCGTTGGGCATGAAAGGCGCCATCGCCAAGGCGGAGGAGTTGAAGGCGGAGATTCCGGGAGCCGTTATTTTGCAGCAGTTTGCCAACGGTGCGAATCCTGCTGCCCACCGTCGGACGACGGCCGAGGAGATTTTGCAGGATACGGACGGAGATATTGACGTGTTTGTCGCGTGCGTGGGTACAGGCGGCACGGTGAGCGGTACGGGACGCAGACTGAAAGAGAGTAAGCCCGGAGTGGAAGTCGTGGCCGTAGAGCCGTCGGCCTCGCCGGTACTTTCGGGAGGCAATCCGGGAGCGCATAAGATTCAGGGCATTGGTGCCGGTTTTGTTCCGGCTAACTACGACCCGGAAGTAGTCGACCGCGTCCTGACAGTGGACGACAGCGAGGCATTCGGTATGATGCGCCGTCTGGCCCGTGAGGAGGGATTGCTGACGGGCATATCCTCCGGGGCGGCCGTTACGGCAGCCTTGCAGCTGGCGGCCGATGAGCGTTACCGCGGTAAGAAAATTGTAGTACTGCTGCCCGATACGGGCGAGCGCTATCTGTCGTCTGGTATATTTGAAGGATAGTCCTGTCTTATGGCAGTGAAAAAACAGAAGGAGGATGCACTCATTGGTGCATCCTCCTTCGTGTTAGGGGCGCGTTCGTATTATCTGCGTTCAGGGACCCAGATTTTCTGTACTGTTCCGTCGGACATCTTGACGATGTTGAGGCCGGGGGCTGGAGCCGGAAGCCGCTTGCCGTCGATGGAGTAGCGTTCCACTTCGTATGCCTCGTTCTCCGGAGTGACGGATGTAACGCCGGCAAAGTCATATTCCTGGATATTGGTGAATATATTCCACAGTTGACTTTCTTGATAGTCGCCCAGTGTGCCTACCGGTACGTAGAGCGTGATGTTCGCCACGTTGTATGGTGGCAACGGGTAGCTGTTGCCGGCCGGAGGTGTGGTCGCTTTGCAGTAGATGGCCGTCAGGCTGGGGTAGCTGTAGCAGAGAGTCTGACAGTCGGTCAGCGTGGAAGGAAGCGTGAGACGCTGTATATTCTTGTTGATACTGCCCAGGCAAGTCAGGTCGAGCGAGGTTGTGCCTTCGGCAATCGAGAATTCGGTACGACCGCCCGGGAGGAAGACGCATCGTTTTCCGTCCTTGCTGTAGATGGCTCCATCGATGGCCTGATAGTTGGGGTTGCCGGCATCAACGACGTACTCAGTGAGAGACGCCATGTTGAAGGCAAAATCAGGTTCCAATGTCTCAACACCGGTTCCGAGGTAAACACGTTCAGTTGCGATGCAGTTCATGAATGCGTATGTCTTGACGGTGCGGACGCTGTTCGCAAGGTTGATAGTTTTAGCCGTTGGTAAACACAAGGCTCCTGGTTCGATGGTTTCGATGCCGTCGGGGAGGGTTATCTCACTGATGCTTCCGTCCGCCGGATAGAGGTACAGCACTTTTCCCTCTTTGTCTGTCAATGCAGTTCCGATATTCTTGTAGTAAGGATTGTCGGCGGCTACCGTTACGCTTTCCAGTTGAGTGTTGCCGAAGATGCCTTGCTGCTGCAGTTCTTCCAGCTGATTTCCGAACGTGATGGACTTCAGGTTGTAGCAATAGGATATGGCATAGGTCTGAACGCTTCTGACGTTGGAAAGCGTCAGGGATTCAAGATTCTCTACAGATGTAAATGAGTTGGCGCATACGGTCTGTGTTTCAGAGGGAGCCGTTACGCTTGTTTCAGCTGAGAGAGGCGGACAATAGTAGAGGATGGTTTTGTCCTTTGAGTAGAGGACGTTGCCGATGATTGCCAGTTGCTGGCTTTCGTCGGACACGGAAATGGTGTTCAGATTCTCCATGCCGGTCAGAGCCTCTTCCACGTATGCAGTTGTGGGAAGGGTGAGTTCTTCCAGTGACGTACAGCGGTAGAACAGATTGCTGTTGAATCTGTTGTCCTTTCCGATAAACCACATCAAGCCGCCGCCATGGTCGATGAAGTAGCTTTGGTCATCTGGCGGGAGTTCTTCCTTATAGCCGATAATGGTGGCATCGGCAAGGTCAAGTTTCTTGAGTTTGCCTTCGGTAGGCTCTCCCATGAGGTCACAACCTGACATTTCCCGCAGGGTGCGGAAGTCGAAGGCGTTCAACGGTCCGGAAACCTTCAGTTCCGTAACTTCCCATTTGTCTGTTTCGGAGATTTTTTCGGCTAATGTACCTTCCGTTTCGGTTTCAATGGTTAATGATTTTGCGTTTACCGGCAGTGTCGATGCAAGCAGCATTGCTGAGAGTAAACACATCTTTCCCCTAAATGTGTAATCGCTTTTCATATTAGTCTGATATTTAGTTCGTATAGGACAAAATAAGTTAAAAAATATTTAGTTTGCAACTATTTATTCGATTATTTCAATAATAAACGAAGTTTGTTCAGATTTGTATAGAAGAGGAAGCCTCTCTTGAAAATAATTTGATTAAAATGATTGATTTTTAAAATTTTATTTATATATTTAGATTGTCATTGTGGGATGTTGCTTCGAAGTGTCAAAGTTGATAACTTCGTTTTTTCATCTGTTATTGCACACTTATTGGCTACCTGTTGTAAAGAGGTATTTGTAAGGGGAATGTATAGATATTATCAACATATATAAATTTGATGTTATGGATGCTATTATTGCTATTTTGATATTCCTCCTTCCAGGGTTGGTATGCTACGCTTATTCGGAGCGAAGAAAGCGGAAAGAGAATGCGAAGTTTGCCGAAATGATGCGTCAAAGAATGGTTGGAAAACAGGCTCAAAACCAACAGGAAGAACATCATTCTCCGAATGATACGCCAAAAGAAAAAGTGTGGTATGTAGATGATACGGGAAATGTGACGAATCATCTGTAATATAAGTTCTTGGATAGGTCTTTTTCAAACTGAGAACATAAGCATTTGAAAAATAGACGGGCGTATTTTTCCGTTCATAAAGCATAGTACGGAAAAAGAGGGAGGATGCGTTATCTTTTCAACGCATCCTCCCTGCTGGTTGTTGGTCTTGTCAATAAGTAATTGTGCGTTCGGCGCCGCCGATGACGGCATTGTCTGAGCGGATAATGAGCCGCGTCCAGTTGCCTTGCGCATCGGTTTTGTCGTAAGTGTAAGTCAGTACGGCACCTTCACTGACTGTGATTTTCGTCACGCGTCCCTGCGCGTCGTAGGTATAGGTGCGTGCCTCCACATAGTCATCCATTTCATTATACATGGAGAATTCCACCAGCCGTCCGGCCTTGTCGCGCTTCACGAAGTCGTTCTGCGAATAGCCGTATTCGATGGTATTGCCTGCGGCATCCGTTTTGATTTTGGAGGCATCGACAGGATAGTCATTGGTCGTTTTCTCACCGCCGATAAACATGTCCTCCGACATTCCCGCCGGTTTCCCGGCTTCGTAGCGGTAGTGGCGTACGGAGAAAAGTGTACCGCCGTCGTAGCGCGATTCTTCAGTCAGCCGTCCGTCGGCATATTTATATTCGTAGCGGGTCTCTACGCCGTCGGCAGTCGTGCTCATGGCGATGAGCTGTCCGTTGCCGTCGTAGGTCTGTACGGCTTCCTGCGGATAAACGCCGATTTCGCCCCATGGGTCAGGTTTTCCGGTCTTGACGATTTTGCCCCCTCTCATTTCTGCTGTGAACACGGTGGTCACCACTTTGCGGGCTCCGCCTTTCAGCGCGCCGGTGGCAGGAGTCATGTCTACCTGCATCTGGGCTGTCGCACTTGCCGTGACAAGCAGTCCGGCGAGGAGTCCAAGCATTCTTTTCAGTTTCATACGGTTGTCATTTTAAAGTTAATTCCCTGCTAAAATAGGAAAAACTTTCGGCAACCGGCAAGCGTAGGGGAGATTAATCGACGGCCGCGGCGATAAACTACCGTATTCCGTGGTGCGTATTACCGTATCGGCAGGAGGCGTTTCAACATGCGCCGTGTCATGATGCGGTAGTTGAGGAAGTTGACGATGTAGCCGGTGATGCAGGCTGAGATGACGGAGCCTTCGCGGATTCCCTCGATTTTGCCGCTCATTACCACTGAGACAATGGCAGCCGTCAGCACCAGCGTAATGTCGACAAACACCTTTACATTGCCGAATTTCTTGCCGTTGCGGCGGGCAATGTATTTCACCATTCCTTCCGCGCTCATCATGGCCACCATCGGTTTCAGCTCAAGCACTACGCCTATGGCCTGCGTGATGCAGCCGGCGAGCAGAATGCCCAGCGACATCTGGTAGTTGACGGGGTGAAGAGAGGCGGTCATGAGCATGTTCCAGTCGATGAAGGCCGAGAAGACGAACGACAGCGGAATCTGCAGGAATATTTCCATGCGGTCCTTACGGTCGCCGTATTTGCCTCTGACCAGCCAGAACTGGATGATAATCATCAATAAGTTGACTATAAACGTACAGGTGCCCAGTGAAAGGGACGTGTTAAGGCTCAATACATAGTTCAAACTTGAAATAGGAGTCGTGCCGAGTGTTGAGCGGACAATCAATACGACACCCAAGGCTAAGAAATACAAACCGGCAATAAAAATCAAATAACGCTTTATCAAACTTTCCTTTTCCATATCTTTTTTATAAACCCTTAAAAAACGTTGCAAAGTTCGATGTTTTTTCCTGAATATCCGTTGTCTGTTTCCATATAGAAATTGTCAATAATGAAACTTATTTGTATTTTTGAACAAAAAAATATGGATAAATCAGTTATATTTGATACTCGGCAGCTGATTTGGAGCAATCCTGACATTCCGCACTACGGCACGGGGCTGGTTTGCTTCCGGAGCAATTATGCGTCGCGTACCTATCCGGCAGGCATTGATTATTTCAACCGCGAGCTGACGCTGATTTTTATCTTGCGTGGCCGTTCGGAGGTGAAAATCAACGGGCAGGACGTTACGTTGTCGGCCGGCAGTGTTTTGTTTCATGGTGCGAATTACTTGACGAGGCACTTGTATTCCAGCGACGACATTGACTTCATTACGCTTTATTTGTCGAAGGAGTTTGCCATGTCCGACGTATACCTGAATCAGACCATCGACCTGTTATTGGCTTCGCTGCGGAAAAACCGCCAGTATGCCGTCTGCCTTCTTCCGGACGAAAAGGAATGCCTAAAGAGGAGTTCTATAAATTAAAATATTGTAGTACAGTTGTTTATATGGTTCCAAGAGCGTAAATTTGCAGAAAAT
>CALUMX010000036.1 GCA_944321875.1 uncultured Muribaculaceae bacterium
ACAATATATTCCTGATTTTGTAAAATAGTCCTGTTTTTTTCAATTTGCTATTGGATTTTCCATAAGAATAGATAGTGGAAGGTGAGCGCAGAAAAAACAAGCTTGCTTGAATTTTTTTTATGCCGAACCGCACCCTATCTTATTCAAAAAGAAGAAGGGCTGCGCGCGGTCGGATGCGACCGGGCGACAGCCCTTCGATTATCAAATAAAGTAGTGTTAATGCATCATCTTGAATGTCTCCACTTTGTCACTGTTTACTACTCGGATGATGTACAGTCCGCGACCCTGCGGCGTAAATGTCACCACACCGTCCGCATTCACCTTACGGCTGAGAAGCATACCGCTCGCATTGTACATCTCCACATCTGACACCTCGGAAAGAATAACCTCAAAATTTCCGTCGAAAGTTGTCACACAACGATTAGCCGATTCAACGGTTTCGATGGAGGCACTGCCTGTTCCGGACAGTTCCAGCATCACCGGCTCATTCAGCAAGCCAGCCGCATTCTTCACAAAGCCTGCCGGCAGTTTCACGAAATAAACGTGTCCTTCCTCCAAGGCAACAGGAGCAGACGGAGTAACAACAACCGTCGTCGCATTTCCAGCCTTTACAGCAGCCTTCCAACCATTTACCTTCACCTCGTTGCCATAGGAAGGCATACCCTCCGAGATTTCAACAGTTGGAGCATCCTTAACCACGGTTGCCGCTTCCGGGAAAACAAACTCAATCGCCTCTATCTTCTCCAATTCAGAATCGTTGGCCGGAGTAACTGACACATAAGCGAATGCACCCTTTTCCTTATCTACGAAATTCGTAAACTTGCTACCCCAATCCGACTCTTTGTATTCCGTCAGACGACCGGCGGGAACCGAAACAGTCACCTTCGATAGGTCGACGGATGCAAACGGGTGTTCATAATCGTCGAAATAGTCGAGTACCGGCGGACGCACACCCAAACAATGGATTTCTGTCAACGACTTGCATTGAACGAACGCCAAAGAATTTACCTTGTCAATCGTCGAAGGGAGCGTTACAGAACGGAGTTCCGGACACTGAGCAAACATTGCCACACTAACTTCCGTCAGCCCTTCCGGGATAGTGAACGATGTCAGTTGCGTACCTGCAAACACCTCACTACCGAAATAACGCAACGACGAAGGCACGTTGATTTCCGCCAATGCAGAAAGCGAAAACGCATTGTCGTTGAGCACTCTTACCGTTTCCGGCAATGTAACTTTTTTGACTACCGCACTTTCGAAGGCTCCCGCATCAATGCCCAGACAGCCATCAGCAACCGTATATTCCTCAGCACCCAGCGTCGGATAAGCCGTCAGCACACGACCGTCAGCCGTATAGAGCACGCCGTCCAGCGCTTTATATTTCTTATTGCCTTCCGCTACGGAAAACGCCTTTATCTTCGTACCGGCAAACGCACCGCTTCCAATCGACTCAACAGCAGCCGGAATCGTCACATCCGCAAGAGCTGTCTCAAGGAAAGCATACTCTCCGATTGACTCCAACGTAGACGGCAGGTTCACCTCCGTAAGTTCCCGGCATTGGCGGAACGCGCCTTCCTCCAGCCGCTCCAAACCTTCCGGCAACGTTACCTTCTTTAATTCCGGACACAACTGAAAGGCGTTGTCACCAATCGTCTTACACGATTCAGGTATCACAATCTCCGTGAGAGGCACTTTATAGAATGCGCCATCACCAATCGACGTATATTTACCCTCAATTGTAAGATTCGTCAAACTCTTATTTGAAAAGAAACAGTTGGCAGGGATTTCCGTGACTCCGGCCGGAATCACCAGATTGTTCAGCGCCTCATTCGAAGCAAGCGCATAAGGCTCAAGCGTCTTCAGTCCTGCCGGCAACTTTACCGTCTTCAGATAAGCATTGGAATAAATCGCCGACTCTTTAAGAACAGTGACCGACTCTGGCAATTCGACCGACTCCAGTTCCGTCCATTTCAAAGCCTCGGATTCCACACTCGTAACCGTATAGGTTACACCTTCACTCTTTACCGTCGCAGGAACGACAAGCGTCTTCGTCTTATTTTCCTCAAAGAGGCCTTTCAGACCGACCGTCTTCTCACCGGTCACTACAAACTTCACACCGTTGGTCACAATCGTCCATTCGGTTTCCTGCGCATAACCTCCCAATGCGGAGACCGCGCATAACAATAGAATACATTTTTTCTTCATTTCGTTGTCTTAAAAAATAAAATTCGTTGTCCTAAATAAAAAAAGATGACCACAAAGATAATCATCATATTTCTATTTTCATACACCAAATTGCAATATTATTACAAAATAAATCTTAAAAATAGAAAATTAAGCCATAAACATCCAACCCTTTAAACACGCCGGCCTGCATTTCCCCGGCAACAACAACCTTGTCTTAACTCCTTATCCCAAACCAATATACACAAAAAAAGCCGCTACGAAAATATCTCGTAACGACTCTGTCCGTTAATAAAAAAACCGATTAGTTGACTTTTGCTGACAATTCTGCACCCGGTTTGAATTTTACCACCTTCTTTGCAGGAATAGTGATTTTTTCCTTTGTTGCCGGATTGATACCGGTTCTTTCGCCCTTCTCTGAAACTGAAAAAGTTCCGAAACCGATTAATGCGACCTTATCATTCTGAGCCATAGCTTCTGCAATTGCCTCAAGAGTTGCGTCTAATGCATTCTTAGCTTCTGTTTTCGTAATATTAGCCTTTTCAGAAATTGCATTGATTAATTCTGCCTTATTCATAATAACTTTAAGTTTAGGTTTATGGTATTTACGGCAAATGTATGTTTTTCTATGTAATAAAACAACTAAACTCTTATTTTTTTTTTAAAAGCGCTATTTATTTCGATATTTTTGCCGGGAAATCTGTTATAAAGAAGGTAACAAGACCGAAACCGACGGATGGCAAGCCGGTATTTATCTATCTGTAAAGAAGATACCCGTACCGGCCGGTAGCTTCCCGGGCCGATACGGCAGAAGGTCTTTTCCGTGACTTCGGCCGTGCATTTTAAACATCCGTTTTTTTGCACGGCTCTCGATTTGCACTTCTTTGCAGAAGACAGGCGGCATCTCGGCAGAGCCAATCTTGAAAACTTTGTTTTCCATTTGTCTCTGCTCTCGATTTGCACTATCTTTGGATAAGATAGGCGGCATCTCGGCAGAGCCAATCTTGAAAACTTTGTTTTCCGTTTGCCTCTGCTCTCGATTTGCACTATCTTTGTAAACTGGAAATATGTTATTTATAATAATCTGAACGAAACGAGGTATGTCTAACAGTAATTTTTTAAGGAATATACCACCTGTTACTCGCCATCTTCTGATTGTCAACGTGGCTCTGTGGCTGGTGGCTATTGTCTTTTATAATTTCCGGCACATCGACCTGAACGAGATGCTCGGCCTCCATTATTTTACGAATAAGGACTTCAATCCGGCACAATTCTTCACCTACATGTTCCTGCACGATACGAGCGGCATCGCCCATATCTTCTTCAACATGTTCTCGCTCTATATCTTCGGTAAGATTCTGGAGCAGGTGATGGGCTCACGCCGTTTTCTTTTCTACTATCTGGCCACCGGTGTCGGTGCAGCCCTTATCCAGTCGGCGGTCATCTATTTCCAAATCACATCGCTGGAAAGCCAGATGAGTGCGGCGGCCATCAATGAGGTCATGGTCAACGGCGCAGCCATCATTGACCAGGGTATGAATTACAAGGACCCCTTCCTCGGTGAGCTCAACATGCTCTACAACGGCTACTCCGTCGGAGCTTCCGGCGCCGTATTCGGCATTCTGCTTGCCTTCGGTATGTTCTTCCCCGACGCTCCGCTCTATCTGTTCTTCATCCCGGTGCCTATCAAGGCAAAATACATGGTTATCGGCTACGGTTTGCTGGAACTGATTTTCGGCGTGAGCGGAACACTCCCCGGCATCGGCCATTTCGCCCACGTGGGAGGTCTGATTGTCGGATTGATTATCATACTAATCTGGAAAAAGAAAGGAACTATCCGTGGCGGATATTATTAACAACATAAGGCGTTTCCTCCGCGGCAAATCGGTCGTTGTCAGGTTCATACTCATCAACGTAGCGGTGTTTTTCGCCATACAGCTGACGGCCATAGCCGTCTACCTGGCCGATGCCCGCTTCGACCTGGCGGCACTGCTTGTCATGCCGTCCGACGTGTCACGGCTGATACAGCGCCCCTGGACGGTGGTGTCCTATATGTTCACCCATGTCGATTTCTTTCACATCCTCGGCAATATGCTCTGGCTCTATTGCTTCGGAGTGATTTTTCTCGACCTGTATGAGAACCGTGCGTTCACGCGCGTCTACATCATCGGTGGTCTTGCCGGTGCCGCCGCCTACTGTGCCGTGGCTCTGTTCACGCCGACGGCCTCGCTCGTAGGTGCCTCGGCAGCCGTACTGGCCGTCATCGCCGCCACCGTGCTGCGCTCGCCCAACTACCGCATCCATCTGTTTCTGCTCGGTCCGGTGAAAATCAAGTGGGTGGGACTGGCCTTTGTGGTCTTCGCCCTCTTCTCTTCCGACATCACCACCGCAGGCAGCCATGCGGCCCATCTGGGCGGACTGACAGCGGGCTGTCTCTACGCGCTCAACAGCCGCTACCGCTCGCGCAGCCGCAACAGTCGCGGCAAGCGGAAGGGCATCGTCCTGCAGCCGCTCCACGCCGTTCCGGTCAACGCCTCCCGGCAGGAACTGGAAGCCCGGCTTGACCAACTGCTCGACAAGGTGAGGGCTTCCGGCTACAACGCCCTGTCGGCCAAAGAAAGAAACGAACTGAACGAAATCAGCAGACGCATCAAGATATGACACAAAAATTCAGTATAGGAACATGGTTGTGCCGCATTCTGCTGGCGTGCAACGTACTGGCGGTCCTCGTCTATCTGACGGCGGCCTACGCGGGCTACGTCCACCCCTCCAAGAGCGGCCTTATCGCCATGATTGGACTGGGTTACTGGATTGCGCTCATTCCGGTGCTCCTCTTCATCCCCGTATGGCTGATTTTCCGCGTCCGCTACTCACTTGTGAGCGTTGCCGCCCTGCTGCTGACCATTCCTCAACTGCTCACGCTGTCACCGCTCCATTTCGGCGGTGGCGACCATAATTTCCGACTGATGACCTACAACGCACTGGGCCTCATCTTCACGCAGGAAGGCAGTCCGACCACGACGGTCGACGAGATACTCAACTACGACCCTGACTTTGTCTGCCTGCAGGAGAGTTTCCCGGAAAACCGCGTAAAAGAGAAATACGGCGACCAATGGAAAGAGGTCGCTGAAAAATACCCCTACCGCAACCTTTGGGCTGGGGAATACCTGGGATTTCTGTCGAAGACACCGACCGAGGTGGTGGAAGTGGGCAAGGACGAGCACCTGACCTACTATGCGCTCTACCGCACGGAAATCGGCGATAGAAAAGCCTATTTCTTCAACGTCCACCTGCAGTCCATCGGCCTCAACGACGGCGACAAGCAGCTCTACCGCAACATCACCGACATCGAGGACAACCGGTTGTCGAAACTGCGCGGCGTGCGCTCGCGGCTGATGTCGAAACTGCGCACGGCATTCGTGCGCCGTGCCGCACAGGCAGAGACCATCAAGGCTAAAATCGACAGCATCCGGACGGCAGTGCCCGATGCCGCCGTATTCGTATGCGGCGACTTCAACGACACGCCCTATTCCTACTCCTACCGCACCATCCGCGGAAACCTGCGTGATGCCTATGCCGACGGAGCCTTCGGTCCGACGATTACCTACAACGCCGACCGTTTCTACTTCCACATTGACCAGGTGTTCAACACCCCCGACCTGAAGGCGGTCAACACGGAAGTGGGAGATTCAAAAGCGTCCGACCACTATCCCGTCATTGTTGATTATTATTTACCAAACCTAAACAAATAGTAATATGAGAAAAGTTTTTTTACCATTAACCGCATTTTGCCTTTCGGCATTCATGCTCTTTTCATCGACTGAAATGAAAGCAGAAAATCCGTTCATGGCAGAGTACAACACTCCGTACAACATTCCGCCATTCGAAAAAATCAAGACAACCGACTACATGCCGGCTTTTGAGGAAGGCATCCGCCGCCACAACCAGGAAATCGAGGCTATCATCAACAACCGCGCCGTGCCCGACTTCGAGAACACGGTAGTAGCCCTCGACAACGCCGGACAATTGCTCGAGAACGTGGTTTACGTGTTCTCCAGCCTGTCAGAGTCACTCTCTACGAAAGAGATGCAGGAGCTGTCAGCTAAAATCTACCCGATGCTGGCTGCCCACAGCGACGAGATGCTGATGAACGAGCGTCTGTTCAACCGCTTCAAGCAAGTTTATGACAACCGCGAGAAGTTCAACCTGACGCAACCGCAGCTCCGCCTGCTCGAAAAATACTACAAGAACTTTACACGCAGCGGTGCCCTTCTCTCTCCTGAAAAGAAAGAGGAATTGAAGAACATCAACAGCCAGCTGTCATCACTCTACCTGCAGTTCGGCAACAACATCGTCAACGCCACAACTGCATGGCGTCTGGTAGTCGACAACAAGGCTGACCTCGCCGGTCTGCCCGAATCGTCCATCGCCGTTGCCGCTGAGGAGGCAAAGGCTGCCGGCCTCGACGGAAAATGGCTGTTCACGCTCCAGGCTCCGAGCCGTCTGCCGCTGCTCACTTATGCCGACAACCGCGAACTCCGCCGCAAGATGTATGAAGGATACATCAATCTTGCCAACCTCGCCGATGCCAACGACAACAAGCCGTTGATTCCGCAGATTCTCAAACTCCGCAAGCAGAAAGCCGAACTCTTCGGTTTCGACAACTATGCCGCATTCCAGCTCGACGCTGTTATGGCAAAGACCGTGAAGGATGCCGAGGACCTGCTCATGACCGTATGGAAACCGGCTGTTAAGCGCGCCAACGAGGAAATCGCCGACATGCAGAAATATGTCGACGCTCACGGTGGCAACTTCAAAATCGCTGCATGGGACTACTATTACTATGCAGAGAAGGTGAAGAAGGAGAAATTCAACTTCGACGAGAACGACGTTCGCGCCTACTTCCCGATTGAGAGCGTAAGAAAGGGTATCTTCACAATGGCTGAGCGCCTCTACGGCATCACATTCAAGGAAATCAAGGATGCTCCGCTCTACCACCCGGACGTAAAGGTTTACGACGTACTTGACAAGGACGGCAAGCACCTCGCTGTATTCATGACCGACTACTACGCACGCACGGGCAAGCGCCAGGGCGCATGGATGTCCGTATTCCAGGAAGCCAACGGCACGAAGAACGTTCGCCCGATTGTCTACAACGTGGGTAACTTCACCAAGCCGACCGAAGGCAAGCCTTCTTTGCTCACGCTTGACGAAGTAGAGACAATGTTCCACGAATTCGGCCACGGCCTCCACGGCATGCTGACCCGCACAGGCTACAAGGGCAACGCAGGTACGAACGTTGACCGCGACTTCGTTGAGTTCCCGTCACAAATCCACGAGCACTGGATGCTTGAGCCGGAATTGCTCAAGGTTTATGCACGCCACTACGAGACAGGCGAGGTAATTCCTGACGAACTCGTTGAGAAACTCATCGCTTCCAGCCAGTTCAACCAAGGATTCGTCAACACAGAGTTGGCAGGCGCCGCTCTCCTCGACCTTGCTTGGCACCAGCTTGACAACCTCGACAACCTCGACGTAGCAGCCTTCGAAAAGAGCGTAGCTGAACGCCTCGGCATGCCGGAGGAAATCGCATTCCGCTACCGCTCAACTTACTTCAACCACATTTTCAGCAGCGACGGCTACTCAGCAGGCTACTACACTTACCTCTGGGCACAAGTACTCGACTGCGACGGTTTCGAAGTATTCAAGAAGAACGGCGTATTCGACCCGGCTACTGCCGCACGCCTGAAGCACGTGCTTGAGTCAGGTAACGACGAAGACCCGATGAAGCTCTATGAAGGCTTCGCAGGCCACCGTCCTGACGCCGGCGCATTGCTCCGCGACAAGGGCTTGTAATCGAATCCACACGCCCAGCATACACCAATCCCCGGAAAGCGCAAGCCTTCCGGGGATTGCTTTTTCATGGCTAAATTACGCACATACAGCGAAATTTATCGGCAAATATTTGCTATTTCGACGAATATGCCCTAACTTTGCCACGCTTTTTCACCATAATGGCTTGAGAATAGCTGCCCGGATGGTGGAATGGTAGACACGAAGGACTTAAAATCCTTTGGCCATTGCGGCTGTGCGGGTTCGAGTCCCGCTCCGGGTACAGAAACGACCGACAATCTTTCCGATTGCCGGTCGTTTTTGTTTTATGCCTGTTGTAGCTTTGTGCCCTCTATCGGGCGGGGGAGGCTGAGAGGGAGCGGGCTACGGGATCGATGAGGTGGTGGCGGAACTTTGCCTTGCCCTCCGTGGGAATGAGGTCGTAGCCGTATTCCCACCAGAACACGCCCCGGAAACCTTCGTCTCTTACCCAGTCTACCTTCACGGCGAGTGATTCCTGCGAGTCCATCGTGATGAAGCCCGTTCGCTCCGGATTGTAGTAGTAATTCATCTGCGCGTCGGCATCGTATTCAGCCGTCCAATTGCCTTCTATCAGCGGCAGCGCGGCGTTGTAGGAGATATAGCGTCCCTGCTTCTTCAACCCCTCCGCGGCGGTCTCGCCGGGAAGCACATTCTCATAAATAAATCCGTAGTTGGCCAAGCCGATGCAGAGCTTGTCCTTCGCGAACACATTCCAGCGTGCCAAGTCGCGGCGTATGCCATCCATCGGCGTATTGTGCGACGGTATTTTTCCCCAAACGCCTCCGCCCATGTCGTAAGTCATGATGTTTATCCAGTCGACAGAAGCCGAGAGCTTGTCGGCCAACTCCTGTGTATAGACACGCCAACCGTGCAAGGCCGTCGACAGGAACATCCGCCGTCCCTCCGTGCGCTCCAGCCGGTCAAGCGCATGACGTATCTCCGCCAGGAACTGAGCGTGCAGCTTCATGTCGAACTCCGACTCCCAATCCACCTCTATGCCGTCAAAGCCGTATTTCTGCACGAAAGCTGTCATCATCTCCACAAACACTCCGCGCTGCGCCTCATCGCTCACCTTCGGCAGGAATCCTTCACCGGCAAACGACAGCAATACGCGCGTGCCGGCCCTGTGTGCACGGTCAATCATATAGGGCACCAGCTCACGGCCACCGTCGGACGGATAGCGGAAATCCGTCACCAACTCGCGGAGCACCGCCTCCCTTCCCTTCGTGAAGTCGGTCTTGCTCCACGCCGGAGCTGCCATCAGATAAATATAGTCAAACAATTCGTAATCAATACGCTCCACCGTTTCCGCGTCCTTCAAATCGCGTTGTATCATATAAGTGGAATGGCTCAGGGATTGAGCTTTCAGCCCAACGGCACAGACCAACGCCGTCAGGACAGACAATAGAATTTTTCTCATCTCAAAATGGTTTTATCGGTTCTAACAGGCACAAAGTTAACCCACCACCGCCAAAAATCCAACCCTACAAACACTCACTCCTCACTGCGGACCCCCCAAAGCCCGCCGATAGTTAGCGGGAGTGGAAGCGGTAGCCGATGCCGAGCATCAGGTTTTGCGGGTCGTGAAGGCGGCTCAGCTCGTAGCCCGTATGGAGGAAGAAATCAGGCGTTATGTGTGTTTTCAGAGCCAGCACCTGGTACCAGCCGCCGGTATCATGCCCCTTATGCAACACGTTATAGCCCACACCGAAGTTGATGGAGAAAATCGGCATGACAAATTCCACACGCGCCGACAGTCCGACCGACATCTGCTCCCGGAACGAGGGACGGAAGAAACGGATGTCATCGCCGTTGACGCCTGCCACGTGCGCGGCAAGATTGGCACTCTCGTCGTATTTCATGTCGAGCGACGCGCCGGCACGGAAATAACGGTTGACATTATACATCGGATTGAAGTTCAACCCGACCACTCCGAACGTACCGCTCACGATATAGGGAGAACCGTCATACTCCACACCCCGCTTCTTGCCTGCGCCATAGACAATCAGGTCATAACTGAAATGCGGGTCGAAGCCGGCATCCCCGCCGACAGCGTCCTCTTCCTCACCGCCTCCGAGCTTGCGCACCACGCCGATACGCGCTCCGAGCGTATTGAGTCCGCGGTTCGGATAATTGGAATTACCGTTGGAGAAGTGCGTACCCTCCACGCCCAGCTGCAGGCTCCAGTCCTTATCGAGCTGCCAGTTGAGCAGGAAACCCACGTTCATGTAGGCATTTATCTTCGAACCGATAACCTTGTTAAAGGGATTTGTTTGCGCGTTATACTCATTCCAGCCAAACGCCGCACCAAAGTTCCACTCATAATCGAGCGAAAGCCGGCTCGACAACCGTGCGATGCGCGCCCCCTGAAAGGCATAGACCGACACCGGCGTACCCAGTTCCGACGAGCCGAAAGAATTGAATGCCACACCCAAGCCCTGATAGGCAGACGGAGAGAGCCGCCCCATGCGGGATTCGGGAGCAAAGCGGAAAGCATATTTCAGATGGCCGGCCAACGAGGTGTTGACAGGCTTCCCGGCCTGATTCTCGCCACTATAAAAGCTATGCACAGGCACAATGTAGCCACTTCTGAAATCAAGCCCTACGGAATGGCGGAGCTTGCCGTAAAGGCTGTCGGCAGGGACAACGGCCGACGCACCCACCGCTACGACAGCGGCAAGCAGCAGAAACAGTATTCTTTTCATAAGCCAACAAATTCTACAGTGTGAGTAAATCGCATGGGTGTCCAACGCTCTACCCAGCCTTTTTCCTGACGGCGACGGCCGCTTTTCGGATTGGTGGCGGTCAGCGTCAGCTCCGTCTTGAAGTAGACGCGGTCGGCCTTCACATCAATAATGGCCAGCGAGCGGGGCGGAATTTCCATTGTCACCACCTCCGCTTCCTCCGGACGTGGCGTCAGCGGCTCCCAACCGCTGCTCAGCAACGCCTGGTCGTCACCCATCCGCAAGCCGAAGCCGTCATCTTCCGGTTCCGGCACGGCCACCTTCACGCCCTCTCCTACCATCGCCAGCAGGCGGTCGGTCTCGCCGATAAAGCGGACCTCCGAATATTCACGTTTGTCGAGCGTCAGGTGATATTCCATCGGAGCATCGGTGGAATTTACAGTATAGAAGCGGTCAATGTCCTTGCCCGTTTCCTCCCAACGCGAATAATTGTCGAAATTATATGCCACATCCTCCACCCGATAACGTTCGGCAGGACTCAGCACCGCGTGGATTTCCTGCGACGCGTATCCGTTGCCCACGGTCACCACCAGTTCCTGTCCGCTGAAGAAAAAGCACTCCTCGACAGCTATCCGCAAACGATGGTCGGCACAATGCTCGATGGAAAACACCGCCAGCGGATGTCTCACCTCCATACGTCCTACGCCCTCCAATTGCCACCGTGACTGAGCGTCACCATCCATCGGATTACCGGCCGCATCGTAATGCACCACCACGGCATCGGTCAACGCAGGTGAGGAATACCATACGTTGCTCACCTGCCAGTCGTCGGAACTGACGTCGATAAACTGTTCGTCGCCGTTACCGTCGAGCGTGCACTCCGTGGCCGAGACCTCTACCGGCTCGACAAACACCTCATCGTTGCAACTGCCCAGCAACAACGCCAGACATCCCAAAATCGCCCATTTCTTCATCTATCCATTCACTCTAAGTAAGAATAAAAACGCCACCGCTTAATGCGTGTTCCGGCGACAAAAGTAGACAAAAATTTCCAATTTACTCCATTCCAACGCATCCGCATCAGCTTCCGAAATCATTTTTCTCCCTTTGAAGCATCGAAATTTCTATCAATCAGCCACTTTCACAAAAACTTTCAACCATCACCGAATGTTATAGCAATATACCCTGACAGACAAATCCACCTTAAAAATATTGCTTATGAAAAAATGGACCTCATTTCTACTGATGGCAACAATGTTGCCGCTTTCCGCATTTGCTCAAAATTTCAGCGGAGGCACTGGTACAGAATCTGACCCCTACAAAATCAGTAACCCGGATGACTTGAAAGCGCTCTCAGCCGGTGTCGCCGACAATGAAGGCTATGCCGGCAAATATTTCATGCTGAACAACGACATCGACCTCAACGGGGTGGAACTGGTTCCTATCGGCTCCTCCTCGACGCCTTTCAACGGCATTTTCCACGGACAAAAACACTCCATTCTCAACCTTTCCCAAAATTTTACTTCCACCACCTACGGGACCGGTCTTTTCGGAGTTATCGGGAAAGATGCCGTCGTCGCTGACCTCGTTATGTCAGGCAACAACCAAATCACGACCGACGACAGCGTCAACTATACCGCCATCCTTGTCGGACAAAACAAAGGAACCGTCCAGAACTGCACGGTGAGCGGCTCGGTGGACGGCTACCGCTACACCGGCGGCATCGTCGGCACCAACTCCGGCTCCATCCTCAACTGCAGTTTCTCGGGAACCGTCAAGGGCAACTGGTTTGTGGGCGGTATTACGGGCTATCTGGACATGAACGGCTCAGTCACCAACTGTGTCAATGAGGGAACCATACAGGCCGTGAAGCACATCGGCGGCATTGTCGGACAAGCCAACGGCAGCACCTCCTCGCCTACCGTCATCAGCCTCTGCACCAACCTCGGCTCCGTCCTGATGACCGGAGGAGAGATGGGCGGTTACGAGACAATGGCAGCGGCAGGCGGTATTGTCGGTTTTTCCTATGCCAACAATGTCGAATTATGCTTCAATGCCGGCCAGGTGGCCAGCGATAATTTCAACCCCTACGTGGGCGGTATCGCAGGCAACAATATGGACGGAAAAATCGCCAATTGCTATAACACGATGAACGTGCAGGGAGTCAACGGTGCCTACGTGGGTGGCATCGCCGGTATCAACAAGGGCAGCAACAGCGTCATCGAAAACTGCTATAACACGGCGAAAGTGTTCAGCGACCTCTTCAAGGGTGAGATTTGCCCGAATGAAGAGAATGCAGGCACGGTGAGCAACTGCTACTTCGACAAGCAGACTGCTGACGTCAACACAGCGACAGGCACGGCTCTCCTGACCCGCGAACTGGCATCGGCAACGCCTCCCGACGGATTTGACACAGAAAAGTGGGTATTTGCCGACGGCCTCTATCCGCGCATCCGGGGTTTGGAGTCCATCGACGCTGCACTGCTAATGGCAGCCCCCGTCATCTGCTACGCGTCGGAAGACGGCTCATCGTACGACAAGCCTGACTTCATTACGACCGACTTCACGCTCGGCGTGGCAGAAGGAATCACCTGGACATCCGACAACGAGGCTGTAAAAATCACCGGCAACCAGGCTGCCATCAGCCGCAATCCGCAGGGCGACATCCCCGTGACGCTCACCTGCGACGTAAACGGCCGCAAGAAAGCCATCCCCATCGTACTGGTAGCCGACATAAAGGGCGACGGCACGGAAGCCAATCCGTTCCTCGTTGAGAATGCCAACCAGATGCGTTACATCGCCACCCGCGTATCAAGCGGCTACAGCTACGCCGACCAGTACATCAAACTTATGAACAACATCGACCTCGGCGGCGAAGACAATCCATTCCAGCCGGCAGGTAAAAGTTCCGCTTATTTCGACGGCTACTTCGACGGTAACGGCAAGACCATCTCCGGCCTCTACATCAACGACCCGGAGAATATGTACATCGGCCTCTTCAGCAAGCTCTCCGACAAGGCAACCGTGACCAACCTCACCATCGGCCCCGACAGCTACATCTGCGGATGGGGATATGTGGGCGCAATTGCCGGCAAGTCGTGCGGAGCCATCACCAACTGCAACAACCACGCCCGGGTGAGCGGCATTTCCAACGTGGGCGGCATCACCGGTGCGACCGATTACGGTGCGACAGCCCTCTCGGGATGCCTCAACACAGGGGCCATCTCCGCCGAGAAGGGACAGGCAGGCGGTATCGTGGGCAATGCCATCTATCTGAAGCAAATCGAACGCTGCCTCAACTCCGGTTCGGTAACCATCACCAATCCTGAGGAAACCACCGGCCAGGCAGGAGGTATCGCCGGCTATTCATCCGTAGCCATTACGCTCTGCGGCAATACGGGCATCATCCACGACATGACAGCCACCGAAGACAAAGCCATGGCGGGCGGAATCGTCGGACGGACTTACGGCTCCGCCTCTGCCCCGGCAACCATCACCCAATGCTACAACTCAGGAACAGTCATCACTGCCACGCAGACCAACTGCGGCCCGATTGCCGGCATCCAACAGGATAAGGCCGACATCACCGCCGACTGCTACTACGACACTCAGGCAATGCCCGGACTGGAGCCTGCGGAAGGACTCACCGGCCTCCCGACAGCATCCATCGTCGATGCAGCCAATCTCTCCGGCCTCAATGCCGAAGAATGGAGTTTCGGCCCCGACCGCTATCCAATTCCTGCCCACATGGCAGAGAATGCCGGTGCGCAACTGGCAGCAGCGGCTCTGTTCCTTGCCGACAATGACGACTACACCCGCGTGACCGGCAATTTCGAACTGACCGCGACAGACGGTCTGGAATGGTGGACCGGCAGCTCCCTCACACTCAACATTGACGGAACGACCGTGACCGTCAACCGCCAGAGCGAGGATAAGCAATGCGAACTCACAGCAGAGCTGAACGGCATCGAAAAGACATTCCGCATCGTCGTAGCCAAAGAGGACGGCTCCGGCATCGCTGCCAAGGCAGCCGCCCGGCCAACCGTTACAGCCATCGACCGTACCATCGAGATAAACGGAGCCGAAAATGCCGTTATTGCCATATTCGACGCCTCCGGACGCAACATCCGAACGATAAGCCGTGCCGCAGCCTGCGAACGTGTCAACATCGGACAAAGCGGTGTATTCATTGTACGCATCCTTGACGGCAAAGACGCGGAAGCAGTGAAAGTAATCCTTTAAACGGCCACTAAAAACCGTGCATACGACGGCCGGAGAAAAAATTATCCGGCTGTCGTATTGCATATTATAAAAATTATGTCTAATTTTGCGCAGTTTTTCGTAATCTCTGGCAAGACAAGTGGCTTGTGAATATTGCGACAATTATTAACGTAAAAAAGATTTAAAGAAATGGACTTGATTAAAGTTGCCGAAGAGGCATTTGCAACAGGCAAGCAGCACCCGGAATTCGGCCCGGGCGACACTATCACAGTGGCATACCGTATCAAAGAGGGTAACAAGGAACGTATCCAGCAATACCGTGGTGTGGTTATCCGCATCTCTGGTGAAGGCACAAAAAAGCGTTTCACTGTTCGTAAGATGAGCGACAACATCGGTGTTGAGCGTATCTTCCCGATTGAATCTCCGTTCATCGACAGCATCGTTGTTAACAAGTACGGTAAAGTTCGCCGCGCTAAATTGTACTACCTGCGCAGTCTTACCGGTAAGAAGGCTCGTATCAAAGAGCGCCGCGTAAACACAAAGTAATTCTTCGGCTTACGATAGAAATACAGGAAAAAATGAAGATGACCCTGAGTCAAGATGGCTCGAGGGTCATCTTTTTTTATGTCTATTGCAAAAAATGCCTACAATCGACCGAATATCAACATTTTTCACTAACTTCACACCGCTTCTTCCGCCAACCGTCCGCGACACCGGGAAAAGCATCCAATTGAAAATCAACTAAAATAAATTTACATGACATCCAGATTATTCCTGTTAATTACCACACTGCTGACCGCAGCCGGCATCCATGCCCAAGAGTTCTCCTCCAGTTACCTGACATTCAGCGTCACCGATGCCACCGCCAAAACCGTAGAAGTGACCGGACACAGCCTCGACACACCCGCCGTAGCTGAGATTCCCGCTTCCGTCAGCTATGAAGGAACAGACTATACCGTCACATCCATCGGTAAGAAAGCATTCGCCAACTACGTCCAGCTCTCACAAATCAGCATCCCCAACAGCGTGGAAACCATCGGCGACAGAGCCTTCTTCGGCTGCATGGGCCTCACGTCCATCGACGTTGCGGAGGGAAATCCTGCATATTGTACCGTTGACGGCACACTGTTCACAAGCGACAAGACTCAACTTCTGCAATATCCCATCGGAAAGGAAGACACATCCTACAGCGTACCCGAGGGCGTCACCGTCATCGGCGACTACGCATTCTCCAATGCATGAATCTTGCGCAAATCACACTGCCTGAAAGCGTCGTTACCATCGAGGACTACGCCTTCAGCGCCTGCACCGCACTTGAGCAAATCGCCCTGCCGGCAAACGTTACCACAATCGGAAACGTCGCATTCGGAGCCTGTGCTTTTGAGCAAATCGCCCTTCCCGGTAGTGTAACCACCATCGGCGACCAGGCATTCTCCCGCTGTCTTTACCTTCAGGAAATCAGCATTCCCAAAAGCGTAACCTTCATCGGCAACGGTGTCTTTGAGTCAGACGCATCGCTCACCGCCATTGAAGTTGACAGCGAAAACCCCAACTATTGCTCCGTTGACGGCGTATTGTTCTCCAAAGACATGACCCTGCTCCGGGAATATCCCTGCGGACGGCAAGCTACAGCCTACACCATTCCCGACGAAGTAACAACCGTCAACGACAAAGCCTTCAGCCGCAATTCCGCACTTTCGCAACTCACCATTTCCAAGAACGTGACCACTATCGGAAACGAAGCATTCGCCGGCTGTTTCATGCTTGAGGAAATCACCGTATGGACAACCACGCCTCCAAGCCTGAAGGAAAACTCGTTCTTCTCCGTCAACAACGAAATTCCGGTCTATGTTCCGGAAGGTACGCTCGGCGACTACCAGGCTTCCGACTGGAGCTACTTCACCAACCTGCAGGAGAATCCCTCCAGCAGCGTGTCGGGACTGACATTCCCCGAAGACATCCGCTGTGCCGACGGAATGCTCCTCAATCCGCAGGGACGCCTCATCCGGGTCTATGACCTCACAGGACGCCTCGTTTACAGCGGCCGCGACACCGCCCGCACCTTCCCGACGGGCATCTACGTCGTACGCTGCGAAGACACCGCCATCAAAATAGCACTCTAACCCCTATTACATCCATACAGCCGAGGCAGGGACGCGCGTCCCTGCCTCGGCTTTTTTCTGTTCCGGCCTCTGCCTGCAATATAGCCCAGTTAAAATATCTCCCATTAATTTCACATTTATAAAGCTAAATTTCTTGAATATATCCATAATTTATATTAACTTTGTCATGGTTTAGGTATAATTTATTAACAGTTTTAAACACTATGGCAAAAAGACTTTGGTTTGCGAGTATCATTCTGTTGCTTGCAACTGCATTCAACGTCAGCGCCCAGGTTACCACAGCCAGCATGAAGGGTCTCATCTCTGACGGCGTGGAAACAATCATCGGCGCAACCGTGACAATCAAGCACGAACCGACGGGTACGGAGTACTTTGCAGTATCCAACACCCAGGGAGCGTTCAACCTTCAAGGCTTGCGCACCGGCGGTCCTTACCGTGTCGAGGTTTCCTACATCGGCTACAAGAAGGCTGTCTATGAGGGCATCATGCTCAACCTCGGCGAAACTTATGATTTGAACATCGTACTTCAGGAATCCAGCGAAATGCTCGATGAAGTCGTTGTCAACGCTAACCGCCCGAACGAAACTCAGGGCGTCAACACCAGCATCAGCGAGCACCAGCTCACTACGCTGCCGACTATCAACCGAAGCATCTCCGACTTCACTAAGCTTTCTCCTTATGCAGGAGGCGACAACTCGTTTGCAGGACGTGACGGACGCTACAACAACGTGACTATCGACGGTGCATCCCTCAACAACCGTTTCGGTCTGAGTTCCAACAACTTCCCGAGTGGTGCGGCACAGCCTATCTCACTCGACGCCATCGAGGAAATCAGCGTCAACGTATCTCCGTTCGACGTGAAGTACTCCAGCTTTACAGGTGCGTCTATCAACGCCGTAACAAAGAGTGGTACTAACGAATTCAAGGGTTCTGCCTACACATACCAGAAGCCACGCGGCTTCATCGGCAGCCAGATTGACGACAATCCAATCGCCAACTCCGACGTTTACCGTTCAAGCATCTACGGTCTGACTATCGGTGGTCCGATTCTGAAAAACAAGCTGTTCTTCTTCATCAGCGGTGAAATCGAGAACTCAGAAGAGCCGGGTATCCTCTGGAGCCCGAGCACAAACGGTCAGAGCGACTTCGTGAACAAAATCTCACGCACAAGCTACGATGACCTCGCTACGATGAGCAACTTCCTGAAGAAGACTTACAACTACGATCCGGGCTCTTACTCAGAATTTGACCCGTTCGAAAGCAAGAACTGGAAAATCATGGCACGCCTTGACTGGAACATCAACGCGAACCACAACATCTCACTCCGCGTCAACTCAGTCAACTCAAACAATGACCAGTCTGTCAGCTCAACATCGTCCATCATCACGCGTACCAACTCCGGTCGCTACAGCACGGACGCATTCGCATTCGGCAACTCCAACTACAAGTACATCGACAAGGTAACTTCTATCTCTGCAGAGTGGAACGGTCGCCTGTCCAACAGCGTACAGAACAAGTTGCTCACCACGTTCACCAGCATCGTGAACACTCGCGACAAACTCGGCGCCGACATGCCGATGGTCGACATCTACAAGGATGGCAAGCAATACATGACATTCGGTACGGAAGTCTTCACTCCGTTCAACCGCGTGGAAAACAAGGTATTCAGCATCGTTGACAACGTGAACTGGACAATCGGAAGCCACTTCCTCACTGGTGGTGTTTCTTTCGAATACCAATACTTCATGAACTCTTACCTCCGTGGCGCGTTCGGTTACTACCGCTACGACTCCATGCAGGACTTCATGGAAAACAAGACACCGGCTCTCTACGGTATCACTTACGGTTACAACGGACAGGAAGCTCCGGGTGCAGAACTCTCATTCGGCATGACCGGCATCTACCTGCAGGACGACTGGACCATCAAGCCTAACTTCAAGCTCACTTACGGCTTGCGTCTCGACGTTCCGACTTACCTTGACGACTGCGCTCCAAACGCTGCTATCGCTGCCGAGTCATTCTACGGAGGCGAGAAAGTCGACGTTTCGAAATGGCCGAAGACCCGCGTGCTCTTCTCTCCGCGCGTAGGCTTCAAATGGGATATCAACAACGACGGAAAATACGTTATCAACGGAGGTACAGGTGTCTTCACCGGTATGCTTCCATTCGTATGGTTCACCAACCAGCCGACCAACGCCGGTCAGCTTCAGAACATGGTTGAGTTTACAAGAGACCAACTTCCGGAAGGCTTCAAGTTCAACCCGAACTACAAGGAAACACTGAAGCAATATCCGAACCTCTTCCCGTCACAACCGGGTCAGGAAGTACCGGGAGCCATCGCATTCGTTGACCCTGAATTCAAGTTGCCGCAAGTATGGCGTTCAAGCATCAACGCTGAAATCAAGTTGCCAGCCGGCTTCCAATTGTCACTCGGCGCTATGTACTCACGCGACATCTACAACGTAGTACAAAAGAACATCAACCTCGCTGACCCTGTCGGCACTTACGCTGAGCAACCGGGCCGCGTTTACTGGGACAACTCCAAGGGCGAAGGCGGCGCACCGAAAAACCGCGTAAACCCGAAGACCAACACCGTAATCAAACTGACCAACGGTGACGAAAAGGGCTACCAATACTCTTTCAACGCAGTATTGACCAAGAAACTTGACTTCGGTCTGACAGGTTCATTCGGCTACACTTACTCCGTAGCAAAGGACCTCACAGCCAACCCTGGCTCTTCAGCAGCTTCCGTATGGCAGAACAACGTGGCTGTCAACTCTCTGAACGACCCGGGTCTGTCACACTCTCTGTTCTCTACTCCTCACCGTCTGATTGGTAACCTCTCTTACGAAGTGAAGTCTGGCTTCATGAAGTCTACCTTCTCTCTCTTCTACTCCGGCTACAACCAAGGCCGCGTTTCCTACACTTACTACAACGATATGAACGGTGACGGAAACTACTCTGACCTTATCTACGTACCGGCTACGAAGGACGAGCTCAACTTCGTTGACGTGAAGGACCGCGACGGCAACGTTACCTATTCAGCCGCTCAACAGGCAGAAGACTTCTGGAACTATGTCAACAACGATTCTTACCTGAAGAACCGCAAGGGCAAGTATGCAGAACGTAACGGTGGCCTGATTCCTTGGATTCACCGCTTCGACTTCCGCTACGCTCAGGACTTCGACATCAAGATTGGCAAACGTACTTACGGCCTGCAACTGAACTACACGGTGATTAACATCGGTAACCTGTTCAAGTCAACATGGGGTGCTTACCACTCAACAGGTCTGTCAAGCTACGACAACATCCAGATTTTGAAGACAACAAGCAAGCCGGGACAACCGCTTACTTACCAAATCAACAACTGCTACACTCACGAAGAATTCCTCGAAAACAGCGCATGGACGCCTAACAACACAACAGGCAGTGCATGGCAGATTCAAATCGGTGCGAAACTCACATTCTAACCGACCGGGAAATCTTCCCACTCATACGACAACAGGCGATGTGCCCCGCGGCACACCGCCTGTTTCTTTTTCCACCCTTCCCGGTCTGAAACGACAAAAAAAGGAGACCGCGCTGCGGTCCCCTGCTATAGCTGCTGACTGACGGCCCGTTAATAGGTCAGAATCTGAAGGCCCTTTTCAGTCATAAGGAAAGTATGCTCCCACTGAGCGGAAGGCAACTCGTCCTCGGTCACAACCGTCCAGTCGTCTTCCTCGTCGACAAACACTTTCCATGTACCCATATTAATCATCGGCTCAATGGTGAACACCATGCCCGGCACAAGCAGCATTCCCGTACCCTTCTTGCCGAAGTGAGGCACTTCCGGGTCTTCGTGGAACTCCAGACCTACACCGTGTCCGCAAAGGTCGCGCACGACCGAGAAGCCGTTCTTCTTCGCATGGCGCTCGATGGCGTGGCCAATGTCACCCACAAAGCTGTAAGGCTTGGCCACCTGCATACCGATTTCGAGGCATTCCTTCGCCACGCGCACCAATTTCTCTTTCTCCGGCGTCGTCTTGCCGATGATGAACATACGCGACGCATCGGAATAGTATCCGTCGAGAATGGTCGACACATCCACATTAATAATATCACCCTCCTCAAGAATCTCCTCCTCCGAGGGAATACCGTGACAAACCACCTCGTTGACCGACGTGCACACGCTCTTCGGGAAACCCTCGTAGTTCAAGGGTGCCGGTATGGCTCCGTGGTCGCAAGTGTATTCATAGACCAGTTTGTCAATCTGCGCCGTACTCATGCCGGCCTTAATTTCCGAAGCCACTAAATCGAGCACGCCCGTATTGATTTTTCCGCTCCGGCGGATGCCCTCTATCTGCTCCGGCGTCTTGATGAGCGAAGGAGTCGGCACGAGATGTCCCCGCTGCTGATAGAAGAGTATCTTTTTATCCATTTCGGTCAGCTCCCTGTCCTTGGGCACCGGCCAATTGTGCTTAAACAGTCTCATTTCTCTCTAACTTTTATTTGTCCGGCCCCCGTTCCGCCCGTGTCGGCAGACGGTAGGCCGCCACAAAGTTATACATAATCTGCGACCTGCGGCAAGGAAATCTGCAAAATTCCCACTTATGCCTCCCGATGTGCTTCCCTGCAAAGGCAAAGGACAGGGGTGCAGAATATGCTAAAAATAGTTAAACCAACACTCCATACTCAGAAAATATATACAAAAATTAGCAAAACATGAAAAATTAGTCGTATGTTTGCAAACATAACTATGATTTTGTTGTCTACTAACGAAGGAAAACCTAATAGAATACGGTAAATGCGCGTATATGAAAAAATGCGACACGCTTTTGGACCAAGCACCATTGGCAAGATGGCAACTATCGTAATTTACAGAAGGAGAACAAATAAATAGAGTTTATTAATACCAATGTAAAACTTAATCAATTCTTGAATGAAGAGTTTTTGTTTTAAGTTGAATCGCAGAGGCATGATTACATTGCTCCTTGCAATGCTTTTTGCGCTTCCTGCGTTTTCACAGAAGATAACGGTACAAGGTACGGTTATCGATGAGAATGGCGAACCAATCATTGGCGCCAGTGTTGTTGCATCAGATGCCGGAGTCGGAGCTGCTACCGATTTCGACGGCAAATTCGTTCTTAACGTATCGCCGGATGCCGAACTTACCATTTCCTACGTCGGCTATCAGCCCGAGAAAGTGGCAGTGAACGGCAAGACAAGCATCACAGTTCACATGAAGCAAAGCAGCGTTGTCCTGCAGGAAGTCGTAGCCATCGGTTACGGTGTTGTCAAGAAGGAAGACGCTACCGGTTCGGTTTCCATGCTGAAACCTGACGAAATCGAAGCAGGACTGGCTACTTCAGCACAGGACCTCCTCGTAGGTAAGTCACCGGGTGTTGTCGTTACCTCAGGCGGCGGTGACCCTCAGGCAGGCGCAACCATCCGTATCCGTGGTGGTGCTTCTCTCTCCGCAAGCAATGACCCGTTGATTGTCATCGACGGTGTGCCTTTGGACGATACAGGCGTACAAGGTATGTCAAACCCGTTGGCGATGGTCAGCCCTGATAACATCGAATCCATGTCAGTATTGAAGGATGCCTCAGCTACAGCCATCTACGGTTCACGTGCATCCAACGGTGTCATCATCATCACTACTAAGAAAGGCTCAAAGGGCAAACCGCAAGTCAACTTCTCAGCCAACATGTATGTCAACCATGCCCGCAAGACTTGGGACGTACTTACCGCTGACGAGTACCGCGCAAAAATGATTGAATACTGGGGTGCCGACCACGACGCCGTTAAGGCTCTCGGCAATGCCAACACCAACTGGCAGGACGAAGTGCTCCGCACTACCATCTCCCACGACTACAACCTGAGCGTAGGCGGTACTGCCAAGTTCCTCCCCTACCGTGTATCAGCCAACTATACACGCAACAACGGTATCATCAACACATCCAGCATGGACCGTGCTACTTTCGGTGTCAACCTCACTCCGAAATTCTTCGATGACCACTTGAGCGTACAGGTAAACGCTAAGGGATACTATTTCCACAACCGTTTCGCATCTTCTGGTTCCGTAGGTGCTGCCGTATCAAGCGACCCGACACGCCCTGTCTACACCGATTATCCGATGGCAGACGGCGCAGCCGGCAAACTGTTCAACGGCTACACTACATGGCACAGCAACGGTGTCTACAACATCAACGCTACCCAGAACGCGGTTTCCATCATCAACGACCGCAACAACTATGCTGACGTGCTCCGTTCCAACGGTAACCTCCAGCTCGACTATGCCGTTCACGGTTTCGAGGACCTTCACTTCAACCTCAACCTCGGTTACGACTGGTCGGAAACCAACGAGAACAACTCCATCGCGCCTAACAGCCCGACTTCATGGGATTCATACAAGAAGAACGGTGCCGGCGTGAGAAGCCACACTTACCAACGCAAGCAGAACACGCTGCTCGATTTCTATGCCAACTATAAGAAGGAAATCGACAAGATTGATTCTAACATCGATATCACTCTCGGTTACTCTTGGCAGAACTTCAAGAACTACGGATGGAGCAACGCCGGTATCTTCACAACTCTCGGCTACACCAACCCGTCGTTTGCAAACGGTGTCTACAACATCCAGGTTGACCCGACAACTGAATCGCTCATCGGTACAGCTTACGAAAACCGTCAACGCACTCAGTTCATCAACGAACTTCAGCTCGTTTCTTTCTTCGGCCGTGTGAACTACTCATTCAAGGACACTTACCTCCTTACATTCACACTCCGTGACGATGCTACTTCCCGCTTCTCCAAGGACAGCCGCTGGGGTCTGTTCCCTGCAGTGGCTTTGGCTTGGAAAATCAATAACATGGACTTCTTCAAGGACGCTCAGACAACTATGAACGAGTTCAAGCTCCGTCTCGGATGGGGTGTGACAGGTCAGCAGGCAATCGGCGGTTACTTCCCGTACATGGCTGTTTACCAAAGCTCACAAAACGGCTCTTACTATGTTGACCCGACCAATCCTAACGCCTACATCCCGACGCTCTATCCGGGTGCTTACGACCCGAACATCAAGTGGGAGGAAACTACTACTTGGAACGCCGGTTTGGATATGGGCTTCCTCAACAACCGCATCACAGCATCTTTGGACTGGTATCTCCGCGAGTCAAGAGACCTTCTCAGCCGCGTGACAGTTCCGGTGGGTGGCGCAACTTCCAACGAAATGGACCGCAACATCGGTACTCTCCGCAACATCGGTCTTGAATTCGCTATCAGCGCACGCCCGATTGTTACCCGCGACTTTACTTGGACCGTTGACTACAACGTAGCATGGAACAAGAACGAAATCACCAAACTGAACAATTCTTCCGACCCGAACGCTGTCATCAACGTGGGTGGCATCGCCGGTGGTACAGGTAATACGGTACAAGCTCACAAGGTAGGCTTCCCGGCTTACTCTTTCTACCTCTTCGAACAGGTTTATGACGAAAACGGTCTGCCTATCGAAGGTGAGTATGTTGACCAGAACAAGGACGGTCAAATCACAGACTCCGACCGTATCATCCGCTACCAGAAGGACCCGAAGGTGACAATGAGCTTGAGCAACACATTCAGCTACAAGAACTGGGACCTCGGCTTCACACTCCGCGCCAACATCGGCAACTACGTCTACAACAACGTACTCGCACAGCGCAACGTGCTTAACCGCACTTACTCCAACAATGCGACAAGCAACCTGGTGGACACTGACTTCTATTTCACAGGCGAGTCAACCATCGGTAACCTCTACCAGAGCGACTACTACCTGCGCAACGCCAGCTTCTTGCGCTGCGACAACATCACGCTCGGTTACACTTGGGAGAACCTCTTCAAGAATACCCTCCGTCTCCGCCTCTTCGGCGCCGTTCAAAATCCGTTTGTCATCACGAAGTACAACGGTCTTGATCCGGAAGTATTCGGTGGTATCGACAACGACGTTTACCCACGTCCTACCACTTACTCACTTGGCTTAGTTGCAACATTCTAACCCCCTAAACGATTACAACAATGAAATATATATCAAAATTTCTGGCTGCAGGATGCGTTGCCCTCGGTATGGGTCTCGGCATGACTTCATGTATCGGCGACCTTGACCTTGTTCCGGAAGACCCGAACCAATTCACTTGGGCCGACGTAGAAAAAGACCCTGACACATATCTTCCGCAAGTATTTGCAAAATGCTATTCCGTACTGGCCGTTTCCGGTCAGAGCGGTGAAGGCTCTGCCGACCTCGGCGGTCTGGACGCAGGTGCCAGCTGCTGGTCACGCGCGCTCTATATGCTCAACGAGTTCCCGACCGACGAGACCATGTGGATTTGGCCTGACGTAGGTGTGGTTGACCTCGTTACCGGCACATGGTCAAACGGTAATGCCAACCTCTACGGTACTTACTCCCGTCTGTATGTAGCCATCGCTATCTGCAACGACTTTATCCGTCAGACAAACGCTACGGGCATCGACATGACTCACCCGACAGCTTTCGACTGCACCAAGCAATACCAGCTCGAGGCCCGCGCTATCCGCGCCCTCAACTACTATTATGTGCTCGACCTCTTCGGAAACGGTGGTTGGGTGGACGACAAGATGGCTTACGGCGAATCGCCTACACCTATCCGTCGCGCCGACCTTTACAACCGCCTCGTAGAGGAAGTGAAGAGCATCATCAGCGAATGGCCGGCTGAGACAGCCAAGGGCCGTTACGGCCGTATCGGCGTTGACGGCGTAAAGGCGCTGCTCGCCAAACTTTACCTGAACGCAGGCGTATTTACCGACGGACAGGTGAACGGCTATGCTGACTGCTTGAAAATCTGTAACGAAATCATCGATGCTCACAAGGGTGGCGGTTTCAACGGCACAGGTCTTGCCAACCACTATCTCGCTGTGTTTGCCGGCAACAACGACCGTTACATGCCGGGCGGCTCAGCAACTGCTGAGAACGAAATCCTCTGGGGTATTCCTTACGAGGAGCGCAACATCCAGGCTTACGGTGGCACACGCTTCCTGATGGCAGCCGCTTTCATCAACGCTACCATGGACAGCAACGGCTTCTACATGAACGCACAGGACTACGGTCTGAACGACCAATGGGGCTGTATGCACGCTCGCCAGCAGTTCTCTGAGAAGTTCAACGACATCAACGACGTACGTGATGACTTCTGGAGCAAGGAAGCTGAAGGCTTCACCATCGCCAACACTGAATTCTCTAAGTTCAACAATGGTTACGCAGCTGTGAAGTTTACTAACCTCGTATCTGAGGAAGACGGTACTTTCGAACTGAAAGACCCGTCCAAACCTCTCTCCATCTCCAACCTCTCACTGAAGGCTCAGCGCAAATCAGAGGTTGACGGCGAGATTGTAAGCTCAGCAACTACTCACCCTGATACTGACTTCCCGATTTTCCGTCTTGCCGACATCTACCTGATGAAGGCAGAGTGCTACGTGAAGGGCGGCCAAGGCAACGCACAGGAAGCTCTTGAGGCAGTCAACGCAGTACGCGAGCGCGCAGGTGCAAACCCATGGACCGGTGCACAGCTTACTCCTGACAACCTCCTTGACGAGCGCGCACGTGAGCTCTACTGGGAAAATCACCGTCGTACGGACCTCGTACGCTTCGGCAAGTTCGTAAGCGGCTACAACTGGGCATGGAAGGCCAACGCTCCGGAAGGTGCCGACCTGCAGCCGTACATGAACGTTTACCCGATTCCGGCCAACGTTATCGCAGCACAACCGGAATTTGCTGAAATCCAGAACCCGGGTTACTAATCATTTAAAACTATGAAAACTATGAAATTACAATATTTATTATTGGCTGCAGCCGGTCTCGGCCTGTTCACTGCCTGCGAATCGGAAGAGCCGTCGCTGGTAAAAGCCGAATATAAAAAACCGACTACATTCGTGCTCAACACTCCGCAATTTGCCAACGGTGTCTATGAGCTGAAAAACGCGAATGCCGTCAACCTGACATTCTCTCAGCCTGACTACGGCTACTCTGCCGTTTGCGACTACACGGTGGAACTCTCCTCAACGGAGGACTTCAAATACTCAGCCGTAATCAGCAGCGTATATCATGAATGTGACATCGACGTAAATGCCAACGATTTCGCCATGGCTCTCTGCACAACTTACTCCAACGCCGCCAAGGCAGCCCTGGAGGAGAATCCGGAAGCCGACGTGAACCCGTGGCTCGACCAGGAAGACGTTGACCAAGCCATCGCAGCATCGGCCGACGGTACAATTCCTGTCTATGTGCGCATCAACGCCAAAGTTTCCAATCCGAACGTAACCGGCAGCGAAATCACTTCCAATGCCATCAAGTTGAACACGGTGCCTTACTTCGCACTTCCTGAAGTGGAATTGCCGGCACAGATGTATATGATTGGCCAGTTCTGCGGTTGGGATTGGGCAAACGCAGCCGAAATGGTCCCGGTACACTCTAATCCGGACAAGTTCTGGTGCATCCGCTACGTGAAAGCCGGCGAAGGCTTCAAGTTCAATTTCGCCAAGGAATGGAACGGCACTGAGTTCGGCGGCAACGCTACACTCGTAAGCAACGTGGAAGGTGTGACAATGAGCGAGGCCGACGGCAACATCACCGTTGACAAGGACGGCTGGTATATCTTCGGTACGTCTACAGCCATCAGCGGACGTGACTATGTTCACACCGTAACCATCTTCCCGGCCAATGTCTACGTATTCGGTGACACGAACGGCGGCAGCTGGGAGGCTAAACCGGAATGGCTGTTCACTATCCCGGCCGACGGCGAGGGTGACTTCGTTTCTCCGGCACTGGCAGCCAACGGCGAGCTCCGTCTGTGCATCGTTCCGACTACTCTTGCCGGTGAGGCTTGGGCAGGCGACTGGTGGCACACTGAGTTCATCTTCTTCGACGGCAAGATTGCTTACCGTGGAACTGGCGGCGACCAGGAACGCGTACAGGCAGTAGCCGGCCAGGTATGCACGTTGAACTTCGTAACCGGCAAGGCAACTTTGAAATAAACCAGACCTTAAAATCAGGAAGGAAATCCGGCCGCTCCGCAGGCCGGATACCTTCTCCAAACAGAATATTACATTATGAAAATTAAAGCATTATTAATATCAGCTCTGGCAATCTGCTGCACAGCCTGCTACGACTACGACGAAACGCTCCCGCAAATGAACGAGCAGGAGCCGGTTATGTCGGTGGAAGGTCTGAAGGTTGCCGCAGGTGCCGACCTGGAGCAGCCCATCAACCTCAACACATTTGAAGGAACCGAACTTGAACTTGTCAAGACGGTTGAAAGCCCTGCCCTCAACGAAGGCGCAAGCATCCAGTACAGAGTGAAAATCACCAGCGAGGCCGCTCCCGAGAAAGTTGTCGAGTTGCGCCTGACTGACGGTAAAATTTCAAAAACCGACTTCGACAACGCCTTCCGCGAATTGTTCGGCAAGACTCCGAAGGAAAAGGAACTCTCTTTCACTTTCACCCCGTACTTCTCTGACGGCGCTACAGACACCCGCATCAATCAGGAATTTGCCACCAAGCAGAAGGTAACTCCGATTGACCTGGGCATCAACATCGAGACAGCTTACTACATCATCACTGACCCGGGCTTCGGCGCAGGCTGGAACGAAAGTGCCATCCGTCTGGAGCACAGCGAGGCTGATGTTTACGACGACCCTGTATTCACGCTGGTAACCGAACTTCCTGCCGGCTCTATCCTCTTCATGGGCGCAGAAAGCATGGAAGAGGCACTTGCCGACCCGACAAAGGTATTCGACCTTGCCTGGGGTACTTCTGAAGCAGCTACTACATCCGGTACACTTGCATTCGGTACGAAGGGCTTCCCGATTACGATTGCCAACGCCGGACAGTACAAAGTGGAAATCAACATGCTTGAGAATACGTTCAACGTGATGACCTACACTCCGACTCTCTACGCAGTAGGCTCATTCAACAACTGGACACACAATGCCAACGCATTTATCTACGAGCGCACACAGGGCATCCACAGCGGTTTCGTTGACATGACAAGTGACGGTGCAGTAGAATTCAAGTTCTCTACGAAACTCGGATGGGACGGCACCAACTACGGTGCAGGCGCAGAGGACGGCACTCTCAGCACTGACGGCGGCGCAGGCAACATCAAGCTCGACAAGGGCGGCGTCTACCTGTTCAACCTCAACACTTCCGCTCTCTCATGGAAGGCCAGCCTCATCGAGAACTGGAACATGATTGGTTCTGCTACTCCGGGCGGCTGGGACAACGATACTGAACTGGCATACAAGGGTAACCTCGTATGGGAAAGCACCGTGAAACTCGTTCCGGGTGAATTCAAGTTCCGCGCTAACCACGACTGGACCATCAGCCTCGGCAGCGACCTTGCGAACCTGAACGAAAACAACGGCGGCAACATCAGCATCGCTGAAGAAGGCACTTACGTTGTAACACTCGACCTGAGCAATGCTCAATGCTACAAGGCAACACTCACTAAGAAGTAATCCTTACTGATTAGACATACCGAAGCGGGGAATGCGTCACAAGCGTATTCCCCGCTTTCTTTATTTTATAAGACCTGCTAACTTACAAACGAGCTATCGCTGCTGGCAGGTCTCCCCATAAAAGCCTTACGGCATCCTCAGCGGCCGCACAACGGCCGAGCGCGTCAACCATAACCCAACAGATGATTTCCCGTCAAAAACCCGTGAAATCGCCCCAAACAAGGCGTTTCCACTGCATGGAAGCAATTTTTTTGTCCAAATTTGTAATTTTCCCAACAAAAAATTTGGCAGATTCAAAAATTAATTCTAATTTTGTAATGATTTCAAATCAGTAATACAAACAAATATGCACAACGAAGCAATTGAACGTCTCACAGCCTGCGGAATTAAGCCTTCTGCCCAGCGTATCTCCATCATGGAGTACCTGCTCAAGCACCGTACGCATCCGACCGTCGACATGATTTACAACGACTTGGTCCCCACGATGCCTACGCTGTCACGCACGACTATCTACAACACGCTCAAATTGCTCGAAGAGCACAATGCCATCATTGAGCTGCGAATCGACAAGAAGACGGCCCACTATGACGGCGACACGCTGCCGCACTCGCATTTCCAGTGCAAATCGTGCGGAAAAATCATCGATGTGCAAATGCAGGGACTCTTGAATGAACAATACGAGACCGAGTTTGTTATAGAAGAAACAGAAATCAACTACCGGGGCTACTGCAAAAGCTGCCTCGAGAAAGCAAAAAAAACAAATAACTAAAAATATAAACTTTTTAAATCCTTACAATTATGGCAAAGAAATTCATCTGCACAGTATGTGGTTATGTTCATGAAGGCGACGCAGCACCTGAAAAGTGCCCGCAATGTGGTGTACCGGCTTCTAAGTTCAAAGAACTGGTTGAGTCAGAAGCTCTTCAATTCGTTACTGAGCACGTTATCGGCGTAGCTAAGGGCTGCGACGAGGAAATGATTAAGGACCTCAACGCTCACTTCAACGGCGAATGTACTGAAGTAGGTATGTACCTCGCAATGTCACGCCAGGCTGACCGCGAAGGCTATCCTGAAATCGCAGAGGCTTACAAGCGCTATGCATGGGAAGAGGCTGAGCACGCTGCTAAGTTCGCTGAGCTCCTCGGTGACATGGTTTGGGACACTAAGACTAACCTTGAGAAGCGCATGGCTGCTGAGGCTGGTGCCAACGCTGACAAGATGCGTATCGCTAAGCGCGCAAAGGAATTGAACCTCGACGCTATCCACGACACAGTTCATGAAATGGCTAAGGACGAGGCTCGTCACGGTCAAGGTTTCGAAGGTCTTTACAACCGCTTCTTCAAGAAATAAGAACCACTCTGTTAGACATTGTCTAGTCCTAAATAACCGTTACAGTAATTGGACAAAAATAAATTATTTCTCACAGTTCAGCAAGGTTCGTCTTG
>CALUMX010000037.1 GCA_944321875.1 uncultured Muribaculaceae bacterium
TTCAAAAAACCGTGTAATTGACTATATTTCAATAATTTCAAAGAACTATTTATCCACTTTTACGGGACAGTAGTGAACGCAAGTTTTAAATTTTCTGAATGCCGAGATGCAGCCTATCTTATCAAAAGATAGTGCAAATCGAGTGTATTCGAAAATTAAAACGCAAGTTTTAAATTTTCCCCATGCAACTATAAACAAAACAAGAGTATGAAAACAAAAAAGTGCGGCGTGTTTCACAACAAGCCGCACAAAAAAACTTATTCTTAATGTGATTTATTATAGTCGTTCCGATAACCATGCCTCTATCTGCCCGACTGAGGTATCCTTCAGGAGTACGCGATGCTCTTTGTCAAGCAAATAAAGCGTGGGCATAGCCTTCAAATCGTAGACACGGTCTCGGGTCAACTGCTTTCCCTCGTCGTATGCGTCAATCCAACCTTCAGGATAAACCGCGCTTTCCCACGCTGCTGTTTTCCCCTCAACACAGACCGAGAGCACGGCAAGACGTCCATCACTCAACAGGCCGTACAGCGGTTGCGATTCCGTCAGCTGCTGCTTCACCTCCCGGCAGTCCTCACATTCCGGGTCGTTGAAATAAAGCAATAGGTAGTCTGACGTGATTCCCGACAGACAGCCTTTCCGTCCGCTCCGCTCCACATAGGCGAAGTCGGCGGCTTTGTCTCCAGGACGGTTCTTCAACGCCATCTCCAGCAGGTAGCGGGGACGCTCCTTCTCACCTTCGCTCAACGACGGATTGGCGAGCAACGCACGCAGCACAAGTATGTGCAGTTCCTCGTTGTACATCGGAGAATTCGGCTCATAGAGGTATTTGTCGCCCAGCTCTATGAAGTGGTAGAGCATCGCGCTGCTGACGGAGGCACGGCGGTAGAGCGTGTCAACTGCCGCTTCCGCATTCGCAGCATAGGGCAGGATGCTCAGGAAGTTGACGAACGCCTGTTCCGTAATATCTTCCCTGTCAATCAAGGTCGTGTCCGAAAAGTCATAGTGGTCCCAATAGTGGACCGACAGATAGGCTGCCCGCTCCTCCGGGTTGACCAGCGTCGACGGAATTTCAGGCAGACGGAAGGCGGCGTCGGACGCCCTGTCCTGCGTCTTCACATGACACGACATCGCCAGCAAGCATAAAAGACCCGCGAGGATAATGTAAAGCGTTTTCATTCGATACTTGGTTGATGGACAAAAACTCCGGGCTTTTTTCATCCCGGAGTTTCTCAATTAATATAACATACATTTAAATCCCGAACAATTGGGTGCATCTTCTATCTATTATCTATTGAAGCGGCTCCATCACTACGTCCGGAGTGCTGAACAGTGCCTGCAGGTTCGGAAGTGACAGATGGTAGATGTTGCCGTCGGATGCCTCGTAGCGGAATTCCACCGCATCGGCATACCAGTTGAACTGGTACTCCTTGCGTAGGCGAAGCTCATACCGGCCGTCGGCAGTTACCGTTACTGAACCGATGCGGCTGTTGTTGCGCGTACGCTCGAACGATACGAAGGCGTTGCGCGGAACATTGTGCACGGTGCCTGAGGCGTCCTTGTATTTCAGCGTGCCGGAAATCGGCGTGTTCGATATCTTGTAAGTCTTGGCGAAGAACATCACTTTCTGCTCGTTTGACGAGATGACGATGTCGCCCGCACTTACCACGCTGCTCGTCACGAACGGAAGCGTCTTGCGCTCGCCGCTCTGGTTCACGCCCATGCCGTCCGTATTCAGGGCCGTTCCCGTTCCGAACTGACGCTCTGTCTCTCGGTTGCTGTCCACCGTATAGATGAAGCGTCCCGGTTTCGTCGGGTCGGCTTTCAGCTTATTGCTGTTCAGATGGCATTCTGCCAGACGGGCCTTATCGATTGAAAGCATCGGTGCGTCGATGTAGATTTCAAACGACTCGCCGAACGGGTCGACTGACTTGTTGTCCGAGCCCTTGAAGCTGGTTACGTCAAGCGTGATGTCTACTTTCTGGTCAGGCACGTAAGTGAACGTCAGCGGAGTCACCGGCTCGGCTGTTGCACCTGTTCCGTCTGTGCCCTGGCCGTTCACTCGGGCCGCGAAGCGGAACGGATTGTAGTTGGCGAGCTCGAAGGTTACTGAGCAGTAGGAGTTACCTGCATAGTCGGCACCTCCATTTCCAGGGAGAGCAGAGGGTGAGCCGGTCTGGTTGGAGGCGATACGCACCACTTCCGCGCTCTTAGCCCGGTTCGTCTTCATGTAGATGGAATACTTGCCCGTGCCCTGCGTCGGATTGCCCGGATATTTCGGCATGAACATCATGACGCGGCCGCCTGTCGACCACTTGTCCTGGTTGATTTCCCAGAACGTACAGTCAAACTCCCCTACGCCGGCCTGACTTTCCTCACCGTCCTTATAATAGTCGAGATGCTGCGTGTAGATGAAGAACTCATCCTTTATGTCTGCATTGATGGCCTGATTGTTCGCATTGTCCTTCATCTGCATATCGAACTGTACGTTCGCATAGCGTTTCTGCGGAACAAGACGGTAATAGATTACCTCGTCTTCCGGGAAGTTCTCAGCTCCCGGATTCTGTGCGTTGTACTCATTCAAACCCGTAACCGTAATCGAGCGCTGGTCGGCTGAATAGGTGAACGGTTTGTTTACTGAGATAAAATGCTCCGCCTCGAGGATTACATGTCCGGTGTTGCCCTCTGCCTGATTGAGCACATTCTCGAAGTAGATGCGCTGCACGCCCGGAGCATCCGCGATATAGACATACTTGTAACCGATGCCGTTAGGCTCTCCGTAGCCCTCCTCGCCGTCATTGATGACCGGGAGTGCGACTCCGGCTTCCGAGCGTACGTCCAGCTCGTTCGTGCTCACAAGCACGCGGAGCGGGAACAGCTCCTGAGGACACGTCTCCGGTATCGTGAACATCACCGTAACGTGTGCGCGGTTCTCCGTCGGATTAGACTCGCTGATGTCTCCCCATACATGGGTGCCCACCCATGTCGGAGTGAAGCTCTGGTCCTTGATGACGATTATCTTTATCTTGCGTTGCAGACGGCCTTTCTTCACCAGAAGCGTGCCTTCCAGCTTCTCGTTGTTGCCCAGCGGTAACAGGGAAATCTGAATGCTGCCCTCGCCTACGCCGTTGACAACGTTGAACGTGTTGCCAACATTCGGGCCCGCCACATGGTTGTCATCAAGCCATGTCACCTCCGGCTTGTCGCTGCCCTGGATGACGGTGCCGTTCTTGCCGCGGACCGTGTAATTCACCGTATAGATATTGCCCGCGAATTCCTCGTCAAGCACATAGCTCGTCTGCTCTACTGTCAGGATGTAGTTCTGGTCCTCCACCTCGTTCACGTCGTCGGAAATCGAAATCCACACGTTGTTCGTGGCGGCTGACTTCGTCGCATCCTCAAACGTCTTTTGTCCGAAGGACAGCGCGCCCTTGATGTTGAGCTTGTAGTGGAAGTTTCGGCGGATGAGCAGCTGTTCGCCAGCATCATCAAGCAGCAGCACGCGGTAGTACTTGTCGTCGGCTTCCGTCTCGCCCGGAAGGTGTCCGCGCACGATGACGCTCACCGGGTCGTCTGCTCGGTTCTCGCTCTCGAAGATATACTGGTTGGACGCGGTCGACACGTCTACGATGTCGCTCATCTTCGCATCGTTCAGCGGAAGCGTTACGAACGGGTCGTTGCTGTTGGGCCACTCAAAATCAAAGCCAAGTTCCGGATGATAGGGAGCTACCGTTCCGAACGCGTTCGTGTTGTAGACGGCGAAGCCTGTCACAACGAACCACTCGTTGGTCGGATTGGCTATCGAAATCATCGCGTGGTTGCGGATCATCGTTATCTTGTTACCCTTAGCATTAAGCTGCTCGTTCACTTTACGGTCATCGTTCGGGTCACAGGCAAAGCGTGCCCAGTAAATCATACGGCCCGACGAGCCTTCCAGAACGGACATTACCTCCGATTCCGACTTGCCCCGGAAATCATCCTCCTTGAACTCCGACATGTTCTGGTTCGCGAGGAAATGGATGGTTCGCGTGTTGTCCGGAACCTCCGCCTTGAACGAACCCGTCAAATCCGTAAGCGATGTTATCTCGGCGGTCGCCGTGGAGATGAAAAGGCCGTATGAGTCGAAGCAGAACAGCGTCATGTTCTGCACGCCGCCGCCGTCTGGGTCGACAGCTCGGGTTTCCACTACCGGCATGTCCGGGATGTCCGCACTGAAGCGGAGGGCAACATAGCCCTCTCTCGCCGACCATGGGTCGCTCTCAAACAAATCCTGCTGACAGGATGAGAACGCCGCCAGCATTCCAAGCGCAATCAGCATCGCGCATATCGTTCTTTTTATCATAACTCTCTGTTTTTAGTTCTTCAGTACCTTTTTATTTCTCCTCATAAGCATCCCGGATGCAGCGGATTGCCTTATCTGTACCAGAGCCTCTATTATTATAAACCAATCCACTTGCACTCCAATAGGAAGGACCTGCCAATACCTCATCCATCGCGGCATTTTCCACATACTGGAATTTCATAATAATTTCCAGCTCCGCTTTGGTAGGAAGTCGCCAGTCATCAAGATGAACCGTCTCCCCGGTCTGCTTATCCTTATAGACCTCAACATATTGCTCGCAATGGCTCGCAGCAATATTTACATTATTTGCAGACATTACAGCACCCAACTGAGATGCAATCATAAATGATGGAGACACCAACTGTGCATTATCCGCACCAGAGTCTGTGATACCGTTCGTAATACGCGGCTTTCCAAGCGTATAATCACCGGACGATGCAGTAATTTGCACATGATACATTCGTGGATTCGCATAGTTACCCCAAACATCAGATCCTTGAGAAACACTATATGTATACACATATCTAGGATTCCAGTAGCTTCCATTGTTTTGTCTAGACTCAGACCATCGGTAATAATAGATATGAGCCTTTCCTGCGTTTTGCCCTGAAGTTGCAACTTCTCCGGCTACTTTGGAGCCAAAAAATCCCGTCTCTGTTTTTCCATATGACCATCGACTATTACTCCACTTGCAACCACAAATCCAATCTTCGATTCTATTGGAATCCTCAAATGTCATTCCTGAAACATCCTGACCATTCAATAATTCATAGGTAGTTCCACCAAAGTCACTACGATAGGAATACCAGCCAAGAATATTCGTAATGTATTCCAACGGATACTGGCGAATCAGCACCTGTCGCTCTACGCCGTCAGCATTCCTTACCGTCATCTCTATGTAACGGATAGTATTGTTGGTCGGCAGCGGACAATGGATATCAATACCGCCGTTCAGTCCTGCATCGGGTGTAGCCGTTACGATGCTCGTTCTCTCATCTTGTTCCTGACCGAACTTATCATAGTAATATACTCGGGTAACTATTGCTGAGACATCCGATGACGATGCGAAATGAAGGGTCGTATTGTCATCCGTGATGTTATGCATATCCATCTCCTCTTCATTCACGGTCAGATAGATAGGACGGCCGTCCTCGCCTCCGATGTTCACCGTCGTCTCATCCCACGGCAGAACCTCATAGCTTACGTCGGCAAGCTCCTGCGGGGTAGAAGGGTCGGTCGCGCCCGGGGCGTTCACCGTTACTGTTACCGCATAGTAGGTGTTGCGCTCCAGCTTCTTTTCCTTGCTCACCGGTATCTGATAGTAGTTGTTGGGCAGCACAACAGGGTCGGTGCCGTCTTCCTCCTGATAAGACATCGGAATATTCACCACCAGACGTACCTCCCGCTCCAATGCGCTCGCGTCTGCCCAGCTGTGCGCATAGACATAAGCCGTCACCGTAATGGTCGATTCCGTCCAATTAAAATATCCGGCATTGCTGAACGGTGGGGTTCGCAGGTCTGCGTCTCCGTCAATTCCCGCCAATACAGAGGTCGTGTACGGCATGTTGCGCAGATAATAGCCCGGTACTGCAGGAGCGACGCCCTTGTCGAACGTCACCTTGTCGCCTTTGTTGATGGTGACCAGTATTTTTGCGGCTGCACGGCGGAGCACTACCTTCAGCTCCGTGTTGTCGCTCGATTTTCCATTGTTCAGAACTACAGGGGCTGATGCTTCCGGCTCCTGCGTCAGCGCGCCCGGATAGGCAATGCCGTCCATCAGGAACGTCTGAGGAGCGCCCGTTACGTTCGTCAGGCCGGTCATGTGAATCAGACGGTCCTCCTGCGTCATCGACTTCAGTCCGTTCAAATCGGCAATGGAGGCAAACTCATCTGCCGTATGCTTGCTGTTCGCTACGAGATACACCCAATAGGTCGCGTTCGCGCCGAAGCTCTTGCGGTCGGCGGCAAGTGTTACCTTGCCCTGACGCTCCTGACAGTTGCTGATGCGCTCATGCCAAACCAGCGACTCGTCCGTCGAGCTGAATATCATCACATCCAGATGGTCTACGGCCACCTCCGGTCCTTCTGCCGCCGCGCGGCTTACTGCCTGCGAGCCCATGGACAAATCAAGGATAATGCCATCCTCTCCCGTCTTCTCGGGAAAATTTTCATCTGCCGTGCAGGCAAAGAAGAGCAATGCCGCACAGCATGTAAGCATATAATATAATATCCGTTTCATAGCCATCAATTATTTGTTGGGTCTACCTGTTCTATTACAATCTTCTCTGGGTCGGTGCTGCCCGGCCATTTCGTATCGCCGGCAGTGCCGTTTATCATCAGCAGGGACGTGCCGCTCGGGTCCCATTTCGGTGTGTAGGAAATCGCAAGTTCAACCTTATTTCCCACATTCCCGGGCTTCAGGGCACGAACGCGGATGCGGTATTTCTTCTCCGAGGCGAGATAAGGTGCGCTTACCTGCTGGTTATCCTGGAATACGGCTATCTCATAGTCGCCCGGAGTGGAGTTCAGCAGCGTCGGCTGCCATTCCTGTCCCACAGGGGCCGTCATCGTGAAATATCCGGAGAAAGTACCTGCCTCCGACGACTCGTCAGGATTATAGTAGACGGTCGGCTGCTCGAATGTATGGTTCTCTATCGGTTCAAGCGGATTGACATAAGTCGGATAGGCGAAATCCAAATCGTAAGGCTCTCCGTCGTTCCAGTCGGCCACGGTATATTCCACCGTAATCTTGCCCGAGTTGTTCATCAGGCAGCAGATGGCGTAGTAATGGTTGCGCTCTACACGCGGCATATAGACCAGGCCCTGACGCGCATCGCCGTCGAAATTGAAATCAATCTGAAGCACGATGCCCTTCGCATCACCCGGCATATTCCATGCAGGACTGCCCCACGGACTCTCAAACGGATAGAACGGGGCGGAGAGTACCGGCGTGTAGTTGGCAGGATTCTGACGCTCCTCCGCGGTGATGCCGGGAGCCAGTTCCTTGTCGACGGACACCTGCGACACCGGAAGGTTTATCGCTGTCCCCTTTGAGCCTACCGCCTTCAGCACCTCGTCGGTCTGAGGCATCAGGTAGTTGATGAAGCGCGTGCCTGCCTCAAGAACAGTGACACCCGTTACCTTCAAATCGCCGCTCTCTCCCTGCTGCTTGGCCGCAAATACGCCCAACTTGCCGAACGGTCGCTGAAGCTCGAACGACTCGCTCTGCGCTATCAGATAATGACCCTCATGGCCGGGGACGGTCTGCGGATTACTGTCTGCGAGGTCTGACATATTCACCTCCACCTTCTTATGAGCGAACATCGGAAGGCCGTTCTCCGTGGCAATCTGAGTGAAATGGAAGCTGTTCAGCTCCGCCTCCGTCGTGTTCTCAGTCAGCACTTCCGAGCTGCCCGGAGTTCTCATACCCTTCTCATTCGCCACTACATAGAAATCCACGGTCTGCAACGTTTCCGAGAACATTTTTAGGTCAACCAGGAACGATGCCGGTGCCTGAAGCTCGCCCTCATGGAAATAATGGCCCGCCGGCTGACCGTCAACGAAGGCGTAGACGCGCAGCGAGTGGATGGCCGCCTCCTCGGCCGTCGGCGTTCCGTCAGTCGACGTCGACGCGTCGGCCAGCGCGTTCACACTCAGCTGCATCGTCACGTTGTCATGGATGCCGGATGCGGTCGAGATGACCTCCGTCTTGACACAGCCGGACAGTCCCACGCCGCAACACAGGGCGGCTAACACTGCATAGAGTATCGTTTTTCTTATTTTCATATCCTTGTGTACTAAAATTCAGGTTTCACTTGTTCTACATACCATTCAGGAACGCTTATCGTCACATTCCCCTCCTTGAACTCTATGCGGATGGGGATAAGCACCTCCTGCTTGCTGCAGTCGATAATCGGATTGGCGGCAAGGAACTCACCCAGATTGACCTCCGCCAAGGGGGCGGTGTCGCCCGACATGCGGAAGCGGACGTAGACATCCTCGTGGTTCTTGTGCCTCATTATGTTGGTCCGGGCCGTCAGCAGAAGCTTCTCCGGCTCGTAGTTCGTTTCAAGTAAATAGTTGGTGGCTTCTCCCTTCACCTCGTTCTCAAAATCGGTGCAGGGCGTCACTCCGCTCACCTCAAGTACCGGCTTGCTGTCCCCGCGGGTATTCAGTGCGGGCATTCCGGCTACCTCTACTGACAAGTCGTAGTGGGAGCTCGCGAATTCTATCACTTTTTTCTGGTCCTCCTCGCGGCCTGTAAACGGTAGTACCGTATAGGAGGTTGTGGCATAATATAGAGAGTCGTTGCCGGATACGGTCTCACCGGCAAAATAGTCTGCGGATGCAAAGAGCATCCGGCTGAAGTCACCCTTGTCAACATCCTTCACCTTCGTGTTGTGCGTGTTGCCAAGGCAGACGATGCGGTAATCGCCCGCTGCGAGTGGCGGCAACACCGCCGTGCGGCTGGCTACCTGCTCTTGTGGTAATACTGTCGAATTGACACACTTATTCTCTGCATCGAAGACATACATCTCAACGCGGCATATCTTTTCCGGAAATATCTCCTCTGTGCCGTCGCCCTTGTAGCTGAGCAGCAGCGTATTCTTACTGTAACAGCTGTCGAAATCCTCCCGGACACAGGAGCCGAGACTCATCCCTCCGAGCAGCATCAGGCAGAAAACAATTTTCGTCAATTTCATAACATCAATCTTTTATAGTACGAAAAGAAAGGGCGGGACTGACGGGGACGCCAACCCCGCTCTTTCGTAAAAATTAAATCTGTATTAATATATTAGAATTCAGGAGTTACAGGTACAACTTGCCATTCAGCAACAGTCACGGACAGCTCTACGCAGCGTTCCGGCTGTTCGAAATCCTCGTCTGTGAAGCTGTAACGTACACGGTAAATCTTGCCTGCATTGAAAGGAGTTGCATTTGTGAACGTACCCTTCAGGTAAAGCGGAGTAGCAGTAGCACCGCTTGTTCCTTCAAGAGTAAGGATAAGTTCCGGGTTATTGGCAGCGTCAGCAACGTGCGCAAGACCGTAAGTAATAATGCCGGTTGCACCTTCACCGTCCGCTTCAGGAGTCAGCGTAGTTCCGTCAACCAACTTACCTTCACCAGCATTCAGTGTCAAAGACAATTCGTCAGCCCAGGGAGCAACAGCGTCAGTACCTACCCAGTCCCAAGCGTTGCTTTCAGTGATAGTTTCCCAAACCTTACCTTCCTCTACCGGAGCCATAGAAACGAAATTGCTCTTCACATAGTAGTGGTTAAGCGCAATCTTCTTCAAAGAAACAGAAGTATACTTTGTTCCCAGGTATTCGAAACCGTAGATTTCGAAACGTGATACGCGCGGTGTGAGGTTCACTGTTGCTGTGTAAACGTTTGCGTGACCTTCGTCATCGGCTGCGCTACCCTTTGCAAGAGCAGATTCGCCATAGAGAGGATAGGAAGGATGTGCAGGAGCGTCGTTAGGCACGTCGTCTACTCGTGTTGCCAATGTTGAATACTCTACATCGCCTATGTTACCTACTACGACAACTTTCTCCGTGCTTGCAGGAAGGAAGTGGTAAGTCAGTTCTTTCACATCACCGCCCCATTCTGCATCTGTACTCTGGAAATAAACCTTTTGAGCCTCATTGTTGTAAGTAGGTACTGTTACAACATTGTTACTGCCGTCAAGGAAGAATACCTTGAAATTAGTCAACTCAACCTTGGAATTGTTGGCAATCGCGTCACCCGTGGCACGAGTCTGCACCATGTTAGGCAACTTGATGGTTACACTCTTCGGAGTCTGGTCCTGCGGTTCTACCGGAGTCGGCTCCTCATTGTTACAGGACACGAATCCCATTGATGCCACTAATGACATCAACAATAAACTCTTGATTTTCATAATTAAAATGTGAATTAATTAGTTGATTATGTTAATTATATGTTCAGATATTCTATAATTGGTCTATAACCTTGGCAATCTCCTCCAGATTGTGGGCGGCATCCTGTGAGCCGGCCTTTTGGGCGCGCTCGAAAGCATCCTGCGCCTTGTATGGCTCTTCAGCTCCTGCATAAGCCATTCCCAACGTGTTGAGCAGTACACCGTTGGTCTGCGTAACCTTGGCTGCTTCCAATATCTTCACAGCCTCTGCATAACGGCCGTCCTCCATCGCCTCAAGCGCACGGTCGTTGACCACCGCCGGTGTTTCCGGGAAGTATTTCGCAGCCGTTGCCATCACGCGCTCGTAGTCGGCGGAGCCTTTCTCGTAGGACGATGCCACCTTATACATCTCCGTCAGGCTGAGCAAGTCAGGACGCTCAACTATCATGCGGCGGGCTTCCTCCATGTCGAAATTGCGGACATTGTAAACGATGCGGTATTCATTGCGGCGCAGTACCGGATAAACCTCATTGAGCAAGCGTTCGTAGATGGTTTCCGGAATGAGTTGCTTCAGTTTTTCCTCACATACGTCACGGTCTCCATCGCACTCGTCGATGATGCGCAGCACTTCATCCTTCTTCAACAACATGTAACAATCTTCCACTGCGGCTCTCAGTCCTACCCAGTCCTCACCTTTCCAGTCGACGTGCATCAACTCCTTGTCGATGTCCGCCTGCTTGGTGATGTAGTTGGCCAATGCGAGTGCACGGTTCTCTGACAGTTTCAAGTTATAGGCAACCGTACCTTCCGGAGAAGCGTAACCGGTCAGATAAACACCTGTAATAGAAAGGTCTGCATTATTTTTCACCAACTCAAACGAATTGACCACCGTATCCAACTCCGCCTGATTTCCTCTGAACTTCGGGTCGAGAGTATAGCTGTCCTGACGGAACTGCAAACGTGCCGTACGCGATTCCGCTCTCACCTTGACCGGTTCCGGGTCGGGGGCCACCTTCGTGTATTTATAGTCTGGTATATACTTTGGCAATACCGTACCGTCCATCGGCTGGGTCGAGTTGCCCTTCGCGCAGTTAACGCATCCGTGTACCTCCTCGCGCAGCTCTATCCGGCCGTCGAGCATCCAGCGCTGATAGGGAGCAGACGCCTGATAGTCGTAGCTCTGGTCCTTGCGGTTGTTACGCCGGATGATAGCCTGTGCCTCTCCGTTGTGATACGGCGGAAGGTCCACGCTCTCCAGCTTTTGTGCCCGCATATACATCCGGTTTCTCGTCTTGCCGTCAAGAACTACCGGAGGAAACGCCTGCTCGTGTTTGCCGTCAGATGAGACAAGAACCGGCGTCAGCGCTACTGAATGCTGTGTCTTGATTTTCAAGTCGCTGAAATCCATGTGCATCGAGACCTGAACCTCGCGGCCCTTCTTTACTACCTCACGGTCCTTGATGCCGATGCTTGACAGATAGCTGACGTTGTCAGCGGCCGATAACGTGCCTGCGCAGCACCATAGCACTGCGAATAGCAGAATAGTATATATGAATGTGATTTTGTGTTTCATAGCCCGTCATTATTTAAAGATGTAAATCAGTGATATGCTCGCTTTGGTCGGTCCGAAATAATGCTTGTCCTCCGAGCCCTTGAACCGTCCGCAGGTTGCGCATTCGTAGCGGTCATAGTTCGTATAGACATAACCCACGCCGATGCTTGCCTCGATGTTCCAGCGCTTTCCAAGCACCCATGAGTAGCCATAGGAAAGGCCCACACCGGTTGCCCAGCCCTGATAGCGGTGGTCCTTCGTCCATTCTTCCTGGAAAGGTATGCGCACTCCGCTCACGTTGTAGAACGTATAGCCCGTGTGTAGTCCGAAGAAATGACCGTTGAAACGCTCGCAAAGCCAATAGCGGAATTCAGGCATGACCAGCCAGTGCTTGATTTTCTTGTTCTCGTCCTTGTCAAATGTCCACGGATTATAGCCGCCCACAAGCTCAAGAGTCGTCTTCTTACCCAAGCCGACCTCCAACCCGAGGTTGGGTGTAGTGGTTCCCCAATAAAGGAAATTGGTCTTACCCGCGATGACCTGTGCGTTGGCCTGGCTTCCGACCCATAGCACAGCAAGGAAAAATCCCAAAATTAGTTTTTTCATATTCTCTTTCGTTATGCGACATGTAACTTACAATCTGTCAGCGCAATCAAAGGCTATTCCCCTTCAGCCCCGAGTGCGTACTTCTCCCTCCGCCGACCTCCCTGTTGGAGGCCACGCTTTAGGCTACAATGGTATTGTCTGCCCTGCAAAATGAGTGTGCGGATAAATAAACTCCACAAAGGACACTTTGCAAAAGCATCTTACGGTCAATGATTATGTCGTATGGAATTTTCATTAGAAGCGACTGCCTCTGAGAATTGTTTAAGTATTGTCCCCAGATGTCCTATTTCCCTCTTCCGCCGTCCCAATGTTAAAATTAACAAATGGGGGGGGTAATTTTAACCCTTCTATGTTCCCCTATTTAAATAACCATCTTCACAAAATAACTACTTCCACTTGCATTAATGACAATTGGAATTGATGCAAAGGTATAAAAATATGTGAGATTTCAGCAATCCACATAGTTAAAATATCTAAATTTATATTCTTAATTTATTTTTTAGCTCATCCCCTAATTCATACCTTCCGGCATGCCTTGCTGAGGAACCGAGTCATCGTCGGCCTTCTTAAGGTCATCATTGGTAATGGTACGGGCTGTGCGCTTCACCTGTGTATTAAGGTCTCCAAGCCTGAATGAAAGAGAAAGTCCGGCTCTCCATACGCTTTGCTCCATCGTCGTCCGATTACGGAAACTGTCGGTAACGATAGTCGTCTCATAGCGCTGATTGGTCGGGTAAAGATTGTTGGCAAAAGCAGATACCGTCAGCCGGTCGTCCTTGAGGAAGGAACGGCTGAGTGAGAAACCGTAAAAATAATAGGACATCCCTTCGCCCTGAAGAGAAACAGATGGAAGGCCGCCACCTCCATAAAGGATAAGCTTCATTTTCCAACCGATTTTCTGGTCTACCGAGCCATAGGCAGAGAAATCGAAGCCGCTGTTGCGAGCCTCGATACGGTTGCTGCGCATATCCGCATAATCCGTATTCAGGTTGAGCATGAGCCGGGTACGCTTTCCCGGCGACCAGCTTCCCCAAGCCGTCAGCCCCACCCTGCTGGAACGCAGCAGATTGCCATAAGTCGTGTGCTGCACGCCGTCCTGCAGGAAGGAGTATTCGGTGATGCCGTTGTCGGTGAATCCGTAATTCAACGAAAGGTTATAGCTGAGACGTTGTGAGAAACTGCTGAAGTTGAGTGACACATTGTGCCAATGCTCCGTATCGAGGTTCGGATTTCCATATTGTACATAGGCGGGATCCGTCGTTGAACGGAACGGACTAAGAAACTGGATGCCCGGACGGTTAATGCGCATGTAATAGGCCAGACGGAGCATGGAGGTCATACCCAAACTGTAGGAAGCCGTCACAGAGGGCACGATGTCGTTGAAATGAGCGGAGAAATTGTTTTCCGGATTACGCTTGTAGTCAGCCTCCGTGCGTGTATGCTCATAGCGGACACCCGCCATTGCATTCAGCTTACCCAACTGCAGCTTGTAGTCGGCATAAAGCGCAAAGACATCCTGTTTCTGCGCATAAAGTACGGACGAAGGGAGATCGAACGTACCGTCAAGCCACACCCGGCTGTCACTTGAAAGACGGCGGGCGATATACTTGGCTCCCGTATCAAAATAGTGTTTGCCCGAAAAAGGATTCACATAGTCAATTTGCGCGGTATGCTCGGTTTGGTCACGGTCGTCGCTCTGCCTTCTCAAGGGCAAATTAAACGGCACATTATCCATATTGCCGTAAGTCTGCTCGGCATCATGGTCACTGGCGGTTGAGCTGAAACGATAGGAAGCCGTCAGGAACTCCCCTTCCCGACGGAATGAACGCTGGTAGTCAAAAGCCAGCGAACCGTCGAGGGAATTCATTCGGCTGTTCTGCGCCACATCATAACCATAGTGCTGTCCCTGACCCGTCCAGGAAGTCGTACCCAAATGGTTGCCATGGTTGTCAAAAGCCATCAGCGTTCCGGCCAGCGTGAACAGATTGAGCGAGTCAAGCTCGTAGCTGGCCTGCAACGAACCATAGTGGACATTTCCGCTGTTATCGCCCTGCAGCAGCGAGTACAGGCGGCTAAGGTCACACCCATCCTCATCAAATTCCACACGCTCCGTTTCCATCTGCTCATCATTAGGCCAATAACCGTAATAATTATATAGACCTGTTACGGTGAACTTGTTCAGCTGATAGGTACCATAAACGCTGCCACCGCTGCCGTTATTGTCACCGTTGGCCGACAACGACAGGTTGTATCCCTGCACTTTCACGTCCTGCAATACAATGTTGAGAATGCCACCTACACCTTCCGCATCGTATCTCGCTCCCGGCTCGGTTATCACCTCAATCGACTTGACGGCACTCGCCGGCAGACTGCGGAACACTTCCTTCGGATTTCCCGACATCATCGGATTCGGCTTTCCATTGACGAGGACCTTAAAATTCGAAGAACCTTTCACCTTAATATTATCTTCGCCATCGACCGTCACCATCGGTACCTTGCGCAGCATGTCGAGCGTACTTTTCGTAGCCGACTCGCTGTCGTCGGCCACACTATAAGCAATACGGTCAATCTCGGACGTAACGAGCGGCTTCTGCGCCAACACCTCCACCTCCTGCAACTCTACACTGCCTGACAGACGGATAATACCCAGACGCGCCTCGGGTTGCTCTCCATTGACGGAGAATTGCCGGGAGACAGGTCTTTTCCCTGTCGCGGAAGCTGTCAGCACATAATCACCGGCTTCCGGCAGCATTGCCTCAAACCGCCCGTCGTCATCAGTCAACCGCAGGGTCACAGCCTGCTTCGTCGGCGGGAAAAAGTCGACGCGCACCGTGGCGAAAGGCTCGCTCTCTCCGGTAATGGAGTCCTGCAACTCACACGTTACTTTAAACTGCTGGGAATAGGTCGGCATGGCAAACGCTGCCAGCAAAAAAATGAGTAAAATTCTATAAAGTTTCATCCGTTACAATCAATTGATTTGACCGTTCAACGTTAGACAAAGCCGGCCGCTGAAAAACAAACTTGATTGATTTTCAAGCCGAACAATAGCTAACTTATGCAAAGGTAACCAATTTTTTAAATTACAAAAGAAAGGTTATATATTTTCATTTCCAATATGTTTTCCATATCTCCTACCCCTTCTATTTTTTAATAAGTTAAATAGCCACTTTAACTTTTTTGTTTTTTCACGTCCGTGTATTTTTGCAATAAAATACACAACCAACAAACGATGAAACGGTACATTTTATTCCTATTCATGGCACTCATTGCCGGGGCATGGGGGATGCCAGCAAAAGCCGGAGACAATTTCTCACTTTACTTCCGTTCCGGCGCCATCTATCATGAACTGTCAATCTACACAGACAATGTCGGCGACAACGTCTGTTCCTTCATCGGCTTTTTCTACCTGTTTCAAGGGAATCCGAACGGAAATTTCTACTACCAGGGCTTCAACTACGCACCTGAAACCAGAATGGTATCCATTGTGCCCGGAGCCATTCCTCTCGCCACTCTGACAGGCAACGTTATCAAATCGCCCAACAGCAACCAGCTAATTCTCTCCAAGGACTATAAGACGCTGAACGTCAACGGCACCATCTATTATCGCGTGTCAAAAGACGAATTTGACAGAGCCATGCGCAACAGCACCGCCCCTGCCATTCAAACCGTCCCGGCTCCCAACAGCCCCAGCCTGCCGACACCGCCTCAACAGCCTCTTCCCGACCGGCACGGTTACACAAAGTGCAACTCATGCAACGGAACGGGCAACTGCTCCAGCTGCAACGGACGAGGCCACTATTTCAACTCTTATGCAGGCGAGGAAATGAACTGCCTTGTATGCAACGGCACAGGACGATGCGGCGTATGCCACGGACAAGGCTCCATACGCTACTAAACCAGTCCTCAACAATAAAAAAACGACCGCGCGCCGGACATTTCTGCTCCGGCGCGCGGTCGTTATCTGGTATCGCAATGCGTTACTGTGCGGCAGCCATTTCGGCCAGCACCTCGAAGGCGCGCTCCATGATGGTATCGCGGTTGGCCTGACGGTCGGCCTCGGTCATGTCGACCCGGCAACCCTCTGAAGGCTCAACGCCAAACTCCGTAAGACGGCCGTCAACGTCGTAAATCGGAGCGGCACTGAACCGCACAGACCACCCGTTGGGCAACTCGCCCGTAAACGGCATTCCGCATCCTCCCCCTGTCACATCGCCGACGATGCGCACGTTGGGCAACGTCTTCATGATGGAAACAAAGTTGTTCGTGGCACTGAAAGAAGAACGGTTGGTCAGCACAACCACCGGCTTGTTCCAATGCACGCGGCCGCGCGCAGGCTCGATGGAATAAGCATACGATTCGGAGAACTCATTATGTCCGGGCCCCGTCTTGTGAGCGATGAATCCCGCCGGAACGGGATTGTCGATGAAACGCGCCACGAGCGTCTCGGCATTCGTCAGAATACCGCCGCCATTGTCGCGCACGTCGATAATCAGTCCTTCCGCCAGCGAGAGCGAGGATAGAATCATGTCGAGGTTGCCTTCTCCGATAGTCGAGGAGAAAGAGCCATAGTGCATGTAGGCCACATTGTTTTTCAGCATACCGTAGCTGATGCCGCTCGCCTTCTTGTAGTCGAAATGCAGGTAATGCTCCAGAATGAGCCGCTCATCGTAGTTCTGCGGATACTGTTCCCAAATCCAGTAGCGCGACATATCGAAGGGAGAGACAAGGTTCGTGTGGCCGTCGCGCAGTTCCAGCAGCATGTCGGCACAGACGCGGAACAGCTCCTCATCGGTCATCCGGTCGTCAATTTTCCGGGAATACTCCATCCTGACGGCCTGCCAGTCAACGTCCTTATACTCAAAAAAACAGTAATGCTCATCGAGAATGGCCCAAAGCGCCTCAAAATTGCCGCGCGGATTGTCGGCATATTCAGGCACGTCGTGGCACGATGCCAGCAACACGGCCAACACCGGCAACAGGGCTATTTTGCGTAAAAATGTTCTCATAACTGACAATTTTTAGAAACTGTTAATAGAGCGCGGAAATCGAACCGGCACGCTCGCGGTCGGCACGACGAAGGTTGACGCGCACCGATTCCCAGCTGACGCCCACCACCAGTGAATGCACGCAGCGGCGCACGCTGATATTGTTCTCAAAAAGTGTCGTAAACTCGTTGCGGTAACCGAGACGGAGCGACGACGCGCCGAAATGGAAGTCGGCAGTCAGCAGATTCTCCATATCGAAACGGTTGCCCCACCAGCCGAAATTGACGGCAGGTCCGTAATTACCCAGATAAATCTCATAGAACGACTGGTCATAGTCGGGCAGGAAAAAGCCGCCCACAACGGGGACCGTAGCCTGCCAGCGCAACGTCAGCGGCAGACGGCCAAGCGAAGTCCGGTAGGCCAGCATGCCCGTAGCTCCGGCCTGCAGGTTGATAACCGGCGAGCATACGTTGTTGGAATTGCGCGGATTGTAGGTGACACCTCCGTCAAAGCCGAGCGCACCGCCGGCATAGACCGTCAGCCCGTCCACAGGCAGCGGCTTGCGCCACATCATGCTCCAGTCCAGGTCGGCAATCAGCGTATGCAGCGAGTTGTTGCCAGCCGGATTGGAAGGATGGTCGTAAGTCACTCCGGCCGACACCTGATTGACCCATGCCTCGGGATTAAAACGGGTGGCACGGAGACGCTCGAAGCCCACACGCAGATGCATACCGCTATAGCGCAACGGACTCAGGTAGGTGTCAAGGCTGTGCAGACGACCCACATCGACCGTCACAGCCACCGCCGCCGGACGCTCCTGCCCGGCAGCCGTCGTCGGCAGCACGGCCAACAGCACGACAGCCAATATCTGCAGTAATCTCATCATATCTCGTCTTTGAACAGTCGGTCCTGGCCGGTCAGCTCGTCACGAACGTCACGCTGGTTGATAACGTCGTCCAATACAGGTTCCTCCGCAACGTCCTCCACCTCAGTCTCCTGTGCGTTCAGTTCCTCTTCCGGCACCTCGCGCGGCTCAATCTCCACGATGGAAGCCACGGCATAGTTGGAGACGCGCTTACCCTTCGCCTTATAACTCTTGGCTCCGATAAACTCCTCAGCGTCAATCACCAGCGGCTCGCGGAACTCGTCGGCACCGCCAAACTTCACCTCCACCCGCGCATAAGGAGCGTCGGAGAGAAGAATCAGGCTGGAATCGGGGTTCTCGCCGATAAAGCTCTGCTTGCGGGCCGTATCGTCAAACGTAAAGCGCTTGACGTAGGGGAATCCCTGGTCGGCATCGTTGAGCACGGCCGTCCATATCTTGTTTTTGTCGAACTTCTCGATGCGCAGAATGCCTTCCTCGTAGTGGTTGCCGGCATCGAATGTCGACGTGTAGAATTGTCCGTTTTTCAGCACGACAAGGATTTTGTCCGTCGCGTTGAACTCGCCGAGCGAGCGTCCGCGTCCCTCATAGTTCAGACGCAGCACGTCGGGGTCGAACCAAACCTCACGGCCACCGAGCGTCGACACACCCTTGCCTTTGAGCGTAATGCGCTGCACGTCGTTCTTCGTGACGATGTTGCCGAGCGCCTGACGGCCTTTGATAGCCAGGTCGGCAAAGTCGATGTCAAACTGCAGCACCTTCAAGCGCGGTTTCTCCTTGAGCGTGACGCGCAGCGATTCAGCCTCTCCGTTGGGGTTGGCAGAGAACCACCAGATTTTCGAGCCTTTCAGACCCTGCGTCATGTCATATTCCTTGTCGCGGGTAATACCCGTCACGGCAAAGCGTTTCATGTAGGTAACACCGCCCTTTCCGTTCTGATAGACAAGGTTGTAGATAGTGCGTCGGTCGTTACGCTTGAACACGTTCAGATACAGGATGTGCTTGCCCACATAGAGCTTGTCGGCCACCTTCACAATCTTGTACTTACCGTCCTTGTAGAAAATGATAATATCGTCGATGTCCGAACAGTTGCAGACAAATTCGTCTTTCTTCAGTCCCGTTCCGATGAAGCCGTCCTCCCGGTTGATGTAGAGCTTCTCGTTGGCTTCAGCCACCTTGGCCGCCTCGATGTTGTCGAAGCTGCGGATAGTGGTCTGGCGCGGATGTGCGGCTCCGTATTTCTCCTTCAGGTGGGCATACCATTCGATGGTCACCTCCACCATGCGCTCCAGCTTACCGTCGATTTCAGCAATGCGGTCCTTGAGAGAGGCAATGTAGTTGTCGGCTTTCTCTACGTTGAAGCGGATGATGCGTCCCATGCCGATGTCGAAGAGGCGCATGATGTCGTCATGCGTCACCTCACGCACAAACGAAGGCTTGAACGGCTCCAACCGCTGGTCGATATAGACAACCGCTTCCTCCAGCGACTCGCTCTCCTCGTAGCCCTTTTCCTTATAGATACCCTCCTGGATGAAAATCTTCTCCAGAGAAGCGCGGAAGAGGCTCTCCAACAGCTCGTCGCGCTGAATACTCAACTCCGTGCGGAGCAGCTCTTTCGTGGAGTCGACGCTGTGGCGCAGCACGTCGCTGACGCTCAGGAAGTGAGGCTTCCGGTCGGAAATGACGCAGCAGTTGGGCGAAATGCTCACCTCGCAGTCGGTAAAGGCATAGAGGGCATCAATCGTGCGGTCGCTCGATGTGCCGGGAAGCAGGTGGACGATGATGTCGGCATGCTCCGCCGTGTTGTCCTCCACCTTGCGTATCTTGATTTTACCCTTCTCCTGGGCCTTCACGATTGACTCAATGACCGAACCGGTGGTGCGGCCGAAAGGAATATCGGTAATTTCAATGGTCTTGTTGTCAATTTTGTCGATTTTCGCACGCACGCGTACCGAACCGCCGCGCTCACCGTCGTTGTACTTCGACACGTCGATGAGTCCGCCCGTCGGAAAGTCGGGATAGAGCGTAAACTCCTCCCCGCGCAGATAGGCGATGGCAGCATCCAGCACTTCGTTGAAGTTGTGCGGAAGAATCTTGGAGGAAAGACCCACGGCAATACCCTCCGCACCCTGCACGAGCAGCAGCGGGAACTTCACGGGCAGCGTCAGCGGCTCGCGCTTACGGCCGTCGTACGACACGGTCCAGTCCGTGGTCTTCGGATTGAACACCGTCTCCAGGGCAAACTCCGAGAGGCGCGCCTCGATGTAACGGGGTGCGGCCGCACTGTCGCCCGTCAGAATATTACCCCAGTTACCCTGCGTCTCCACAAGCAATTCCTTCTGTCCCAACTGCACGAGCGCGTCGCCGATGGAAGCGTCACCGTGAGGGTGGTACTGCATCGTATAGCCCACCACGTTGGCTACCTTGTTGAAACGGCCGTCGTCCAGCTCCTTCATCGCGTGCAGGATGCGCCGCTGTACGGGCTTCAGACCGTCGTGGATGTGAGGCACGGCACGCTCCAGAATAACGTAGGACGCATAGTCGAGAAACCATGTGCGGAACATGCCCGACAGGTGAGTATTCTTTTCTTTGGGTACAACATACGACGAGTGGGCCTCGGAGGACGTTTCTTCCGACGATTCCACCACGTTGTCCAATTCTTCTGTATAATCGTTATTTTCCATATTGCTGCTCTGAATCGACATCTCCCTTTTTTATCACGGAAAAATTGGTAAGCCACGTTAAAAAACGCCTTACTTTTACCAAATATTCTCAATTTCGGGGATTGCTTCGGCAAAAATAAGAATAAAATCGAAAAATTTCATTTACTTTGCACATTAATTATTGCAAAGTCGGACAACCTGTCCGCCAAAAAAACAGAAAATTTAGAGATTTAAGCATAAAAGATTAATGGCACAAGAAGATTTATTTAAGAAAATCGTCGCTCACGCTAAGGAATACGGATTCGTCTTTCCTTCGAGCGAAATCTACGACGGACTTTCTGCCGTTTACGACTACGGTCAGAACGGTGTGGAATTGAAGAACAACATCAAACGCTACTGGTGGGCGGCAATGACTCAGCTTCATGAGAACATTGTCGGTATCGACTCCGCCATTTTCATGCACCCCACCATCTGGAAAGCTTCCGGACACGTCGATGCCTTCAACGACCCGTTGATTGACAACCGCGACTCCAAGAAGCGCTACCGTGCGGACGTGCTCATCGAAGACGAAATTGCTAAATACGACGAAAAAATCGATAAGGAAGTAGCCAAGGCTGCCAAGAAGTTCGGCGACAGCTTCGACGAGAAGCTCTACCGCGAGACCAACCCGCGCGTGCTCGAGCACAAGGCAAAACGCGACGAGCTTCATGCCCGCTTCGCAGAGGCTATGGAGAAGATGGACCTCGAAGGTCTGCGCCAGATTATCCTCGACTACGGCATCGTCTGTCCGATTTCAGGCACAAAGAACTGGACGGAAGTGCGTCAGTTCAACCTGATGTTCTCCACTGAAATGGGTAGCACGGCTGACGGTGCGATGAAGGTTTACCTCCGTCCGGAAACAGCTCAGGGTATCTTCGTCAACTTCCTCAACGTTCAGAAGACAGGCCGTATGCGCATTCCGTTCGGTATTGCACAAATCGGTAAGGCATTCCGTAACGAAATCGTGGCTCGCCAGTTCATTTTCCGTATGCGCGAGTTCGAACAGATGGAAATGCAATTCTTCGTACGCCCGGGCGAGGAGCTCGAATGGTTTGCTAAATGGAAGGAAACACGTCTGAAATGGCACAAGGCTCTCGGTCTCGGCGATGCTAAATACCGCTTCCACGACCACGAGAAGCTGGCTCACTATGCCAACGCCGCTACCGACATCGAATTCCTCATGCCGTTCGGCTTCAAGGAGGTGGAAGGTATCCACTCCCGTACCGACTTCGACCTCGGCAATCACGAGAAATTCTCAGGCAAGAAGATTCAATACTTCGACCCGGAATTGAACAAGTCCTACACTCCGTACGTCATCGAGACGTCTATCGGTGTTGACCGTATGTTCCTTTCCATCTTCGCATCTTCTTACGAGGAAGAGCAACTGGAGAACGGCGAGACACGCGTTGTGCTCCACCTGCCGGCTCCGCTCGCTCCTGTCAAGGCTGCCGTTATGCCGCTCGTTCGCAAGGACGGTCTTCCTGACAAGGCTCGCGAAATCATCAACATGCTCCGCTTCGACTACAACGTTCAGTACGACGAGAAAGACTCTATCGGTAAGCGCTACCGCCGTCAGGACGCTGTGGGTACTCCGTTCTGTATCACTGTCGACCATCAGACTCTGGAGGACAACACAGTCACTGTACGCCACCGCGACACAATGGAACAGAGTCGCGTAGCCATCGACGAGTTGCCAGCCATCCTGAACAAGGAAGTTAGCATGACTGAACTTCTCAAGAAACTTCTTTAATTATGAAAAAACCAGCAATCATTGGTGGAGCCATTGCAGGCTCAACTATTATTACTATTGTAATCGTTGTCGTTCTTTTTTTATTCGGAATGGGTGCATGTAGTAACTACAACTCCCTTGTCGAAAAGAACAATGAGGTGGAAAATGCCTGGGCTGCCGTGCAAACGCAATACCAGCGCCGCGCTGACCTCATCCCCAATCTGGTGAACACGGTGAAGGGTGCTGCCGCACACGAGCAAAAGACGCTCCAGGCCGTAACCGACGCCCGCGCAAAGGCCGGCTCCATCAACTTGTCTGTAGAGAACCTCACGGAGGAGAACCTCCAGAAGTTCCAGCAGGCTCAAAACGAGTTGTCATCGGCACTGAAGTCGCTGCTCGCCGTATCGGAAAGCTATCCGAATATCACGGCTACCCAAAACTTCAAGGACCTCCAGGCCCAGTTGGAAGGTACGGAAAACCGTATCGGTACAGCCCGCACCGACTATACAAAAGCGGTGAAGGAATACAACAACTCGGTGATGAAGTTCCCAAGCAACATTTTCGCCGCCATGTTCGGCTTCGAGAAAAAACCGCAATTTGCGGCTGACGAAGCTGCCCAGACGGCACCAACAGTTGAATTTTAACGATTAATTATGAAGAAACTCCCCTTACTGGCTTTGCTGCTGGTCGTTCTTGCCGCCTGCAAGCTCGACCCCGTTGACGACCGCTGGGAATACTACAAAGAGTGGCGTGAGGAAAGCGAGGCATGGCTGAAAGCTATGACCGACAGCACCAACGAAGACGGAACACCTTATTTCCACAAGGTTATCTCGGAGTACGACAAGAATGCCTATGTGCTCATGCACTACTTCAACGACCGCAACGAAACGGCCAACAACCTGCGCCCGCTCGCCACATCGGTTGTCGACGTAAAATACTATCTGCGCCTGCACAACGGCACTGCCGCCGACTCGTCCTACCTCAGCACCACACCGGCCGACAGCGTCGTTCGCTTCGACCTTGGCGGCAGCCTCATCGATGGCTACCGCGTTGCGCTGATGGATATGCACATAGGTGACTCAGTCGACGTAATTGTTCCGTTCCAGAGCGGTTACGGAGTAATGGGAAAAGGAACAGTCCTACCCTACTCCAACCTGAAGTTTTCGATTAAGTTAGTAGACATCTACGAATACGAGAATCAATGATTCATTGCGAAATCATGAAAAAACTGATTGTACTTTCATCCGCCGCACTGATGCTCCTCGCCGGCTGCAAAGCCACGGAGGAGAACTACCGCAAAGCCTACAACACGACGGTAGCAGGCAATATGGCGGCCGCCAACGAGCGCGGTGACAGCATTGATACCGCCATCCACAACAAAATCGTGGAGGCCATGTCGGCCAAACCTACAAAAGTGGGCGACATGACGGTCGACGTGCTGACCGAAAACACCTGGCAGGCCTACAATCAGGAGAAAAACGCAATGAAGAAGTACAGCGTGGTGGTCGGAGCCATGCGCCAGCTCTTCAACGCAAAAGCCCTGTGCTCGCGGTTGGAAGGCGCAGGATGCCCGGCATACGTTACGGTCAACGGCTCCCGCAACTATTACATAGTCGCAGCCGGATTTGACACGCTTGAGGAAGCGGCGGCCTACATCGCCGACATCAAGAAGCACATTCCTTTCAAGCTGCCTGTCGAGAAACCGTTCGTCTGCAACACCATCCGCCTCTGATTCCCTGTTGACCCCCTATGACATCAAGGCTGCACCGTAATGTTAGATTACGGTGCAGCCTTTGTTTATATGCGTATTTTGTTGTCCGATTTGGATTGAAAGAGAGGCTGCGTCTAAAAATATTGGCGCAGCCTCTTCTTGCATTGTATTAACATATCATTGGCTAACAATCTGTTTTATAAAATATTCTCATAAAACACAAGCGAAATTATGACAAATTATTATTATATTTGTGAAGACAACTAAAATACTTAAATCAATTGCCATTTGAAGAGATATTGACAACGGGGGTCGCTATGACAAAGCAGTTCCGGATACTTGCATATCGGCGTGGCGTTGTCGCAGTTTACAATATTAATTCAATAACTAGATGAAACTACGAGAGATTCTGAAGGTGTCTGCTTTATTGTTTGCTTGCCATGCATTTTTGCCGGCAGGAGCACAAGAAAGCGGGGAAACCGTTAGAACAGAACCTTTGTTATACGGTTCTGTTATCAATGCGAATGGTTGGAACTGGTCAAATTCTGTCTATGGCTTTTATTCTATAGAGCCAAGGGAAAACACATCAGTTGATTTGGTCAAAGAGGTGAATGTGATGTCGTCTGACAATGGCATTTATGCAGATGGCAAGTATTATTTCACTAAAGCTTATGAGAATAGCGGGGAATTGTCATATCTGAATAGTTATGTGTATGACGCTACTACGTTTACAGAAGAAAGCAGCTCCTATTCTTATTATCCTAAATGGACGGATTATCCGACTTCTGCTTGTACTTACGACCCCGTTACCCAAAAAGGTTATGGCGTGAGTCTCGACGGGCAGAATACAGGTACTCCAAGTTTTAATGTTATAGAACTTACTTCATTTGAACTTACCCCATTGAACGAGAATATGCCTGTAAGGTTGCTCACACTCGCCTGCAATCAGGGCGGCGCAATGTTCGGCGTTGGTGAAGACGGAGTGTTCTACTCTGTTGAGAAAACAACCGGCGCACTCACTGCGATAGGCGACACCGGCATAGACCCTGAAGGCTCCCAGTCTATGGCATTCAGCAATATGACAGGTACGCTCTATTGGGCTGCTTACAAGACTGACGGAACATCGGGCCTGTATGAGATAGATTTGTCAACCGGTGCAGCCCGGCTGATTAGCAATTTCGCAAATGGAGAGCGTATTGTCGGACTTTTCGTAATTGACCCCGACGCTTCTCCGGACGCACCTGCCCAGGTGTCTGATTTGGAGGCCGTGTTTGAGAACGGAAGTCTCGAAGGTAAAATCCGCTTCACAGTCCCCTCCACTACGTTTGGTGGAAATCCATTGTCCGGCAAATTGTCTGTCAAGCTTCAAATAGACCAATTGGAAGCCGAGGTTACCGAAGTGGAGGCCGGTAGTGTTTATGAAGTGACAAAGACGCTTGAGAGAGGTGAGCATGCCGCTACAGTCTCCATTGGAAATGAAATCGGCTTCTCGCCAACAACCTCCGTCACGTTCTTTGTTGGTAATGACGCTCCCGAGGCAGTCGGCAATCTGACATTCTCCGTCGAAGGAAAGACTGCATCGCTCTCGTGGACAGCACCTGAAAACACATTGCACGGAGGTTATCTTGACGTGGAGGGTTTAAATTACACCATAGTTCGCAATCCCGGAAATGTAACTGTGGCAACCAACTACAAACAGACTTCTTTCTCTGAAACTTTACCCGAGCAGCTTGCAAGCTATTCATACAGCGTGACAGCGTTTGTCGACGATATTGAAGGCTATACAGCTACGTCGGAAAAAGTGATAAGCGGTGAAGCAATGAACATTCCTTATACGGAGGCATTCGATACTGAGGATGGTTTCGCATTGTATTCAACTTATTCGGAAAACCCCGAAGGAAATGTTTGGAAATGGAATTCTTCCGAGCAGTCAGCTGAGTACAATTACAATTCAAATCTTCCTGCCACTGCATGGATGTTCACTCCTCCTCTAAGCCTTGAAACCGGCAAGGAATACCGTGTTACGTTCGACATAAAGACGAGCTCGTCGTATCAGGAGAATCTAAAAGTCACTTACGGACAGACAAATAACGCCAAAGGGCAGACCGAACTTCTGGATTTATATAATTATACCTCTCCGGACGGCAATTACGAGACACATACGGTTGTGATTAAACCGTCGGAGGCAGGTAAATATTACGTTGGTTTCTATGCTTACAGCGATGCGAACAAGTACTATATCCGCATTGACAATCTCAGGGTTGAAGAAGGCGCTTCTATGGAGGCCCCTGCGGGAGTTACCGACCTTGCTGTTGCAGCCGGTCCGGAGGATGCGCTTAAAGTGTCGCTTGCATTCAACGCTCCAACTAAGAAATACAATGGAGAGCCTCTTGAGGCGCTTTCTGAAGTTAGAATCTACAAGGGTTCAAGCATGGAGGCTGAGCATGTGTTCGACAGTCCTGAAATGGGAAGCCGCCTGGAGTGGATTGACGAGAATGCCGTGCATGGCATGAACAGCTATAGAATAGTTGCATACAATGATATTGACGGTGAAGGAGAAACAGTGGTCGCCGATGTCTATGCCGGAGAGGACAATCCGAGAGCTGTTGAGAATTTGCGCATTGTCGGCAGTACCACATATGCCGACCTTTACTGGGAGGCTCCTTCAAAAGGACAGCATGGAGGATACGTCAATGCAGAAGGCCTTACATATAAAATCATGCGCTACAATGAGTTGCTGTTCTCTTTTGATGAAATAGGCACGACCAATGAGCTGACGTTCAGGGATGAGAATCCGATAGAGTCAGATTCTGAAGCTCGCCAGAATCAGGTTAGATACGCCGTTGTCCCTATGTCGGAAGAAATGGGCAATGGTCCAATGATGGAAGGCAAAGTCATTGTGGGCGAGGCTTATACGTTGCCTTTCCATGAATCATTCGCCAATGCAACAGCTGAAAACAGCGTATGGATGACGGAAGTGGTTTCTGGAGAGCAGTCGTGGGCTTTGGCTATTGATATGGACATTGACCCTGTCGTTTCCCAGGACGGCGATAACGGCTGCGCTTATTTTATGAATGTATACGGTGGTGAGGTTGAAGGCATGCTGCAATCACCTGTCATATCCTTGAAAGACGCAGTGCATCCGGCGTTGACGTTCTATGTATATCATTCTGGCGAACAGTTGGAAGGAGAATATTATATCGAGACTCTCGCTGCCTGCGATGGCAACGGATTTGAGAAAGTGGGCGACAGAATCAGCATCTACAATGAACCTGGTGTTGCCGGATGGAAAAAATACATTGTTCCTTTGGAAGGTTATGCAGGAAAAGAATACTTCCAGTTTGCATTTACCGGTTACGCAGACAGTTGGGAGAAATACATCCTTGTTGATAATGTGACATTGGCTGAATTGCCGGCTGTCGATATGGCCATTGGCTCGTTGGATGTCCCGGCAGAGCTTGTTGCCGGCAAGAGTAATGAAATCTCGGTTGTGGTCAGCAATGAAGGTTACGAATCCACGGCATCGGTTGTTTCTCTTTACGTGGATGGTACTGCCGTTGCTACTGAAGAATGCAATGCATTGGGCTCGGGAGAGAGTGCCACCGTCATCTTTAACTTGGACGATTTGTCAGTGTTCAACGTAGATGCAACGCTTGAATTCCAGGCAGTGGTTACCGCCGACGGTGATGCCAATGAGTCCAACAACAGAAGCGCCAAGGTGGCTGCGACGGTTGTTGGCAACGATTTGGAGGCAGTAGACGACCTTGCAGGCGCTCAGGTGGGCAGCGATGTAGTTCTTACATGGTCTGTTCCTTCCGGCTATGATAGTATGGAGAATACTTTGCAGGGCTTCAACATCTATCGTGATGGAGAATTCCTGGCATTTGCGGAAGGCAATGTTGCTACCTACACAGACGCAAAGCCTGCCAAGGCAACTTACGAATATGTCGTTACAGTGGTAAGCGACAACGGAGAGTCGATGCCGTCGAATGTAGCTGAAGTTACTGTCGGTGATGCAGGAATGGGAATGCTTTCTGCGGGAATCGTGGTGCGCACTGAAGATAATTCCATCATAATAGAAGGTGTTGAAGGCGCTGACATTAGAGTTTATTCCGCAAATGGTCTGAATGCGTATTCCGAGAGCAACGCCGGGTCATTTGTCTGCATATCGGTTTCTGACGGCGTCTATATTGTTGTCGTTGGCAACCAAGTAACGAAAGTGGTGGTTGACTGATAGTCTGTATTGCATAAATTTGTTATTAATAAACCGGGCTGCCCCTTGCATGAGGCAGCCCGATTTGTTTATTTCTTGACTGTAAGGAATTTCCGGCCTACAGCCGACGGATGTCGTCAATGAGGCGGTCGACGTTTTCGGGCAGAGTAGCCCAGCTCGTACAGAAACGTACCACAGTCGTACCGTCAGCCCGCGGCTCAATGGTTGAAAATTCGTAGTTCTCGGCCAACTGGCGGAACTGCGCCTGCGTCAGCACCGGGAACTGCTGATTGGAGAGTGAGGGATAACGCATCTCGATGCCTTTCTCCTCAAAGGCACGGCGAATGCGCAAAGCCTGCTCGTCGGCGTGGCGTGCCAGCTTCATATAAAGTCCGTCCTCCAGCAAGGCGAGATACTGCAAGCCCAGCAGACGGCCTTTGGCCAGCAAGCCACCGTTCTGCTTCACCATGTAGCGGAAACACTCGTTCAGACGCAAATCGGTAATCACCACAGCCTCACCGAAGAGCGCACCCACCTTGGTCGCTCCGATGTAGAACACGTCGCAGAGCCGTGCCATGTCCTCCAGCGTCACGTCGCAGTTGTCAGCCATCAGACCGTAACCGAGGCGCGCACCATCGACAAACAGCGGCAGATGCAAGCGGCGGCACGTCGCACTGATGGCCTCCAGTTCAGCCAGCGTATAAACGGTGCCCACCTCCGTCGACTGTGAGATGTAGACCATTCCCGGCTGCACCATGTGTTCGTGCGTCACGTCGCCATAATGCGTGTCATAAACCCGCTGAATATCTTCTGCCGTCAACTTTCCGTCCTTTCCCTTCACGGTAAGCACCTTATGACCGGTAGCCTCAATCGCCCCTGTCTCATGGACGGCAATATGTCCCGTCTCCACACAGACAACGCCCTGATACGGACGGAGAATGGAGGCAATCACCGTCTTGTTGGTCTGAGTACCACCCACCAGAAAATGCACAGCCGCCTCCGGCGCGCCACAAAGTTCGCGAATCAGGTTTCGGGCCTGCTCACAATACGCATCGCAGCCATAGCCCACAGTCTGTTCCATATTGGTTGCCGCCAGCCGCTCAAGAATCGAAGGATGGCAGCCTTCACTATAATCACATTCAAAATTCAACATAGCTTGTCGTTTTATTTAGTGCAAAGATAGTGCAAGCCGAGAGCAGAGGCAAACGAAAACGAAGTTTTCAAGTTTGACTATGCCGAGGCGCCGCCTGTCTTATTCAAACCTTAGATTTGCAAAGTTATTTTTGTAACAGTGTAAATAAGATAAAGTTTGTAAATTCAAATCAATAATATTTG
>CALUMX010000038.1 GCA_944321875.1 uncultured Muribaculaceae bacterium
AAAACTCACAAATTGGGCAGTTAAAGAGTTCTGCTGTCTGATACAAGAGGATAAATTGAATTGATAGAACTCACCATAAAAAAAAGCCGGACATCCGTAAGATGCCCGGCTTCTATTCCAAACTTACACTGTTAGATTCTTGTCACGTCGTAATCAGTTTTTGTAAACGCAAGAATCGGATAGAAAATAATCGGAAGGAATACCATACCGACACCGAAACCAGCTGATTTCCCAAATGCTTTTGCCGTTTTGATACACATCATAAACAGAAAAACAACGTTTACAATCGGAATTAACAGCAAGAACAAGTTCCACCATGGCATATTCGCAACCTTAAGTGCGACAATCGTGTTATAGACGGGGATAAAGATAGCCCATCCCGGTTGTCCGGCCTTCGCAAACACAATCCAATTGGAGACAATCATCAATGCTGAGACACCCAACATTAGCAAAACAAGGATAACAACAAATGCTCCCATTCTTAATTAAATTTAAAGTTAAACATATATTTCGGGCGAATATAAACACTTTTTATGCTAAAATCACAATACGAAACGTTAATTTTCATTAACACTATAATCTAATACATATTTGTATAGATTATACCGCTAACAACGTCGCACTTTCAATATAACCAGACACCCCTAAGGTTCTCTTTTCTAACTAAAAGGGAACTCACCATTTTCACAATCGTAGATGCGGTTCACATCATAATCTGTATCAGAAAACGCAAGAATCGGAACAAACACATAAGGGTAGAGGGCCAGACCCACTCCCAAAATCCATGATTTATCAAACGCTTTAGCTATCCGAATCCCCACATAACACCCATAGACAACATTAACTCCCGGTATCAATAACAAAACAAGGCCATCCGGCGACAAGTCTGCTATTCTCAATGCCACAATCAAATTATAGAAAGGCACCAAAATCGCCCATCCCGGCTGATTTGCTTTTTCAAACAAAACCCAACCGGACCACCATACCAGTACGGACCCGAACAACCCCAAGAAAGCAACAGTTAAAATTAAAGTCCCCATGCTATCAGATAGTATCTGTTTAATCATTCAAAATTAGCCATCCCATCTCTTCGACTTGCTCGCAGAGTGTTAATTTATATTAACACGCAGAATTCTACTTACCCGTATGGGAACATTCCGTTTACTTTGCAATCAAATCTCTACAATATGCAATATCCCAGACCTCTCCAGCCGGGCGACAAAGTGGTTATCCTGTCGCCGGCGAGCAAAATAAAGCCGGAATTAGTCGACGGCGCCTGCACAACACTCCGCAACTGCGGTCTCATTCCCATCGTCAGTGCCCACTGCAAAGGCGAGCACGGCTCCTACAGCGGTACCGTCGAAGAACGGCTGACCGACCTGACCGACGCGCTGGCCGACCCTGAGGTACGTGCCATTATCTGCAGCCGCGGCGGCTACGGTGTGGTTCACCTGCTGCCTCATCTCACAGCGGAAGCCTTCCGCCGCGACCCGAAATGGATTGTCGGCTTCAGCGACATCTCAGCCCTTCATGCCGCTTCCGTTACGGCGGGCGTGGCAAGCATCCACGCCTCGATGTGCAAGCATCTGACCAACCATCCGGAAGACCAGTGCAACACGGCTCTGATGAACATTCTCAGAGGTCACATGCCGGAGTACCGTCTGCCCGCCCATCCCTACAACCGGTGCGGAGAGGCCGAGGGACGGCTCGTCGGTGGCAACATGGCCGTACTGACGGGACTTGTCTCCACTCCGTTCGACTTGCTGACCGGTGACAATATTCTTTTCATTGAAGACATCGCAGAAGCCATCTACAAGGTGGAGCGCATGCTCTACACACTCCGTCTGAACGGTACGCTCGCACGCACGAAAGGTCTGATTGTCGGACGTTTCACACTCTATGAGCCCGACCGCGACCATAAGTCGATGGAGGAAATGATAACCGAAATGGTGGCCGACTACGACTTCCCTGTCGTGTTCGATTTCCCGTTGGGACACGTCGACGAGAACATGCCGCTTATCGAAGGCTGCCACGCCCGACTTTCCGTAACTCCGGAGGGCGTAACCTTGAAAATGTCCCGATAATTCGACTATTTAGACACGTTAAACCCAATTCGGGCATTAGGACTTAACTGGATTTTCACTTTATACCGAGTGGATGGACGTTGTTTTTTGCGCAGGCATAGCGGGCTATGTCAAGAAAAAAACGACGGCAAGACACCGGTAGAAAGTAAAAAGACAGTTAAAAATACTTGATTTCAATTTATTTTAAGGAAAATGTGTTCTAATGTCCGAATTGGGTTAAACTATAACAATTATTAGTTAAAAATCTGACTGTCTGCCCGAATTTTCGTATCTTCGCAATCGATAACAAAAACAATCGTGGAAACAGCTCTTGCCATACTTGGAATAGTACTGCTACTGCTCGGGATTTATTTGTGCCTACGCCCGCACGTTCCCTCCGCGCTGGCATCCTATGCCGGTATCTGGATTTTGGAATACAGCGGTAAGCTCGACTTCCCGACAGTCATGCTCTCCTACTGGGGTATCATGGTGGCCATCGTTATCACCGTAAGCCTCATGCAGCCCCAAGCCCTCGTCAAAGCCACGCAAGGCATGGCACACACTACGACGGCATCATTGGCAGGTATGTTTCTCGGATTGACATTGGGCTATTCGGAAATGATTATAGGTGCGGCGCTGGGCGCAGTGGCCGGAATGTTTCTGTTCTCACGCACGCCGAAAGGTGCCGCGCTCGACATCCGCACAGCGCGCTTCTGGCAGTACCTGTGCGCCAAAGGTTTTCCGATAGTCATCAGCGTTGCGCTGTCGGGCATTGCCCTGATGGTTGCGCTGAAGGAATATCGAACCCTACCCGTATAAAGAACTACGAAAATGAAGAAACTACTCAGCATAATCGCTATCATCATAACTGTCTGCGCATCGGCAGGCATCACTTCCAGCGCGGGCACAACCGCCGACAAGGACAAATTCAAGGCTGTTGTTCCCAACATGGACACGGTACGCATGAACGTACTCGACCCGCATTCCAACTATTACTACAAGCGCATCTGGCGGAAATATCTCAGCAACGACACTTCCATGTCGCTCAACGAATATCGCCATCTCTATCTCGGCTACGTATTCCAGGAGGACTACAACCCTTACCGTCAGTCGGAATACACCAACCAGATTCGCTCGCTCTATTTCAAGAAGAGCCACACGCCGGAGGAATGCGACACGATTATCAAATACGCCGAGCTGTCGCTGGCCGACAACCCTTTCGACCTCAACCAGATGCAGTTCTTCATCTATGCGCTGCGAGAGAAAAAGAAATTTGCGAGTGCCGCCATCTGGCAATACCGCCTCAACCATCTGATTCAAGCCATTCTCTCCACTGGTACCGGACAAAAGGACAGCCCGTGGGTGGTCATCAATCCCGCACATGAGTACAACATCATCAATTTCATGGGACTGATTGCCACAGAGCACAAAGCCTACGAGGGCGACATTGACTACATCCTGATAAAACCCACAGAAGACAAAAAAGTTCCGGAAGGTTTTTATTTCGATGTTTCCTATCTGCTGAAAATGTACAATATGAAGTTTGGAGAGGAATAATCCATGACCGAAGACAGCCTGAACAAATTTATCAACAGCCATTATGCCCTGGTCCTGCTGGGCAGCGTGGCTTTGTTGTTTTCCTACATTCTCCACAACACGGTACCCGCAGAGCATCCGCTGATGCCGCAGGACACCACCGGCTGGCTGGCCAATGTGGCGACAGTCGGCATAGCCGTCCTGCTGCTGCACCTGCTCAACAAAATCTACGCCTTTATCCGTGAGTACACAGTGGTACACACCACCCTGTTCACCCTGATGCTGCTCACCAATCCGATAACGGCCTCAACGCTCAACGTGCCGGTCGTGCTGGCCATCGCCATCGCTGTGATTGCACTCATCCTGTTCTCCTGCTTCCAGAAGCCGGACAAAAAAGGACGCATCTTTCTTGCGACTGCCATTCCCGTAGCGTTATGGCCGATTTGCCCGTCGGCTCTCTACTACCTGCCCGCCATACTCATCGGCGTAATCCAGATGCAGGTATTCTCGTTCAAGACGTTCCTGGCCATGCTTCTGGGCGCAGTCATGCCGCTGTGGCTGATGTATGCCTTCGACCTGACCGACGTGACAGCACTTCAGTTCCCGTTCCCCGACATGACGCTCGACCACTATATGGCTGCCGTCCATGCTCCCGGATTCGGAGCGTCGCTTGTCGCATTGCTGACCGGAATGATATTTGGCGCCGCCAATATTCTGAAAATCATATCCTACCGGCTGCAGATGCGTTCCTACAACGGCTTTCTGAACATTCTGGGACTGGTTGCCACCATCGCCATCATTACCGACATCAGCAATGCCGCTCCGCACATTGCCGTTGTCATGATGCTCAGCGCCATTCAGGCCGGTCACTTTTTCACCATCAACAAGTTCGACCGCAACTACATTGTGTTTCTGACAATCACACTGCTGTTGCTCGCGTTCTCTGTTGTTGAAATTTTTGATTTATACTGACAACACTATGAAAATAATCGTTGAAGCCAACATCCCTTACATCAAGGGGCTGCTTGAGCCATTCGGCTCCGTTGAGTACCTCGCACCCGAACTGATTACAGCTGACGCTGTACGCTCGGCCGACGCTTTGTTCATACGCACGCGCACACGTTGCAATGCCGCACTGCTCGACGGCAGTTCCGTGAAGTTTATCGCCACAGCCACTATCGGCACCGACCACATCGACCTCGACTATTGCCGCAACAGAGGCATCCACGTCAGCAACGCGCCCGGATGCAACGCTCCGGCTGTCGCACAGTATGTGTTCGCCACGATTGCACGGCTCGCCAGCCTGCCGGAACATCCCGTGCTCGGAGTTGTCGGCGTGGGAAATGTAGGCTCTATCATAGCCCGCTGGGGCGAACGTCTCGGTTTCCGCGTGTTGAAATGCGACCCGCCGCGCCAACGTCGTGAGGGCGGAGACTTCACCGACATCCATACCATCGCCCGGGAGGCCGACATCATCACGTTCCACACCCCGCTCACACGCGAAGGAAGCGATGCCACCTACCACCTGGCGGATGCCGCTTTTCTCGACAGTCTGAAACGCTGCCGGCTGCTCATCAACAGCGCGCGCGGCCCGATTGTCGACAATCAGGCACTGCTAAAGACCATCGAAACTACCGGACTTGCCGCAGCCATCGACTGCTGGGAGAACGAACCGAACCTGCTGCCGGGACTGCTGGAAAAGACGTTTACGGCTACGCCTCACATTGCCGGCTATTCGGCTGAGGGCAAAATGAGAGCGACAACAATGGCGCTGGAGGCTTTCGAACAGTTCTACGGCGTGGAAATTGAGGGCAAACCTGTTGTCGGAGCGCCTGCAAAGGGAGCTGACGTTACGTCGCTCGCCCAAATTGCCGCCTCCTACGACCCGTTTACCGACACGGCTGCCCTGCGTGCCAACCCGGCCGGATTCGAAGCGCTACGCAATCATTACAACCTGCGCAAGGAAGTCGTATAGCCTTCCTTGCCGCTCCTTCATTAAAATCTGCTTGCCATGGAAATGCTGATGCAATACGTCTGGGAACACCGGCTGCTGTCGCCGGAAGAACTGACCACCAACGACGGAAAACCGATACGCATTATCGACCCGGGTATCCGAAACACGGATGCAGGGCCGGATTTCTTCAATGCAAAAATCGAGATTGACGGCTGCCTGTGGGCCGGGAACGTGGAGATTCATTACCGCGCTTCCGACTGGTTCCGTCACGGCCACGACAAGGACGCGGCCTACGACTCTGTCATCCTGCACGTTGTCGACAAGGACGATGCACCGGTCGCACGCTCTTCAGGCGAGCGCATTCCGCAGATGGTAATGCAATGCAAACCCCAGTTCATCGAAAAATACGCACAGCTAATCAATAACAAGTCACAGCTACCCTGCGCGGAAATCATCCGCTCGATGTCGCCGCTGGAAACAGCAGAATGGGTGCAGTCGCTCGCCTTTGAACGCCTGCAGCACAAAAGCACACGCATCAAGTCGCTGCTCGAACGCTACCGCGGAAGCTGGGAGGATGTGTGCTACGTCACGTTTGCCCGCACCATCGGCTTCGGCACCAACAGCGAGGCATTCGAGCTGCTTGCCAAAAGTCTGCCGCTGACGCTGCTCCACAAACACGCCGATTCGCTGCTGCAGATAGAAGCTCTCTTTTTCGGACAAGCCGGACTGCTCGACGACCGGAAAGACACGAGCAACGGATACTTCATGCAACTTTGCCGTGAATACGATTTTCTTCAGAATAAATTCTCGCTGCGCCGTCCCGAGGGACTGATGTGGAAGTCGTTCCGCATGCGCCCGCAAAACTTTCCCTGCCGCCGCATCGCCCTGCTTGCCCACTATGTGCATAACGGATTCCGAATGCTCGCCGACCTTTTGGAAGCCAAAGGCGATGAGGAGAAACTCCGTGCACTTTTCAACGTGCGCCTAGAAGGTTTTTGGAGTACGCACTTCTCCTTCTCCGGCGAAGCAGCCGAACCGACCGCAGCCCTGAGCCGGGGAAGCGTGGACATCATCCTCATCAACACGGTCGCACCGCTCTACTACACCTATGCCGAATTCACCGACGAATACGAATGGGCTGAGCGCGCGACAACGCTTCTCGAGTCGCTCAAACCCGAGAAGAACCATATCACGGAGACATTCGCCTCCGCTGGACTGAAAATCGACAACGCACTGGTGTCGCAAGCCGTCGTACAGCTCCGCAACGAATACTGTCTGCAACGCAAGTGCCTCTACTGCAAAGCCGGGCACAAACTGCTGTCGGCAGCCCGAAAGAAATAAAACAACTGATTATTTACGTCCGAAATCCGCAGGAATCTCGCCCCATACCTCCGTCCGCCATTTCAAGATGGGATTACGGTAAGTATTGGTTGCGAGCCAGGTTTCCGCACGCTTGATGAGTCCGATAAGCTCCGTATTACGGCCGGTATCCTTGATGGTGGTTTTGCAGCGTTTCTCCCGTACCCATTTCTGTGCGACCATACTGTCACTGTAGATGGGCATATCACTTCCCTTCTGCTTCAACAAAGCCAGACCGTGAACAATGGCAAGGAACTCTCCAATATTGTTGGTTCCGTCCTGATAGGGACCCACCTTGAAAATCTCCTGCCCCGTACGCACATATACACCCCTATACTCCATAATGCCGGGATTACCCATGCAGCCGGCATCGACAGCGATACTGTCGAGCAACACGTCAGGCGGGTAAGCCGCACCTCCGCCTCCGATGACACGCTCCTCTGTCGTCACGCGTCGGGTTGTCTGAGTAGACTGTGGTGCCTGTACCTCGGCAACGGCAGGCTCCTCATCAAGATGGCGGGCGATGGAACGCAATACGCCGGAAGCCTCCTCGTCCTTCTCACGATAGGCCATTATTGCCTCGTAACGGTTGGAGAACGCCTTATAGCGCGCACCCGGGTAACCTTCCGTCTCCAGACGGCACTCGTCCCACGATTCATAAATACCGGGGTGATGTCCCACCCATACCACATAGTATTTTCCTCCTGCCATAATCAAATATAGGATTGCAATATCGTTATCAGACGGTCAGCCGTCACTTCCGTCTCAGCCGCCGTCTCAATCAATGTCGTATCAAACTCAATTTCCGCCTGGCTGTAATAAGGCCGGCGGCTCTCGATGTTGTCATGAATGAAACCCATTATCTCCTCGTCGCTTTTCGTCGCGATGGAAGGCCGTTTTGCCTTGGCGTGGGGCAGCGTAAGACGGGCAAACAGTACGGGTTCCGGGGCCGTAAGCCACACGGTAAAGCCATGCTCACGCATCAGAGCCATATTGTCGAAAAAGCAAGGGGTTCCACCTCCGCAGGCTATCACCACATCCTGAAATTCAGCAACTTCAAGCAGCACGTTCCGCTCTATCTTGCGGAAACCGTCCTCCCCTTTTGTCTCAAAAAGATTCCGGACCGAACGGTGGAAGCGGTTTTCTATAAAAATATCCAGGTCGATGAAGTCACAACCCAGTTTGCGCGCCAGAACACGCCCCAGCGTCGTCTTGCCCGCGCCCATATAGCCTATGAGAAATATCGGTTTCATACTGACGCTAAGTTACAGATTTTTCCACACCCGTGCAAAAACGCCTCACTTTAATCCGAACAAAAACCGCAACACCCGGCTCCGTTTCCCCCCTCGGGCACAAAAAAGCCGGCCTGATGACCGGCTATATATTATTCCTCCTCCGGTGGCAACACGCCTTTTTTCGGTTTCTTCAGACGGCCGCTCTTGCGCAGGGCCTCACTGATAATCCACTGAAGCTGGCCGTTGGTGCTGCGGAACTCATCGGCGGCCCATTTCTCCACAGCCTCCATCGTAGCCGCGTCGACACGCAGCACGAAACTTTTTGTCACATTCTCTTTCTTGGCCATGCTCCGAGGGTTTTATCAATGATTCAATGTTCCCGTATTCACAACCGGCTGAGCCGACTCGTCGGCGCAAAGCACGACAAGCAGATTGCTTACCATCGCCGCCTTCTTCTCCTCGTCCAGCTCTACCACGTCGTCGGCTGCGAGCTTATCCAGTGCCATGCGGACCATCGACACAGCGCCCTCAACAATCTTCTCACGCGCGCTGATAATGGCCGAAGCCTGCTGACGACGGAGCATCACGGCTGCAATCTCCGGCGCATAAGCCAGATAGTTGATGCGGGCTTCCATCACCTCAATACCCGCCATGCTCAGACGCTCATTCAACTTCTGCTCAAGCTGCTCGTTGATTTCCTCACCTCCGGAACGGAGCGTCAGTCCGTCTGCCTCCGACTCGTTGTCATCGTAAGCATACAAACCCGCCACCTGACGCAACGCCGCGTCACTCTGTATCTTCACGAAATTCTCAAAGGCATTCATCCGGCTGGCCACCGTCGAGGCGGAAGTCTGCGTCTTGCCGTTGCCCAGCGTCACGGTCGTGTTGGCCATCGTCTGCGCGTCAATCTCAAACATCGCCTTGTAAGTATCTTTCAGTCTCCATACCAGCACCAAGCCGATAAGCACAGGATTACCGATTTTATCGTTCACCTTAATCGGCTCAACGTCAAGGTTGCGCGCACGGAGCGACAGTTTCTTCGCGCTCAGGAACGGATTGACCCAATAAAATCCCGTCTCACGGAACGTTCCCTTATACTGACCGAAAAACACCATCACGCGTGCCTCGTTCGGCTCCAACATCATATAGCCGCAATTAAGCACAATACCCAGCACAATCATGACAACGGCCAGCACATTCAGCGCCAGCGTGTCCGTACTGACGAGCCACGCAACTATTCCGAACCAAACAAACAGAAAAAGGAACAGCGCCAAGAAGCCGTTCATTCTGAACCCTTTGAAATCCACATCTTTATTTTCCATAGCTTGTTGTTTTTATGATATTATTTTAATATCACAAATATATTACATTCTTTCCAATCTTCAAAATAAAACCGGACTTGTTTTTTATCACTCCGACCAACAAACTACGGTTCACGGCTAACCTCCCAACCTTCCTGTAACATACGAAACATACTGGGCCCCGATGGGCAAACTCTTATTTCCTTTCAATATGACCTTAGCGTGGGTATATGCCACTATACCATCCACCGATACGACATAAGAACGGTGAATGCGAAGAAACTTCTCTGACGGAAGAAGGTCATATATGGACTTCAGATTATTACGCGTCAATACAGAACCTCCCGAATAACGTATAATCTTCACATAATTCCCCAACGCCTCAATATAAAGTATATCAGACAATTGAATATTCACGTTGCTATAACCCTGCTTTACCACAATACTTTTGGGCGTAGCCGCCTCCCTGGCATTAATCCGGCTCAAGGCTTTGCCAACGGCTATCTCGAACCGCTCGTAAGAAAAAGGCTTATGAAGAAAATCCACCGCGTCAAGATTAAAACCGTCTAATGCATATTCAGCGTAAGCCGTGGTAAAGATAAACAAACATTCCTGCGGCAGCGTATCCGCAACCTACACCGGAGCCAATGCCGAGACAGTACAGAAAAGTGTCGTAACACCTCTGGAGGAGGCCCTCAACGGAGTCGAAAACATGATGTACATGACTTCAACCGCCTCCAACAACGGCTCCGCCAAAATCACCGTATATTTTCGTCAGGGGACAGACCCGGACATGGCCACCGTCAACGTGCAAAACCGCATAGCGACAGCCGAAGGACTGCTGCCTGCCGAAGTAACAAAAAGCGGTATCACCGTGCGGAAACGACAGACCAGCAACATCAAGCAGCTGGCCGTCTACAGTCCCGACGACCGGTTTGACGAGGCGTTTCTCACGAACTACATGAAAATCAACATTGAGCCCCGTCTGTCCCGTATCGCAGGTGTCGGCGAGGTAAATGTCTTTGGTTACGAATACTCTATGCGCATCTGGCTTGACCCGAACAAGATGCAGAAATACTCGTTAGTTCCTTCCGACATAACCACCGTACTTAGCGAACAAAACATCGAAGCCGCTACCGGTACGTTGGGCGCAGAATCAGAAAACACATTCCAGTATGTGCTGAAATACCGCGGACGCTATGAGAATGAGGTCGACTATGAGAACATGGTCATCAAGTCATTACCCAACGGCGAGATGCTCCGGCTCAAAGATGTAGCCACGGTAGAACTGGGAACACGCGCCTACGATTACATAGGCGAAGTGAACGGACATCCGGGATGCAACATTATGATTGCCCAGACTTCCGGCTCCAACGCCAATGAAATCATCAAGGAAATAGACCGCACCGTTGAGGAAATCTCAAAAACCCTTCCGGAAGGCATCAAGATTGTGGATTTGATGAGTACCAAGGATTTTCTGGATGCATCCATCAAGAATGTCATAAAGCCCCTCATCGAGGCCATCATCCTGGTCGTCCTCGTGGTGTACCTGTTCTTGCAGAGCTTACGCTCCACCCTCATTCCGACATTGTCCATTATCGTATCCCTGATAGGTACCTTTGCCTTTCTCTACATGGCCGGTTTCAGTCTGAACATGCTGACATTGTTTGCATTGGTACTGGTCATCGGAACGGTCGTAGACGATGCCATCGTGGTGGTGGAAGCCGTTCAGGCCAAGTTTGACGAGGGTTATAAATCCTCCTACCTTGCCACCGTTGACGCCATGGACGGCATCACCTCCGTCTTGGTAACCACCACATTCGTGTTTATGGCGGTATTCATCCCCGTAAGCTTCATCGGAGGCACCACCGGTACTTTCTACACTCAATTCGGCTTGACAATGGCCGCCGCCGTTGCCATCTCACTATTGAACGCCCTCACCCTGAGCCCGGCTCTCTGTGCTCTCATCATGACTCCTCACCAGACGGACAAGAACGGAAAGAAACTCAGCTTCTCCTCCCGATTCCACATTGCATTCGACTCCGCTTTCCACCGTCTGGTGGCCAAGTATAAAGTCGGCGTGCTGTTCATGCTGAAACGCAAGTGGCTGGCAGGCTCATTGCTGATAGTGGCCTGTGTCGGGTTTGCACTTCTGATGTCAAACACGAAAACAGGATTGGTCCCGAACGAAGATATGGGAACGGTTTTCATTGATGTGCGTACCTCTCCCGGCAACAGCACCCGGGAAACACGCAAGGTAATGGAACAGGTGGACAGTTGCCTGCGCACCATTCCTCAAATTGAAATCCAGTCCAACACAACCGGTAACTCCATGCTGAGCGGCCAGGGTGCCTGCAACGGTATGTTTACAATCCGTCTGAAGGACTGGAGCGAACGTCCGGACAAAGAGGATGCCATTGATGAGGTCATGAATGAAATCAGCCGACGGACCGCCTTCATAGCAAACGCTGAAATCATGCCGTTCACACGACCCATGATTCCCGGCTATGGTGTCAATAGCGGCTTTGAGGTCTATGTGCAGGACCAGAAAGGCGGTACAACAGAAGACTTGCTGAAATACACACGTCTGTTTATCGAAGAGTTGAACAAGCGTCCTGAGATTGGACGCGCGACCACTTCCTTTGACACGAAATTCCCTCAATATTTACTGGAAGTAGACGCCGCGCGCTGCAAGAGAAACGGCGTATCGCCTACCGATGTTCTCAGCACTTTGGCCGGATATATCGGCGGCAACTACGCTTCAAACATGAACCGCTTCTCCAAACTCTACCGCGTAATGGTGCAGGCTCCTCCTGAATTCCGGCTTGACACGGAATCGCTCAACAGCATCTATGTCCGCAATGACGCGGGGGAAATGTCGCCCATCAGACAATATCTGAAGCTGACACGGGTATATGGCTCTGAAGTGCTGACCCGATTCAACCTGTTCTCCGCCATCCAGGTAAATGGCGCCGCAGCTTCCGGCTACAGTTCCGGCCAGGCGATTAACGCCATTCAGGAAGTGGCGAAACAGACCTTGCCGACCGGCTACGGATTTGAGTTTGGCGGTATGTCGCGGGAAGAGTCAAACACCGGTAACACGACAACCTTGGTGTTTGTAATCTGCGTCGTATTCATCTACTTGATTCTGTGTGCGCTCTACGAAAGTCTGTTCATCCCGCTGGCCGTAATCCTTTCCGTGCCATTCGGTTTAGCCGGCAGCTTCTTGTTTGCGAAGATTTTCGGGCTGGAAAACAACATTTACCTGCAGACCGGACTCATCATGCTGATTGGACTGCTTTCAAAAACTGCCATCCTGCTGACAGAATACGCTTCCGAACGCAGACGTCACGGAATGTCAATCGTTCAAGCGGCTGTCTCGGCTGCGAAAATCCGTTTGCGTCCTATCCTCATGACTTCGCTGACAATGATATTCGGCATGCTTCCGCTGATGTTTGCCTCCGGAGTCGGAGCCAATGGCAATATTTCCATCGGAGTAGGCACCGTGGGAGGAATGCTCATCGGAACCATCGCATTGCTTTTCATTGTTCCTCCGTTGTTCATGATATTCCAGTATATACAGGAGAAAATCATGCCCGCACGCCGGTCATCTAAGATTGAGAAGAAATAAATACAAGAATTTATGTACATGAAGAAAATATTTATTGCCATCGTTCTCTCCCTCTCGCTGAGCGGGTGTCACATATACAAAGCCTATGAAAGGCCGGAGGCTGTCGTCGTTTCCGACAGCCTGTATCGGAGTCCATCTGTCTCTGTAGATACAGCCTCCCTGGCATCGCTCTCGTGGAGAGAACTTTTCACCGATTTGCCTCTCCAGCGCCTTATCGAGACTGGACTCACCCACAATACCGACTTAGGCATTGCCCGCCTGAAGGTTCAGGAGGCGGAAGCCCTGCTATCGACCTCCAAACTGGCGTATCTGCCTTCCATCTCGCTGTCTCCGCAAGGCTCGATTACCAGCATCGAAGGAAACAGTCCTTCGAGGACGTACAACCTGGCGGCTGCGGCTGATTGGGAGATAGACATATTCGGCAAATTGCTCAATGCAAAACGGGGAGCGCAAGCCGCCCTGGAGCAAAGCGACGCCTATCGTCAGGCCGTACAGACCCAATTGATAGCCACCATCGCAAACAGCTACTACACTTTGCTAATGCTCGACAAGCAACTGGACATCAGCAAAAGGACCGCTGAGACATGGACGGGGAGCCTGCAGGTGATGAAGGCCCTGAAGCGCGCCGGACAAGCCACCGAAATGGCCGTTGCGCAGACGGAAGCGAGCAAACTTTCAGTAGAAGCCTCCATTCTTTCCATCGAACGGCAAATCAATGAAATGGAAAACTCACTTTCCACGCTATTAGAGCTCCCTGCACAAGCCATCGAACGCTCAACTATTGAGAATCAGCCATTCCCGGATTCTCTTGCCGTAGGCGTCCCCTTGCAATTGCTGAGTCGACGCCCGGATATCCGACAGAGTGAGCAGCAACTGGCGGCAGCTTATTATGCAACCAACGCCGCCCGTTCCGCCTTCTACCCGAATATCACCTTAAGCGGCTCTGCCGGATGGACCAACGCTGCCGGCGGAAGCATCCTTAATCCCGGACAATGGTTGTTTTCCGCTGTTGCCTCATTGGTTCAGCCGATATTCAACAGAGGCAAGAATATCGCGAATCTAAAGATAGCCAAGGCCCAGCAAGAGGAAGCCCTGCTTGCTTTCAATCAGAGCATTCTCAACGCCGGCGCCGAAGTGAACGATGCCTTAACGCAATGGCAAACCGCCCGTAAGCGCATCGCGATTGATGAACAGCAGATTGTTTCTCTCAGTTCCGCGCTGCGTAATGCGGAACTGCTGATGCAATACAGCTCGCAAAACTATCTGGAGGTTATTTCAGCACGCCAATCCCTGTTGCAGGCTGAACTAAACTCTACGACCGACCGTTTTGACGAAATTCAAGGCATCATCAATCTATACCATGCGTTAGGAGGCGGGTATTAGTGACACACCCGCTTCCCTTCACGACTCAGAATACAGCAAGAGCGGCATTGTTCCGGGATGAACCGAAAAATGCCGCTCTTGCTATCATGCGATGCAATATCCATAAAAAAAGGGTTTCTGAAAAATCAGAAACCCTGTATCCTTTGAGCGGAAGACGAGGCTCAAACTCGCGACCCTCAGCTTGGAAGGCTGATGCTCTATCAACTGAGCTACTTCCGCAGTTGTTGAGTGGGCGAAGATGGATTCGAACCACCGAAGGTATAAACCAGCAGATTTACAGTCTGCCCCATTTGGCCACTCTGGTATTCGCCCGTTTTTCAAATGCGATGCAAAGATAGGACGAGTTTTTTTTAAATGCAAGAGTTTGCCCTATTGTTTAACTCTTTTTCACAAAATAAAAGTGTTTCATTTTCCTCGTTTCAACTGCACTTTTCTTCATATATAGCCTATCTTACAATCACTTACGACACTATTTCGGCCATCTCGCTTACAAACGAGTTTTTTACACAAAAATTTCCGCCACGTTGTTTTTTCAATAAAGAGTATGATTTCTGCCAATTTTTTCGTAAGTTTGTAGTTAATCGATTTTTATGAACAGCTCATCCAGAAACATACGGCTCTCAGTCATCACTCCCTTCCATAACGCATCCTCCTATATCGAGAAATGCGTTCACTCCCTTATGCGGCAATCGCTGCAGGGCGGTGTGGAGTTTATCTTCATCGATGACTGCTCGACCGACGACAGCCTGTCTCGGTTGCAATCCGTTGTCGAAGCCTATCCCGAGCGGCTGCACCAGGTGACCATCCTGCATAACGACACCAACCGGGGAGCGGGTTTCTCACGACAGCGGGGCCACGACACCGCGCAGGGTGAATTCATCGTCCATTGCGATGCCGACGACTGGGTAGACCCCGAAATGTACGGCAGCATGCTCAACGTGGCCGACACCTCCGGAGCCGACATCGTATGCACGGCCTTCTATGTCGAAACCCCGCAGAAGACTTCCGTCATACGCTTTCCCTCCCTCGATTTTCCCGGACTCAACACGATGCCGCTCGACACGCTCCACGGCTCGCTGTGCAACAAAATCATCCGCCGCTCCCTGTTGGAGAAGCACCAGATACGTTTCTTCGAAGGAATAGACTGCTGGGAGGACCTGGGCATCCTGTTCCGCCTGTGTGTCTTTACGCAGCGCATCGTTATCTACAACCGGCCGTTCTACCATTACCGGCGGACATCCGACAAGACGCTCTCAACCATCGACATGGAGCGTGTGCTCAACGACCACCTGGCATTCGCGAGGAGAATGGAGGAATGGTTCGACGCTCAACCTCCCGACCTGAAAAACCGCTACCGCGCGTTTATCGACTTCACCCAATTTACGGCGAAAATAAAACTGCTGCGGGGAAACCGAAGGCGCCTTCACGAATGGAAAACGACATTTCCGGAAACCAACCGGCAGATTATGAGCTACAAAAACATACCGCTACGCTACCGGCTTTGCTTCTACGCGGCCGACCGGCTTCCGGAATGGCTCGTAAAAACCATCTTTTTCCTGGCCCGTATCCTCTAAAGTGTGTTTATTCAAAAAATTTCCAGACCCGAATACAACAATTTGTCAAAGTATCTGTATATTTGTATAGTATAGGTTGCGGTTCGGCAGAGTCAAGTGCAGGAAGGGAAACAGCTTCACCTGCCTCTGCGCTCCTCCCCCTATGACAGAACCTAAAATTTATGACTATGGCTGACTATAACTCTTTAGGACTCACTCCGGAGCAAGAAGATAAATATATCGACAATGCGTTTCATGAAGTGCTGAACGGCTACCTGAACAGTAACCACCGCAAGAAGGTGGAAATCATCAAGCGCGCCTATGCTTTCGCTAAGGAAGCCCATAAGGGCATACGCCGCCATTCCGGCGAGCCCTACATCCTGCACCCGATTGCCGTGGCTAAAATCGTAAGCCAGGAAATCGGTCTGGGCTCCACATCCATCTGTGCCGCTCTGCTTCACGACGTGGTGGAGGACACGGAATACACCGTGGAGGACATCGAGATGAATTTCGGCAAGAAGATTGCCATGATTGTCGACGGCCTCACTAAAATCTCAGGCGGCATTTTCGGCGACAAGGTGTCGGCCCAGGCGGAGAATTTCCGCAAACTGCTGCTGACGATGGCAGAAGACATCCGCGTCATCCTCATCAAGATGGCCGACCGTCTGCACAACATGCGTACCCTCGGCTCCATGCTGCCGAGCAAGCAGTATAAAATCGCCGGAGAGACGCTCTACATCTACGCTCCGCTTGCCCACCGCCTCGGTCTTTTCGCCATCAAAACCGAGCTGGAGGACCTGAGTTTCAAATACCAGCATCCGGAGCAGTACGAGGAAATCAGCCAGAAAATCCGTGAAACGGAAGGCTCCCGCGGCGCGGTATTCAAGGATTTCGCAGCCCCCATCCACGAGAAGCTGAAAGAAATGCACCTCAAGGGATACACGATGACCGCCCGTGTCAAGTCGAACTATTCCATCTGGCACAAGATGGAGACGAAGCACGTTCCGTTTGAGGAAGTCTACGACCTCTATGCCGTCCGCATCGTCTTCGACTGCGACGCCGACGCCAACGAGAAGGCCATCTGCTGGAACATCTACGCCGCCATCACCGACCTCTACAACCTGCACCCATCGCGCACCCGCGACTGGATTAGCTCGCCGAAAGCCAACGGCTACCGTGCGCTCCACCTGACGGTGATGGGACCCGACGGCAACTGGGTGGAGGTACAAATCCGAAGCAAGCGCATGGACGACATCGCCGAGCGTGGCTTTGCCGCCCACTGGAAATACAAAATCGGGGAAAGCGACGAGGAGTCGGAACTCGAGACATGGCTCAAGACCATCACCGACCTGCTCAAGGAGCCGGGACCGGACGCCGTCGACTTCCTCGACACCATCAAGCTCAATCTCTACGCGACGGAAATCATCGTATTCACGCCCAAGGGCGACATGCTGACAATGCCGAAGGATGCCACCGTGCTCGACGTAGCCTATGAGCTGCACTCCGAAATCGGCTCCCACAGCATTGCCGGCAAAGTCAACCACAAGCTCGTGCCTATCTCCTACAAGCTGCAGAGCGGTGACCAGGTGGAAGTGCTGACCTCCCAATCACAGACCCCGCAGCCGGAATGGCTCAACTACATCACGACAGCCAAGGCCAAGACCCGTCTGGAATCAGCGCTGAAGAAGCAGCGTAAGCGCATCTCCGAGAAGGGCGAGCGCATCGTGGAGCAAATCATATTCGACTATTCGCTGGAGAACCCCAACGAGTTTATCTCAAAACTCATGGCGCTGTTCCACCTGATGACCCGCGACGACCTCTATTATGCCATCGGCAGCGGCACATTGGAAATCACCGAGAACACCGTCAAATCCCTCTGCAAGAAGTCAAACAGCCTGCTGACGAGAATATGGCCGTTCAGCTCCCGGAGCAAGAAGGAGCAGACCGAGGCCGAAGCCGACGAGGAAAAACTCTCAACCATGAAGCCGGCCATCGACATGAAGAAGACCTATGTGCTCCGCACCGAGAACGGCGTGCACAACTACCGCATCGCCACCTGCTGCAACCCGATTCCGGGCGACGACGTAATCGGCTACGTCGACGACAAGCAGAACGTAATCGTGCATAAGATGGACTGTGAGACAGCCATGCGCATCAAGAGCAGCTTCGGAAACCGCCTGGTGGCTACCCGCTGGGAAGAATCCCCGCTTGTCACCACATCCCTCGCCACCATTTCCATCGAGGGCATCGACCGCATGGGCATCCTGCAGGAACTCATCCACGAAATATCGACCAATATGGCCATCAACATTCGTAAACTTGACATCGAAGCCAAGGAAGGCGTTTTTGCCGCTACGCTGATTATCCGCGTGACCGACGCTTCCTTCGTCAACCGGCTTTGCCGGCAGCTGAAACGCATCGAGGGCGTGAAGCTGGCCGTCCGCACAAGCTAATTTAATCCACCAACGCAATGATTGAAAAAATTAGACTCTTTGAAAAGAAATTCTGGATTCATATTCTCTATTTCTGCGCGGCCATCGCGCTCATCGTCTATTTCGTTCCCGGCAAAACGCACCGGCAACTGACATACGAGATAGGGAAACCGTGGGTCCACAACGCGCTCTTTGCGGAAACGCAAATGGCCGTGCCGATGGACTCGGCAACCGTGAAACTGAAAAAGGACAGCGTGAACAAAGCGTTCATCCCCTTCTTCAAAAGGGATGCCAGCGTGGAGGCAACCGAGCTGAAGCGGCTCAGCGAGTCGCCCCTCAACTCAATGACGCTCCGCCGCTCGCTCGAGCAGGTCTACCGCACCGGAATCGTAGAGAATGACGTCTGGGATAAAATCAGCGAGAAAAAGCTCACCAGCATCCGCATCATCCGCGAGAATTCCGATGCGGAGGTGAGAAATGCCGACAACCTCTTCTCCTCGCGCACCGCCTACAGTTTTGTCACCGACAACAGCCTGGCGTTCTTCTCCTCCAATGTGGCCGACTACATCCGCCCCAACCTGATTGAGGACACGCTCCTCAACCGCAAATACCTGGAGAACGCCTATCAGCTGGCCTGCGCGCGGGCACCTATCGTCAAGGGCGAGCGCATCATCGACCGCGGTGAAATTGTAACGCCACAGAAAGCGCTCATTATTCAGGAAAACGAGAAATACACTCGTAACAGCGGAAATTTCGGTGAGATGAACTATTCGATTGTCGGATTCGCCATCCTCATCTTCACCCTCTTCTTCCTGCTCTTCGTCTATTTCTCCTACTATCGCAGGGAATCGGTTCTCGGCGACAAGCGCAAGTCGCTCTTCATCCTGATTTTCATTTCAGCGATGACCATCTTCTCCTATACGATTGTCCCGAAGTTCACCTACGGCATCTACTTCCTGCCGCTGACACTCGTGCCGGTCGTACTGGTTACGTTCTTCGACTCCCGCACGGCATTCTTCGTATCGGTCATCCAGGTGCTGCTGTGCTGCCTTGTCGTACACAACCAGTTCAACTTCATTGTCATGCACTTGGTGGCCAGCGTTGTCGCCATCAACACGCTTCAGGAACTGTCGAAGCGGTCGCAGCTGATACGCACGGCCATCTTCGTGTTCTTCACCTACTCCATCTGCTACGTAGCAACCAAAATCATTGCCGACAACAATATCTCCGGCGTCGACTACCGCGTATTCATCTATTTCGCCATCAACGCCGTCATGCTGTCGTTTGCCTACGTGCTCATCTTCGTACTGGAGAAGCTCTTCGGCTTTGTGTCGAAAGTGACCCTCGTTGAGCTGTCCGACGTCAACAGCCCGCTGCTGCAGGAACTCTCGGAAAAAGCTCCGGGTACGTTCCAGCACTCCATCCAGCTCTCCAACCTTGCGGCGGAAGCAGCCCGCGAAATCGGAGCCAACTCGCAGCTGGCACGTGCAGGCGCGCTCTACCACGACATCGGAAAGATGGAGAATCCGGCCTTCTTCACCGAGAACCAGCACGACGTGAATCCTCACGAACTGCTCTCGCCGGAACAGAGTGCGAAAATCGTCATCCGCCACGTGACCGACGGACTGCGGCTCGCCGAACGCGAGAAACTGCCGGAAGTGATTCGCAACTTCATCCGTGAGCATCATGGACTCAGCATGGCAAAATATTTCTACACGACCGCCTGCAACGAGAACGGCGGCGAACCTGTCGACCCGACACCCTACACCTATCCGGGTCCGAACCCGCGCAGCAAGGAGACAGCCATCCTGATGATGGCCGACGCCACCGAGGCGGCTTCCCGAAGCCTGAAGGAGTACAACGACGAAACCATCTCCAACCTTGTCAACAAGATTGTGGACGGTCAAATCGCACAAGGGCTCATGAAGGAATCTCCGCTGAGCTTCAAGGACGTGGAAATCGTGAAGAAAGTATTCATCGCCCGACTGCGCACCATGTACCACACGCGCATCTCCTACCCCGAACTGAAAAAGAAAGCATAGCAACACACCCGGGCCGCGAAGCACAACACTCCGCGGCCCGGGCGTTTTTTTATTTACCCAACCATATGACTACCCTTTAGCATAATTCCTCCTTCACACAGAAGACTAACAATTGCAGTCATTACACATCTGATACATAAAAACGCGCCCCGGAGCTTGCGGCTCCGGGGCGCGTTTTTATGTATCAGCCTTACGGCTGCTCTTATTTCGCAAGAATAACTGTCTTAACCACTGAGCGGTCGCCGCTTACTACTTTCAGGAAGTAAACGCCGGCCGGACAATTGGAAATATCAACGGTCTCACCGGCTTCGTAACGGCCTACCAGACTGCCTGTCGCATTCATGACAAACACATGGTCGTAGCCGCCACGGACGTTCACGCGGCCGCTGGTCGGGTTCGGATAGACGGTGATGCCGTCGAGGCCGGCGGCTGCAATGCCCGCACCCTCTGTCACGTCAAATTCCACCTCAACAAGCGGAGTGGTCTCGGAAGCAAACAGCGCCTTCACGCCTGCCTTGTGTATTCCCTTCGCCAATCCGGTAAACTTATAGGTCTTGTCGGCTGTCGTTGCCAGTTTCTCGCCGTCGAGATACACCTCAAACGTCAGGTCACTGCGGATGGCATCGGCATCCACTCCGTCGGGCAGTTCAAAGCCGATGAACACATCGTCAATCATCAGCACGAACAGGTTGTCGGAAACGCAGTTGATGGTCACATAGCGTGCCTCCTTCGGTACGGTGTACTCAACAGTTGTCCAGTCGCCCATCGGCAACTCCAGCGGCGCGTCGCCGTTGAGCCATGTGAAATCGCCTGGCTCCTTGCCGGTTACAGAATAGCCGACATTGATTTTCTCCTTGCCGTAGTCCTCCGTGTAGCTCTTCGCATAGAACTTAAACGTGAAGTCCTTCGTAAAGTCCAATTCCGGCGAAATGATGAAGTCATTGTTCAGCATCGTCGGGAATGCCGCAAGGAACTTCTCGCCGCTGAGCGGACGGATGTTGGCATCCATCACACCTACGGCAGGTTCTGTCTGGTAAGGATTGAAAATCATGTAGGCCATCGCAGCCTCCGCATTCGGATAAGAGATGCCGTCAATCGGATAAACCTGCTCGCCGTCACCGTCAATGTAGCTCCAGCCGATTTTACCCGGAGAGTTCACCGCGAAGTCCTCATGACCTTCGAAATCGTCAAACAGGGCGTTCACCGTGTTCCATATGAACGTATAGTCGCCTGCCACCGATTCCTCGCGTACCTCCAGACCAAACGGAGCCACTACATATTCCTTCAGCTCATAAGCCAGCGCATACTCTTTCTCCGTAGAGAGATTCACCGTCTTTTCCTCCAGACGGACATAACCATGCTTCTCCGCCGTCAGCGTGTAAGTGCCTTTCCAAACGGCTTCCAGCACGACACGGCCATCTGCGTCGGCCGTCGCTGTGTAGACGCGGCTCTCGTCGTCGTTATTGGTCAGCGTCACGGTCGCACCGGCCGCCTCGTTCTTCGGAGTATTGGTCGTGAGGTTGACAGTCACCTTCGCCTCCATCTTGTTGGCTGCCGGGGCAGAGAATTCCGGCTCAGACACCTCTCCGTCGGCATAGACCGTACGCACGGCGAAACGATAGATGCCCTGCGGCGCGTCGGCCCAGGTCTTGTCGGTCAGCGACAGACCGCTCTGCGGCTCGGTCGTGAGCAGCGTCCATGCGCTTTCATTCTCCATATCGGCCTCCGCAAGACGCCATACCTTATAGGTCTTGACCGACGCTTCCGGAAGGTCTACGTCGCTGAGTTCCACTCCCTTCGCACGAATCATCATCGGACGGCGCACGTCGTGCTCCTCCGTGTAGACAAACTCGCCGGTCGTGTAGTCCGTCGAGAAGCAGTTCACTCCTTCCACAAACGGATAGTCCGTGCCTTCGGCCAGCGCCAGACCGATACCGGTGTGTCCCTTACCGCTGACAGCCAGCATATAGCCGCGCGGTGCATCCACCGGCTGCGGGAAGCGGAACGTTGACCAAGTGTTGTCCTTATTGGGCACATTTTCCTGAGAATAGAGAATCTTCGAGGTAGGTTGTCCCGACTCATCGAGGTCGAACACGAAGATGTTGACAGTAGGATGCTCCTGCAGATAAAGCTCCGTGTACCATGTCATTTCCGTCAAGCGCGCCGGCGTGCGGAACACAGCGCCATAAACGCTCTTCTCCGTGTCGTCGGTACGACCCAGGCGGCCGTCGTGCACACCGCTGTCGTTGCGGTATTCGTCCAAATCCATCGGACGTTTCCATGCCACCGTGGCAGCAGCATCACCGGCCTCCACCGTCACGTCAAACGGCGGCAGCAACTTGTCTGTCAGTTGCACGTCGCCGAGGTTGATGTCAGCCTTCGACAAATCGAGCGCAGCCTCATAGTCCTCCATCTCGTAACGAGAAATGATGACTTTTGTCTCACCATATGCATTGATGCCGCTGAAAGCAAACGTACCGTCCTCGCCGGAAACCGTCGCGTAAGGCTCATATCCCTTGATTGCAACACGCGCGCCGGACAGCGGATTACCCGCCTCGCCCAGCACCTTTCCGCTCACGTTGAGCTTCACCAGCTTACCCAGTTCGATGTCAGCCACCGTTGCCTCATCGGCTTTCACCGTCACCTTCTGCTCATATTTCGCAAAGCCCTCGGCCTCTACCGTCAGCGTATATTCTCCCGGCTTGAGCGACGGGAACGAATAAGCTCCGGCGGCATCGGTCTGAGCCGTCAGCTTCTCTTCCACTACCGTTACGGTCGCGCCCTCAACCGGCGACTTACCGTCGGTTACCGTACCTTTCAGCGCACCTTCCGTAGCTTCCTCAACAGTCACACCTGTCAGGTAAAGAATGAACATATACGGGTCGGAATGGCAATGGAAACCCAGATTGTAGTTGCCGTCGGCCTGCACAGGAGGCAATACCACCTCGTAATCCTGGAAATTGTTGTCGGCAATCGAATAGTCGCCCACCTGCGTGGTCATGGCTTCTTTCGTGTTGCCCTGTCCCATGTAGACAGCCATTTTCTCCTCGTAGGAAGAATCGTAGCTCTGCAGCTTGAAGCGCAGACGGTAGGTCTTGCCGACCTCCATACGAATCGGTGAGGAAATCAGCCAATCGTCACCACCGACAGTCTCATCATTCTCGTTATAGTAATAGTAAGCCGCATCGAGGGTCGTTTCCCGGCGCCAGGTGAAGGAGTCACTGTTAGCGTCGACAACCGTCCACAGCGCGAATTCCTCATCTGTGCTGAAGTTGCAGGAGTAAGGCACTTCCAATGCCGGACCCACCACAAGCGATTCCGAGCGGGTCTTGCCGCCTACTCCCGTTGCCGTAGAGGCTTCAATTTCGTAGGAATAATTGTTGAGCGCCATAATCGTAGCGTCCGTAAAGGTGGTTTCTTTCAGGCCTGTGGCCACTTCCTTGTTGTCGGGGAAACGCACCACGCGGTAAGACAGCGTGGAAAGATCAATCAAATCGCCCGTAATACCCTTTTCGGGAGCCTTCCAGCTCACCTTGATGGAGGATTCCGAGAGTTTTTCGGCCACTACCTCGGTCGGAGCAGCCGGAACGTCGAAACCGACAAACACGGTCGCCTCCACCGATTCGCCGCTGCCATGCTCATTGACGGCCACCACTCGGTAAAGCGTCAGTCCGCCCTTCTCCACCGTGTTGTCCTCCCAGGTCATCTGCTTGCCGGGCTCCGCACCGTCGAGCGTATGCACCTTTACACCGTCGCGATATACCTCCACCTGCGTAAGCTTCACACCATCGGCTCCTGCATAGGTCTTCGTCGGGTTGGTCCAGCTCAGCGTGGCTTTCAGCGCACCGTCGGCCGACGGCGTCACCTTCAGGTCGCTGACGGCAGCCGGAGCGTCGTTGTCGACCTTCTCAAACGGAATGTAGAGGCCCACCACCTGAGCGTTGCCGCCCAGCGTACCGGTACGCGTAGACTCGCCGGTCTCCAGATTAATGGTTGCCAGCACGCCTTCCTCATAAATATTATTGCATGCCCAGTAGAGCGTATTCGTATTGTGGTCGAAATCCATCGACTGCAGATAAGCCCCCTCCGGCTCCTCGTAAGTATAGCCGATTTCAGTCACATCGAGGGTTGCCTTGTCGATGGAGTAAAGATAGCCGTCATCGCCCTTCACGGCATACAGCTGACCGTCGTAGGAGCAGGCCAGCGTGACAAACTTGTGGGTCAATCCGCCCAACTGCGTGATTTTACCGTCGGTCAGACTGACGGTCATCAACTGCGACACATCACCGTTGTTGGGCGCGCCGATGGCATACATCGTCTGCGTCGAGTAGTCGTAGGTCATGTCGGCAAACAGCGTGTTCAAGCCTTTATAGTCGGCAATCTCCGTGTATTTGCCCGTTACCAGGTCCACCGTGCCGAACGACAGCGGAATCGCTCCCTGCCCTTCGTTAGGGTTGTACATGTAGACATAATATTTCCCGTCGGCATACGCACCCGCACAGGCCTGCATCGTATGCTCATAAGGGTACAGCATCTCGATGATCTCCGGATTGTAGGCGTTAAACTTGCAAAGACCGTAATCCCGGGAAGTCTCGTCATAGCGCAACCAGCCGTAGATGTCGGGGGCATCATCAGCGGATATGCGTTCAATCACTCTTGCGGATGGCTGAGCGGCACGGTTCGGCCCTCTTTCCTTCACAGACAATGCTGCAGCTCCGGCAACCAATGCCAGGGCTGAGAATAGAAACAGTAAATACTTTCTCATTGTGAATACTGAAAAATAGTTAGATTAGGTTTGTTGATTTTTATACATTTCACAAATATAGCAACATTCTTCAATTCCACAATGCAACCATTTAATTTTTCACGCATTAAAATATTAAAGCCTATAAATTCCTGTACATTTCCATTATTTTTTCGCATTAATTTGCAAAAACATATCCTGCTTCTTTGAACCGAACATCCTGTCTTATAAATAATTTCACTACAACTAAAACCGCATCAGAAACTGAATTCCAAGAAACAAAAACAAATGAATAGTCCACAGTAAAAGGATACACTTGTACCTCATTGTCGAAAGAGGTATGTCTGCCCAGGAAAAAGGCTTATCCAATGCTTTCGCTTTTCGTTTTTTTTCTTACTTTTGTATTGAAATACATATCTCAACATATGTACATTTCACTATCTATGGACATTTTTAAAAGATGGCGTAATGGGGTCATAACAGAGATAATAGTTTCATACTTTTTCAAGTCGTCTCATAACTTCCTGATTTGCAATAAAAAACAGCATCAGGCAGGATTGATAATATTTGTCTAAATTGAAGCACCTCAATGGAAAACACGGAAAAACATCAATGGTATGTCATGCGTGACTTGAAACGACGTAATGCCAAAGAACCCGCATACAAACAGCTACAAGAATTAGGTGTGGAAGTGTTTATTCCAATGAAGTGGCAAATTGCGATACGTAAGGGGGAAAAAATACGAGAAGAAATTCCTGTCATTCAAGATTTGCTCTTTGTCCATGATTCCCGACAACATCTGGATCCTATTGTCGAAAGTACCAAAACTCTACAATACCGTTGGTTACGAAATACCTTTCGGAAACCCATGACTGTTTCCGACTCAGAAATGGAAAAATTCATATTTGCAGTCAACCAATCTGAATCGCCCAAATTTTATTTGCCAGAAGAGATAACTCCGCAAATGTACGGACGTAAAATTAAAATAATCGGAGGCTTATTCAATGGGTATGAGGGATATTTAATTACCACACGTGGATCTAAAGTAAAACGATTGCTAATAGAGTTAAAAGGGTGTCTTGCTGTTGGTGTGGAAATTTCTTCAGACTATATCCAGATTATCTGATATAAAACATCTTATTCGATACCTTTATAGCAAATTGGACATCTATTTAACTAGCAATTTTTCACCTGGCAAGCAACTCTGTTTGTGAAATCTTAATACAAATAATGACAGATACTTCCGCTAACAACAAGCGTATAGCAAAGAATACCTTATTGCTATATGCACGAATGATGTTGCTCATAGTAGTAAATCTTTACACATCGAGAGTCATACTCAGTACGCTCGGTATGGAAGATTATGGAATATATAATGTCGTTGGAGGAATTGTCACTATCTTCGGTTTTATAAACACCTCTATGACATCTGCAACCCAGAGATACATTACGTTTGCTATAGGAAAAGGCGATGATAAATGGTTAAATGAAATATTCTGCATATCCTTGCAAATACACGCAGGAATTGCCGGTATTGTTTTTTTACTGAGTGAAACAGCCGGTTTATGGTTCCTATATTACAAGATGCAGATACCTCCCGATCGAATGACCGCAGCGTTTTGGGTGCTACAATGTTCTATTTTATCTTCGATTGTAATGGTGCTGAGCGTCCCATACAACGCTGCAATTATTGCCTATGAGAAGATGTCGGCATTCGCCTATATTTCCATTTTAGAAGCAGTATTAAATCTGACGGTTGTCTATCTATTGCTATTATTCTCTTGCGACAAACTGATTCTGTATGCAATTTTAATATTTTGCGTTCAAATCATTATCCGACTCTGCTATGGGTCCTATTGCTCTCGACATTTTCCGCAAACAAAATATCATCATACATGGAACAAAAACTTATTTATTGAAATGCTCCAATTTGCAGGATGGAGCATTTTTGGAAATCTTTCTAGCGCAATGACCACCCAAGGTCTCAATATGCTGCTTAACGTATTTTTTGGACCAATCGTTAATGCTGCCCAGGCTGTCGCTACACAAGTTAGGTCTGTGATTGTGAAGTTTGTCTCAAGTTTCCAAATGGCACTTAATCCTCAGCTAACGAAAACGTATGCACAAGGCGACATAGAATACATGAAAACCTTAATGTTCAAAAGTGCAAGATTTTCCTACTATCTTTTGTTTCTAATCTCCCTTCCTGTTCTTTTTGAGACAGATTATATACTAAATTTATGGTTAAAAGAAGTACCCCAAGACTCTGTCGTTTTCTTACGGCTATTAATTTGTACTTCTCTGATATACGCATTAGCCAACCCTCTGATTCAGGTTAATCAAGCTACAGGAAAAGTGAAAAAATATCAAGCAATATGTGGTGGATTGTTATTAATGATTTTACCCATATCTTATCTACTTCTGAAGTTAGGATTTCCTGCTTATTCTGTATTCATAGTACATTTCTTTATCGAAATTATTACACAGTTAGCAAGAATGCTTATTTTACGTCCATTAGTTGGTATAAAAATCAGAGAATACATGGTACATATATATAAGCAAGTATCCATTGTTACTGGAGTCGCTCTCATTTTACCTCTTTTTCTTTATCTAAACATGGAGGAAAGTGTCTCCCGCTTTTTGATTGTATGCAGCGGATGTGTAATTTCTGTGATAGTTGCTTCATTCTATTTCGGATTACAAAAAAGTGAACAGGCCTTTGTTCTGTCGAAGATAAAACAGATTGTCCATAAAACAAAAAGCAGTAAGTCATGATCAGATTGTCCCAAAAACAAGATTGTTGCGGATGTACAGCCTGTGTGCAAAAATGCCCTAAGCAGTCTATCCGAATGGAAGCAGACGAACAAGGCTTTCTCTATCCACAAATAAATAAAAACACATGTATAGATTGTGGATTGTGTGAGAAAGTATGCCCTGTTCTAAATTTTAATGACAAGCGAGTTCCTCTTAGCACATACGCAGCAATCAACCAGGACACTGACATTCGTTTGAAAAGCAGTTCTGGTGGAATGTTCTATTTACTTGCCAAAAAGATAATAGAAGAAGGAGGAGTTGTATTCGGAGCCAAATTCAACGATCGTTGGGAAGTAGAACATGGATATACAGAAACCCTTGACGGCCTTTCTCTTTTTATGGGAAGTAAATATGTTCAATCTTCCATCGGTGAATCAATTGCGAAAGTTCTGGAATTTCTAAAAATCGGACGAGCTGTCCTATTTTCGGGGACTCCTTGCCAAATAGCTGGATTAAGAAAGTTTCTAGGTAAGGAATATGCTCAACTTTTGACAATTGATATTGTTTGCCATGGAGTACCAAGCCCCAAAATCTGGAAGGATTATGTGAACGATATTCCACTACGCTTGAAAAAAACAACTAAGAAAAATCTTGTTTTATCTCCTCTAAACGAAGGTCCCATTGTAACAGGAATTACTTTTAGAAATAAATATAATGGTTGGAAAAAATATAGTTTTACAGCCAAAGGGAATGTCTTAACGTACCAAAATTCAGAACCGTCCTCAACATACGAAATATCGTTCCGTGAATGTTTCACAAATAATCTCTTTATGAAAGGATTTCTTGCTAATCTATATCTGCGCCCTTCTTGTTATTCCTGTCCTGCAAAGTCAGGAAAATCAGGCAGTGACATTACATTAGGCGATTTTTGGGGTATCCAGAATGTAATGCCTTCAATGGATGATGACAAAGGGACCAGTCTCGTTATGCTCAATACAGAGAAAGGTCGACAAATTTTCAATACTATTACGTGCGAAAAGAAAGAAGTCTCTTATTCAAAAGCCCTATCAGGGAACTTAGCCATAGAGCAATCACCTCAAAAAACACAATATGTTACTGATTTTTGGAAATGCTATTCAACGGAAGGCCTAAATGCCATATCATTGACAATCAACAAAATGCGTCCCTCGCAACTTGCCCGTATCAAAAATAGAATATGCAACCTCTATCGCCTGATTATCAAGCGATTGCATTCTATTATCAAAATTAAGACATCACCATATACAAAAAATCGCAAATAAATACCCCCTGAAACATCCAACGTTCTGATATTTATTATTACCAAAATAAAGACAAACGAATAATTTTGGATATTCTGAATCTGGCTTTAATTTTATAGTCAGTTTCATTAGTGTCCCGTTAAAATGGGACGAGTTAAACAATTAATCAAAAAGCCCCGGAATCAGGGGATCATTTAGAT
>CALUMX010000039.1 GCA_944321875.1 uncultured Muribaculaceae bacterium
TTAGGACGGTTGCCAACTCATTACCTGAAAACGAAGTAATTCTTCTAACTCTCTTGATTTCAAAGAGGTATATTCCGATGCAAGATTTACAAAAAATCTATGGAAAAACCACTAAAATGCACAGAATTGCATAATTGTACACCCTCTGAATCGCCGCATTCCAGATAGGAATCAGACGGCTCTCTTACTCTCATTATTTATGATAAAAGGCATGAACTACGGAAAACACCAATAATAACAGACCTAATTTATAATGCAGCAATCCCAAAGATGCACCGTGCGCCATAGATGACATTAACAAGAATCCCGTCACCGCCACCGTTATGAATAGTAACGATACGGCACAAACTATCCAGCGCTTATTGGCTAACCCTTTCGTCAACAAGGCTCTATACCAAGAAAGATGGCGCTTTATGTGTGCCATACCCGACAAAAGCCAAAAAGACGAAGCCACTATATGTGCAATGCCCCATTTATAAACAGCCTCAAGATTGGCACCATGCCCGGCAATATGAAGTCCTATACCGGTCACAGCCAATGCCACAAACGCTACCGGAAGCAAAAACTCCAGCCAATACGATATTCCTTTATCCGTTTTTCGGACTGCGACAGGCTTATCCAACTTACAGAATACTTTATTAGGACATATCCTGATACATTTGCCGCAGCCAATGCAAGCATCTTCATTTATAAATGCCACATGCCTGTGCCATAAACGTCCCGCTTTGCCAATTACTTTTTTCGGGCACTCGCCCACACATTTCCAACATGCCTTGCAGCAGTTCGGATTCATTGCGATATACGCCGTTACCGTTCTTTTCATTTCCATTATTTTTGTCTCGCAAATTTAGCCGAGTTGTCATTAACCGGACTTGAACAGAACAAGGTAACTCTTGGACTATTTAAGGTTTTTCTGCTTGAATACGCTTGGGCTCATACCTGTCGCTTGCGCAAACATGCGAGAAAAATAAGCATAGTCATCAATGCCAAGGCTATTGGAAATTTCTTTTATGGAAAGGTCCGTATGGACAAGCAATCGTTTAGCTTGCAATATCAGTTCATTTCTTATATATAAGGTGGCACTTATTCCAGTGGTTTTCTTAACTACCTCATTCAGGTAACCGGGTGAAATATTCAATAACGAAGCATAGTAGGAAGGAGAACGGCTTATGGCAAGATGCTTAGTCAGCAGTTGGGAGAATGACAAAACGATTCCGATATGTCTATGATTATGCTCTACATGCCGTAACCCAACCTCCTGAACTGATTCAGCAACAATACCGATATAAGCCTCTACCAGTCTTCTCGCTGTCGTTTTTGTCAGCTCGTCCTTAATAGCATCAATTCTTTTGGCAAGGATGGAAGCAATTTGCTTCAACTCGTTCATTTTCCTCTCATCTATTTTAACGGAGGAGGCAAACAATCGAAATTCGTCAAAAATACGCTTATCCTCTCGACCAATAAAACTGCTATCAGCAAATAGCATCCAACCCGCAGCATTTTTTGGACCAATAAAACGATGCACTTGTCCTGGCTGAATAAGGAACAAATCTCCTTGAGAAAGATAAACTTCATTAAAATCAATAATGCAACAGCCCTCCCCGTCTTCAACCAATCCAATAATGTAATAATCATCCTGATGGGAATACGATACCGAAGAAACACTGTCTTCGGAGGGAGTCACCCTGCAAAGACGTATGCCAAAGTCAGAAAGCATAGATGCCTTATGTTGCGGAAACTGTTGCATATCTTTTATATCTTACAAGACAAAGATATTGTTTTCATCTCAAAAATGATTAAGGCCACCAGAAGTTTTATGTCTTAAAATACTATCACAATCCCCACCCTTCTTTATCCTCACGCCTCTACAAGAATGGCCACCTTATCCACCCTAAGCTCCATGATGTGCATTGCAATAGTTTAAAATGCCAACAAATCATTATGAATAAACAACAAATCAAAACAAAGTAACCGCATTTAAAAACGATTAGCAATATCACATGGTTTATTATACAGAATTTGCTCAAAAAGCGTGTCGTTAAACATATAATTACTTTCCCCTGTTTCTTTGTCATGTGAAATATTTTCCATAAATTGCCATAGATTTGTAAGTCGGAAAATATCCCGCATCTCAAAGCGTAAGTATCGAGTATTTTCTGCCATTACAACGTTTATCTAATCAAACACATTAAAATAATAAATAACATTACCTTAAAATTTTTATTATGGAATTACCTTTTGCAGAATCCTGGAAAATCAAAATGGTTGAACCCATTCGTAAAAGCACACGCGCTGAACGCGAACAGTGGATTAAAGAAGCACACTACAATGTGTTCCAATTGAAAGCTGAGCAAGTGTATATTGACTGTATCACAGACTCTGGTACAGGTGCCATGAGCGACCGTCAATGGGCAGCCATGATGATGGGTGACGAAAGTTACGCAGGCGCATCTTCTTTCTTCCGCCTGAAAGAAACTATTACCCGCATCACTGGATTCAATTATGTTGTTCCGACCCACCAAGGCCGTGCTGCTGAAAACGTGCTTTTCAGCTACCTTATCAAACCGGGTGATGTTGTTCCCGGCAACTCTCACTTTGACACAACTAAGGGCCATATCGAAAGCCGTAAGGCATTTGCTATCGACTGTACAATTGATGAAGCCAAAGATACTCAACTCGAAATTCCTTTCAAAGGCAACGTTTCCCCTGAGAAACTTGAAAAGACTTTGATTGAAAACAAGGGTAAAGTTCCTTTCATCGTTGTTACAATCACGAACAACACAGCCGGTGGCCAGCCTGTATCTATGCAGAACCTCCGCGAGGTAAGAGCTATCGCCGACAAATACGGTATCCCTGTATTGTTCGACTCTGCCCGCTTCGCTGAAAACGCATATTTCATCAAAACACGCGAAGAAGGATATGCAGACAAGACTATCAAGGAAATTGTCAAAGAAATGTTCGAACTCGCCGATGGTATGACAATGTCATCCAAGAAGGACGGTCTTGTGAATATGGGTGGCTTCATCGCAACTCGCAGAGAAGACTGGTATGAAGGAGCTAAGCGTTTCTGTATTCCATTCGAGGGCTATCTGACTTATGGCGGTATGAACGGCCGTGATATGGATGCTTTGGCTGTTGGTTTGGATGAGAACACCGAATTTGACAACCTTGAAACTCGTATCAAGCAAGTTGAATATCTCGCACAGAAGCTCGACCTTTACGGAATTCCTTATCAGCGTCCTGCTGGTGGTCATGCCATTTTCGTTGACGCATCCAAGATTCTTACCAACGTTCCTAAAGAAGAGTTCCCGGCTCAAACATTGACAGTGGAACTTTACCTTGAGGCAGGTATCCGTGGTTGTGAAATTGGTTACATCCTCGCTGACCGCGACCCTGTAACACGCGAGAACCGCTTCAATGGTCTTGACCTTCTCCGTCTTGCCATCCCACGCCGCGTCTACACCAACAACCACATGGACGTTATCGCAGCTGCCTTGAAGAACGTATTTGACCGTCGTGAACAAATTACTCACGGTGTAAAAATCGTATGGGAAGCTGAATTGATGCGCCATTTCACAGTTCAACTCGAACCGGTTAAATAACGACTAACCATAAATAATTGAAAACGGATAGCCGGAATGTATCGGCTATCCGTTTTTTCATCTACAAGTTCAAAGCCATCAGCATGGTCTTTTCTCTTATCTGAAAAACCCTTTGCTGAATTTTAACAACCCCTTTCACCCTCCAAATTTACATGATGAAAAAAATCCTTTTTCTACACGGTTTCTTTGCATCGGGCACTTGCGCCCTTGCTCTCACACTGAAAGAATATTTTCAGGACAACGCCTCTATCCTGACACCCGATTTACCATTGCATCCACAAGAAGCCCTCTCTTACATACGTCAAATCTGTGCTTCCGAACATCCCGATATATTAGTCGGAAACAGCAACGGTGCATTTCTAGCTCAGATAATCGCTTCCGAAATCGGAATCCCGGCATTATTGGGTAACCCCCATCTCGGAATGAATGCATTCCTGGCAGAGCGTATCGGCACCCACCAATACAAATCACCTCGCGCCGATGGAAATCAGCAAGTCGTCATCGACCAGCAACTGATTGATGAATTCTCCTTGACCCAACAACATCAATGGGATAGCTATCGACCTGAAAACAAACAGCGCATATGGGGGCTGTTCGGAGAGACCGACCAAGTGGCCCATTTCGAACCGTTATTCTCGAAATACTACACCAACACATTCCATTTCCCCGGCGGACACATTCCTACGGATGAAGAAGTTCGAAAATACTATGCTCCACTGATTGAACGACTGTTGGAAATCTAAAGGAATTCATTCCTTGTATCACGACAACAATCTTACCCCTGCTTCTCAACAAGCATATCAAAAAGGGACGTTTCTCTCCGATACAAGTCATCACATAAACAAAGCCAAGGCATTCTTCCGATGGAAAAAACGCCTTGGCTCTTTTATTATATTCAGCAGGACTCACAGTTGTCTCACTGTTTCATCCTATTGCCTGCTAAATGTATCCCTTGATAATACCGCGTTTTGACTCGCGAACAAACAAGATAATTTCATCCCGCTCCTTCGTTGCCGGCAACTCGGCTTCAATCCGTTCAACAGCATCGCTGTTGTTATAACCGGAAAGATAGAGATATCTGTAGATATCCTGGATGTCTCGGATTTGCTCATTGGTAAAGTTACGACGACGCAAGCCGATAGAGTTGATACCGGCATAGGAAATCGGCTCACGGGCAGCCTTGACATAAGGAGGAATATCCTTATTGACCAAAGCTCCACCCTGAATCATTACATGAGGGCCGATATGGCAGAACTGGTGAACCAATGTACCGCCACCGATAACCGCATAATTGTCAATCTGTACCTCGCCTGCGATTTGAGAAGCATTGGCGATAATTACATTGTCACCGACTACGCAATCATGTGCAATATGGGAATAAGCCATAATCAAGCAATTGCTGCCCACTACAGTCTTACCCTTCGACGCTGTACCACGATTAACTGTAACACACTCACGGATGGTTGTATTGTCACCGATAATGGCCACCGTATCCTCTCCTACAAATTTCAAATCCTGAGGAATTGCACCGATAACAGCTCCCGGGAAAATCATACAGTTCTTGCCAATACGGGAACCTTCCATTATCGTAACATTGCTTGCGATTCTTGTTCCAGCTCCGATTACAACATTACGTTCAATTGTTACAAACGGGTCAATAACGACACTCGGATCAATTTTTGCATCCGGGTGAATGTATGCTAATGGTTGTTTCATCTTATTTGTTTTTAATGATTTGCGCCATGAATTCCGCCTCTGATACGACCTTATCGCCTACGAAGGCATATCCCTTCATATTGGCACATCCTCGACGAAGTTCTGTCATAAATGATACGTGGAAAATCAAAGTATCACCCGGCACTACTTTCTGACGGAATTTCACGTTGTCAATCTTCATGAAGTAAGTCGAATAGCGTTCCGGCTCTTCCACCGTGCTCAGAACGAGCAAACCTGCCGTCTGCGCCATTGCCTCTACCTGAAGCACACCCGGCATAACCGGTTCTGCCGGGAAGTGGCCCTGGAAGAACGGCTCATTTCCAGACACACTCTTCACACCTACGATATACTTATCTGATTTTTCAATAATCTTATCAACCAGCAAGAACGGATAACGGTGAGGAAGCAATTGGCGAATCTGGTTTACATCGAGAATCGGAGCCTCATTTGGATTGTAAACCGGAGCCTGAACCTCCTGACGCTTCAACTCCTTGCGAACTTTCTTTGCAAAGGTTGTATTGATTTTATGACCCGGACATGTTGCAATGATACGGCCCTGCAGACGGCGTCCGATAAGAGCCACGTCACCGATAATATCAAGCAATTTGTGGCGCGCAGGCTCATTCTTATAAACAAGGCCACCGCTGTTGATAAAGCCGAACTCAGTGACATGCTTGCGAGGCACGTTCATCATATCTGCAATACGGTCAAGTTCCTCTTGTCCTACCGGTGTATCATAGATAACGATTGCATTGTCCAAATCTCCGCCCTTGATGAGATTATTCTTCACCAATGCCTCAATCTCTCTTACGAAAACAAATGTACGGCAAGCCGCAATCTGTGACTCAAAGTCATCGAGAGAGTCAAGCGTTGCAAATTGATTAGGCAATACAACAGAGTTGAACTCAATCATTACATCAATACAGAAATCGCTGTCAGGGATAACACAAATGGAAGCTCCAGTCGTCTCATCCTTAACAACCGTACGGTTGCGAACTACATAAACCTGAGCATCTTCCGTTTGCTCCTGCACACCAACTTCCTTTATCTTTTCTGTGAAAATTTTTGCGCTACCATCCAAAATCGGCACTTCCGGACCGTTCAGCTCGATAAGGCAGTTATCAATGCCTGCTGCATACAAGGCAGCCAATGCATGTTCCGCTGTCGACACCTTCACGTCACCAACCGCGAGAACAGTGCCACGGCATGTCTCAACAACATTTTCCGCAACCGCGTCAATCGGCGCAGAGCCTTCTATATCTGTTCTCAGAAACTTGCGTCCATGGTTTTCCGGAGCAGGCTTAAAAGTAGCTTCAATCTCCAAACCCGTATGAAGCCCTTTGCCTTTTACTGTAAATGCGTTTTTAAGAGTGCATTGTTTCATTTTGAATCTATTTTGGTTATTTCTTTAAATTTTCTATTTCCTTCTTTAAGGCCTTGATTTCCTCATACATCTCACCTAAGCGCTTGGTGTAGACCACCTGCTTCATGAACGCCTTGGCCTCCACTGCCGGATAACCCATCAACACATTTTTGTCGCCCATGGATGTATGAATACCGGACTGTGCCCCAATCTGATTGTAATTACCAATCTGAATATGGCCGGCCAATCCAACCTGACCGCCAATCATGTTATTCCGACCCACCTTTGCCGAACCAGCAATACCGGACTGTGCCGCCATTACCGTATTGTCACCGACCTCTACGTTATGTGCAATCTGAATCAAATTATCAAGCTTTACACCTTTATGAATAACGGTCGAGCCCATGGTTGCACGGTCAATCGTCGTATTTGCACCAATCTCCACATCGTCCTCTATAACGACATTGCCGATTTGCGCGATTTTCTTGAATACGCCATTCTCTGGAGCAAAACCGAATCCGTCGCTTCCGACAACCACTCCGGCATGCAATATGCATCGGTTGCCAATCCGGCATCCCTTATATACCCGGACTCCCGGATATAACGTAGTGCCGTCTCCGATTTTAACACCATCACCCACATAACACTGCGGATAAATCTTGACCCCACTTCCTATCTCCACATTCTTTCCAATATAGGAAAACGCTCCGAGATAGATATCTTCTGGCAGGCATACCCCTTCAGACACAAACACCGGATTCTCGATTCCGGCCTGCTTCTGCTCTTCCGCTGCACTGACCATATTTAAAAGCATCGCCAAAGTGGCATAAGGGTCTTCTACTTTAATCAAAGTCACACCTATCGGCATTTCGGGTACGAAATCCTTCCGAACCAGCAAAATAGACGCTTTTGTAGTATATACAAAATGCGTATATTTTGGATTAGCAAGGAATGACAGCGAACCTTCTTCGGCTTCCTCTATCTTAGAATATGTATGCACTTTCACGGAGGCATCACCGACAACTTCGCCCTGTACAATCTTTGCTAATTCTGCTGCAGTTAACTCCATATAATTTTAGTTACTATTTACAAATTGTGCAAATTTACACAATAATTGTCTTACTATAAAATTTATTCCTGTAAATCTATTTGTTTTAGCTTCAAAATGCACATTAAAGCCTCTTTGTGCATTTTTAAATGTTTCATTAAACCGTTTCTGAGTATTTTTTTGTACCTTTGCCCCGAATAAAGAAAAATGAACATTCCGAAACGTATTTTTTAAAAATTTAAAGACGATGAAGCTACTACAAGCTAAACTTGCGAAATATGACGCACCTCAAAAGGCAAAGGCTGCCGGTGTTTATCCTTATTTTCGCAAAATCGAAAGCGAACAGGATACAGAAGTATTGATTAACGGAAAGAAAGTGTTGATGTTCGGCTCCAACAGCTACCTCGGCTTGACAAATCACCCTAAAGTCATTGAAGCGGCAATAGAAGCAACTAAGAAATATGGCACCGGATGCGCGGGCTCTCGCTTCCTTAACGGAACACTCGACATTCATGAAGCATTGGAAAAACGTCTTGCTAAATTTGTAGGAAAAGAGGAAGCCATCATCTTTTCTACCGGTTTTCAAGTAAACCTCGGAGTAGCGTCGTGTCTTACCGGTCGTGAGGACTATATTTTATGGGATGAGTTGAACCACGCATCCATCATCGAAGGATGCCGACTCTCTCCTACCAAGAAAATCAAATACCGCCACAACGACATGGAAAGCCTTGAGTCTAAGCTCAAGATGTGCGACCCTGACAAGATAAAATTGATTATTACCGACGGCGTATTCTCTATGGAGGGTGACGTAGCCCATCTGAAGGAAATGGTTGCTTTAGCAAAACAGTATAACGCAGCCGTGTATGTCGACGAAGCACACGGTATCGGTGTATTCGGCCGTCAGGGACGTGGAACATGCGACCACTTTGGTGTGACTGACGATGTAGATTTGATTATGGGTACTTTCAGTAAATCATTTGCTGCATTGGGTGGTTTTATCGCGACCGATGCGATTACAGCCAACTACCTCCGTCACAACTCCCGCTCCTATATTTTCAGCGCAAGTATTACTCCGGCTTCTACTGCGGCTGTTAATGCAGCTCTCGACATCATGGAAAGCGAGCCTGAACGCATTGAGCACTTGTGGAAAGTCACAAACTACGCACTGGATGGATTCCGCAACCTGGGCTGTGAGATTGGCAACACATCAACCCCGATTATTCCGTTGTTCATCCGCGACAACAATACAACATTCGCTATTACACGCGACTTGTTCGAAGATGGCATCTTTGTCAACCCGGTAGTTTCTCCGGCAGTACCGTCAGAGGACACGCTCATCAGATTCAGCCTCATGGCTACTCACACAATTGAACAAGTAGACATCGCTCTTGACAGAATCGGCAAAGTATTCCGTAAATACGGACTCATCAAATAAAGCCGAAACATCATAGAAGAAAAGCAACGCGCGTCTTGCTAAATTGCAAGACGCGCGTTGCTTTTTTTATCCGAATTGACCACACCGGTTTTACTGCGATGTCATACAGCATACGCGGCAAAATCGGAGCCCTTAATAAAGTTTATTCCGAAGCATCTGGTCAACTTGTCCAATCAAAGAACTCTTGTTGTCGTTAACAATCACATACGACGGCACATCAAAACAAAGTTCCTTTGCCTGCTTCTCTATCCGGCTGACCACTTCCTTCTCCGAAAGACCATTGCGCTTCATCACACGCTCAATTCTCACGTCAACCGGCGCATCAACAATCCAAATAGCATCGACAACTCGGTCCAGTCCGCTTTCCTTCAGAATCGCCGTTTCAACAAAGACTACCTCAGAAGATTGACTTTGAGCCCAAGACTTCAAATCAGCGGCAACACGAGGATGCACTATTGCATTCAATTCCTTCAATTTCCTGACATCATTAAAAACAATTGACGCAATATACGGACTGTTAATCCGGCCATCCTTGACAGCCTCTTCTCCGAAAGCGGCTGCAATATCATCCAGACAGTCTTTTTTGACCATCAGCAATTTTGCCCTACTGTCGCAATCATAGACAGGATATCCTTGAATTTCCAATATACGGGAAACAACACTCTTGCCACTCCCGATGCCGCCTGTTATAGCCACTAATCTACCCATTACATCCTCCTCTCTCTGATATATTCAACGCTATCGACACTCATTACGACATTGGAAACCGGAGCAGGAACTTCCTCAATGCGAAGAGGCAGTTTCCGACCGCCATTCTTTATATCGAGATAATCGACACAGACACGGGGTGCCGGTCCGTTCGTACGTCCATACATGCTTATAGGCAGCAGATAGGAAACCTTCACCTTCGCAGGAAAAACAATAATACGTTCTCCATTCGGACAATTGACAGTATTGACGACAAGTTCCTGCGTCTTACGGACCAATGACTCTACCGGCACAGTTACAGAGACTGAATCCGGAACAATCTTCACATTGTGATGCTTCTCCAAAGCCGCAGTCACCTCCAGCGTATCTTTCAGATTATGACGCACAATACGGTCGGTCGCAATATGTTCAATTGTATTCAGGTCGGCAGGGTCAGCATAGATAACAACAGAATCAGGGACTACTACTGCCCGTCCGTTTTTTACGTATTGAATATCAGCCGTGAAATCTCCATCCAAGACAACAGGCACTTTCTTTCCTGGCTGGTTGGTGTAACGGATATATATTTCTTCCGGACTGAAAGAGGTAATGGTCGATTCCGAGCCAAACAAATTCCGCAACAATCCCTCCATCTCCTGCTTGGAAATAGTCAGATTGCCTTTTCCGTCAGAATACTCAATAAAATTAACTGAAACCGTTGGCGTACGACCCATCAGATACTTTACGAATGAATAGCCCTTATGCTTAACCGAGACGTCAAAGGTTTCTGGATATTCCGAAATGATTGTGGCTTCATTTGGAATTCCCTCTATCTGCAGTTTGACCTTATATTGCGACTGGATAGAATTGCTCAACGACAAAATTGCCCAAAATATGAACGAGATAAGCACAAAAAGCAAATACAACAAAATGTCGCGGTCGCGCGCGGAAATAAAAAAGCGCTTGATTTTATTCTTTAAATCCATCACCACCATCTAAAATTAAAGCCATTCACCAAACTTACGCGTCCGGAGAATGGCTTTGTATAACGTTAATCGATAATTTTTACTTTGCCTGACTTTGATTAGCATCAGCAGCTGAAGGATAAACGCTACCCTTGTCGATTCTGATTTTTACACCATCTGCAATTTCCAGCAAAAAGTAAGTATCGGCAATTTCCTTAATCTTACCGTGAATACCACCGGCTGTGATTACCTTATCATTCACCTGAAGGCTTTCTCTGAATTTACGGATTTCCTTCTGCTTCTTGTTTTGCGGACGGATCATGAGGAAATAAAAGATTGCAATCAGGATTACAATCATCAAGATTTGCATCATACCGCCACTCTGAGCTGCAGACGCTTCCAATAGAATTGAGTTTGTTAACATTTCTATAAAAGTTTAATTATTTTCACTTACAAAGATAAAACTAAATTTAGTTTTTTACCAACAGACCTTCTTTTTTTAGATAATTTATGATTGAATTCAGAATTCCGTTGACAAACTGTCCACTCTTCGCCGTACTGTAATATTTGGCAATTTCGATATACTCGTTAAGCGTCACCTTAGTCGGCACAGAAGGTACCTTTTCTACCTCAGCCAACGCTACCAGCAGCACTACAATATCCATAAATGCCAAACGTTCGGTTTCCCAAGAGCTTTTGTCGACAAACTTATCAATCAGTTCCATATAGCGGCTCTGATTTTCAATGGAGGTAAAGAACAATTTCTCGACAAAGTCACGGTCCTCATCATCCTTAAACTGAGGCAGCAACTCGCAGTAGGACTCCTCCGCAAAACGCTTGATGGTCTTAAGCACGAATGTTCCAATCACGTCAAGGTCGTCATTCCAATAAACCGACTTCTCCTCCAACGACTCTGCAAGCACATCATCACTGAGCACCACCTTCTTCATCAACTCTCGCCACAACTCACAATCCGCAGCAAGGTCACTTGACGGAGTTTCCATGTAAGCCTTATAAATATCGGAATTCAGAATCTTATCCAATGTCAGGCGGAGATATACATCGCTGTCAGCCCATGATATCGGCGTCTCAGACAAATAGTCCTGCAGCATCTGGCAGTTTTCCAGTTTCTTTACGAACTTATTGTCAATAAACTTCGTATTCGGATTAAGGTCTTCCTCCGTCGGCAGATATTTATTTTTCGCGTTATCAAGTCTGGCCTCCTGAAGCCGTGTCAATTCCAAAGGCAACAGCAGCAGATAGTGGTACAATTCGTATGCCTTATCCATGCTGAACATCAGATTGTTATATGCCTCTGTCATTTTCATGTCATCCTTTGTCAGAAGGTAAGAGTAGACCATCTGCACGACCTTTATTCTAATCAAAATACGGTTTATCATATATTCTAAAATTTTTCAGATGCAAAGTTATGGGTTTTATCACAATTTATCAAATCCCGGCAGCATTTAAACGCTGACGAACCACCTCGTAAATCAAAATTCCGGCCGCAACCGATACATTCAGCGAATTTACCTTGCCTGCCATCGGAATAGAAGCCAGATAGTCACACTGACGCAGATTCTCGATGCTGATTCCGGTATCCTCTGCTCCCATGATTATGGCAACCGGAGTCGTATAGTCGAATGTCGTATAATTGTCGCTTGACTTTTCCGTTGCTCCGACAACAGAGAAACCGCTATCCTTCAAGAAACGTACAGCGCCATTCAGATTCTTGACTCTCGCCACCGGAATATGCAGCAACGCTCCTGCTGAAGTCTTTACGGCATCCGCATTGACCGAAACGCTGTTGCGCTCAGGAATGACAATGGCATCCACACCCGCACACTCGCAAGTACGCGCTATTGCGCCAAAATTGCGCACGTCAGTTATACCATCGAGCACCACAATCAGCGGATTTTTTCCTTGTTCGAACAAATCCGGCACCAGATTGTCAAGATTATGATACGGCACCGGTGACAGGAAAGCGACCACACCCTGGTGATTCTTCTGCGTGATACGGTTAATCCGCTCCATCGGCACACGTTGCACCACAATGTCGCTCCGCTCCTTCAGCAATTGAAACAATTCATTTGACAATTCGCCCGATAAGTCCTTTCTGACCAAAATCTTATCAATCTCCTTACCGGCCGCAATTGCTTCAATCACAGCTCTAATTCCAAAAATAAAATCTATATTGTGTTTCATATCACTTTATTTTCATTAACGATTTTGCATTCTCAATAGCCGCCTTGTCCACCGACGACCCACTCAGCATTCCGGCAATCTCACCGATTCTTTCCTCCTCCGTCAGCAATTTCATCCGGGTAATGGTTTCAGTCGGCGTATCCTCTTTATAGACTTTGTAATGGCTGCCACCCAATGCGGCCACCTGCGGCAGATGGGTAATTGTCAGCACCTGCAGATTGGCAGACATCTGGCGCATGAGTTCTCCAATTTTATTAGCAACCTCACCCGAGACACCCGTGTCAATCTCATCAAAAATAATCGAGGGCAGTTGCATCTTTTTTGCAATGATAGCCTTGATGCAAAGCATCAGTCGCGAAATCTCGCCACCCGAAGCCGTCTGCTCAATCAGCAACGGTTTCTGGTTGACATTGAACGACACCTTGAAGCTAATCTTGTCCTGTCCCGTTTTTGTAAAGCCAACCGGCTCAAAAGAAATATCACTTGTAAAATTCTTCAAGCCAAGATAAGCCACCAGACTTTTCAATTCGGCCGCAAACGCCTCAGCAGCCTTCTTCCGGCTAAGCGTCAGCTTATCGGCCAACTTTCCGACTTCCTTCTTCTGCTTATCGACGAGCATCTGCAAATCATGCAACTCATCATCCGCATTCTCAATCTCCGAAAGCGATTTCTCAAGCCCCGCCTGAATGTCAAGCAGCTCTTTGACCGATTCTACCCGAAAACGTTGCTGCAGAGAATAGATAATGTTCAAACGGTCCTCTACTGCCTCCAGTTCTCTCGGGTCTCCATCGATTCCATCCAAGTCATGGCTGACCGTCTCGTAAATATCTTTTATCTCAATTAATGCCGAATCAAGGCGGGAACTGATTTCTCCCGCATTCGGATAGACTCCCTGAAGCGCTGCAATCTGGTGTTCAGCTTCCGACAACGCACCGACAGCCGAACTGTTACCATCATTCAGCAACGTGCATGCTGCTGACAGATTGCCTCTCAACAGGGATAAGTTATCCAAAATATTCTTACGACCCTCCAACTCTTCCTGCTCACCATCTGTCAATCCGGCAGAGGAGATTTGTCCCAACTGGAACCGATAATACTCCTCATCTGCTTTATTGCGTTCAATACGCAACCTAGTTTCTTCCAGACGGTGCTCCGCCTCTAGAAGCGATGCATATTGCCCGGAGTATTCCGTTAAAAGTGCGCCATTATCAGCAAGACTGTCAATGACGGCCAACTGATAGGCTCCGGTCAGAAGCAAGGCGTTGCTGTGCTGAGAATGAATGTCAATCAATCGCTGAGACAGCGCGACAAGAATAGCCGATGCTACCGGTGTATCGTTGACAAACGCACGCGAACGTCCGGATGGATTCAATTCGCGGCGGATAATACATTCCCGTTCGTCAAACTCGATATCGTTCTCTTCAAAAAACGATTTCAGATTATAGTTACAGATGTCAAAAACGGCTTCAACCACCGTCTTTTTCGTATTGTCACGGACGACTCTCGCATCCGCCTTCTGCCCAAGAATCAGAGACAAAGCACCGATGATGATTGATTTACCCGCACCTGTCTCACCGGTAATGATTGACAATCCATCCTTGAAATCAATCTCCAGATGGTCAATCAGTGCATAATTGGAAATTATTAATTGTCGTAGCATGAAAGAATTCTTTAATCCCGGGTTTCCTCTTTAATTTTATTCAACCGTTCCGACTCTGTCGGGTACAGCGGATAAAGCAATTGGTAGACAGACTCACGCTCGCTCTGATTCGATTTGGAATAAACGTTGACCAACTCGTCCAGTTTCGCATCCTTAAACATCGACAATATAACCGACATCGGAGCGGCATCATAAATTTCCTTCAACGTATTGAGCGATTTCGTGATGACGGCCTTTCCCTTATCCGGGCTCAGCACCATCTCATCCAATCCCTTTCGGTGATAGTCATAAATAAGCTGACGGATAGCCGACGATGGACCTTCGGTAAAACCACTCAATACGGCACTGCGGTTTTTCGTATCCTCAAACGCCTTCCAGCCTTTCTCTCCACTGCTTTGGGCAAGTGTGACGACCCGTTGAGCCTTCTCAAAATACATATCGCCGCCATTGAGTCTGAAGCTGTCAAAATCAACAGCCAGAATCAGATAGGCATAGAAATTGAGGATAGCCGTCAGATTGCTTTCCATCGTAGTTTCCGAAAAGACAAGCGGCTCATTCTCCTGATAGGTAAATTCTATGTTCGTATCCCGGAAATTAATCAGAGAAGTAGTGTACGTACTGTTGTAGACCGGACGGGTCGATTGAATCTGCAAATCGCCCACCATGGTCGAGCCGTCGTAACTGGCAATGGTAAAAAACAAGCGGCACTCAATTTTCTCATTGGCCAGAAATTGTGCGTTCCCCCATTGAGTCTCGTTCATATACTCACTGATGGCATTCTGCAACGTATTGAACACACTTTTGTCAGTTCCTGCCACCTTGTCGGAGTTGACCTCCACCTGGCAATTCAGCTCCTGAGCCGACATTTCCATGCCGCCCGCCAGCATACAGCCGGCAGCGATAATGAGCGTCCCTATTTTTTTACCCAACATATCTATGCCTTTTCGCTGATTAAGTTTACAATATCTTTGGCAACTTCCACCTTGCTTTTCAAGTCAAAGGTCGTACTTGTTCCCGAACGCTCGATAACCGTCACTTTGTTCGTATCTACGCCAAAGCCGGTCTGTTCCGACAAAGAATTCAGCACAATCATATCCAAATTCTTGCGAGCCAGTTTATCCTGCGCGTTCGCGACCGCGTTATCCGTTTCGAGAGCGAAACCAACCAAAATCTGGTCCTCCCGCTTCTTACGACCCGCCTCGGCTGCAATATCCGGATTCTTTACCAGCGTAATCACTGGAATATCATCCTTCTCACGTTTGATTTTTCTGTCAGCCACTACCTCCGGGCGGTAATCGGCAACGGCGGCGCACATAACAGCGATGTCAGCTCCCTCAAAACGCTCCATAAAGGCATCACGCATCTCCAGGGCTGATTCAACCGAAACGACTTTGACATCCTGATTTTTAGGTTTTACGGATACCGGCCCGCTGACAATCGTCACCGAAGCTCCACGCGCGACAAACTCATCAGCAATGCAATATCCCATCTTGCCCGTAGAATAATTTCCAATAAATCGTACCGGGTCTATTTTCTCATAAGTCGGACCCGCGGTAATCAATACCTTTTTCCCCTCCATCGTTTTTTTCTCGGAGAAGAAACGCTCCAGCACGGCAAAAATATTTTCCGGCTCCTCCATCCGTCCCTTACCGATAAGATGGCTGGCCAATTCTCCGGCCGCAGGTTCGATGATATGGTTTCCGTAAGAACGGAGCAACTCCAGATTTGCCGCTGTCGACGGATGCTTGAACATGTCAAGGTCCATTGCCGGAGCAATGAAAACCGGGCATTTAGACGACAGGTAGGTTGTCACCAGCATATTGTCAACAATGCCATGTGCCATTTTACCCAATGTTGAGGCCGTTGCCGGAGCAATGACCATTGCGTCAGCCCACAGACCGAGGTCTACATGACTGTTCCAACTGCCGGTATTCGCCGTAAAAAATTCACTGATGACAGGCTTTCCGCTCAAAGCGGACAACGTGACAGGAGTAATGAATTCCTTCCCGGAAGGAGTGATTACCACCTGCACCTCTGCCCCTGCCTTAACAAACAGGCGTAGCAGCGATACAGATTTGTACGCTGCTATGCCCCCTGTTATTCCTAAGATAATATGTTTTCCTTTAAGCATAAATGCTATTTCATTCTCAATTTGATTTTGGTAAGAACGCTTTTTGTATTGAGCGGGAAATCGCCTTGAAGCATCCAGCCATAATAGCCGGGATCCGTTCTCAGCACGTCCTCGACCGGCTTCCCTTTATATTTTCCAAAATTAAAGACTTCGACATCATTGTCATTCCAAACGATTCTGCCGGCAAGGTCCACATTCCGGTTCTGCATCGAGAATTTCGACAGGAAGTCCACATCGTTCTCCAAATTACTGTAACGGTCCAACTGCGCCTTCAGCACTTCGTAAGTCGCCCGTGTATCATCGTTGGCAGAGTGTGCATTCTCCAAATCTTTTCCGCAATAGAACTTATAGGCGGCAACCAGTGTGCGCTGCTCCATTTTGTGGAAGATTGTCTGGACATCCACGAATTTCCGCTTTGAGATATCAAAGTCAACACCGGCTCTCATAAATTCCTCCATCAGCAACGGAATGTCAAACTTGTTGCTGTTAAAACCGGCGATGTCACAACCCTCAAACACTCGGGCCAATTCCTTCGCCTTATCCTTAAACAGCGGTTTATCCTTGACATCCTCATCCGTTATATGATGGATGGCCGTCGATTCCGGAGGTATCGGTATTCCCGGATTAAAACGGAATGTCTGAGATTCCTCCTTACCGTTAGGCATCACTTTAATATATGATATTTCGATGATGCGGTCTTTTGTCAGATTTACCCCCGTTGTCTCCAAATCGAAGAAAATCAGCGGGTTTTTCAAATTAAGTTCCATAACAGAATCTCCTACTACATATTTGCCACACGCATCGGCATCAGCAAAGCCAGCCACTCTTCGTCCTTTTCCTGCTCCATCGGCAAGAACAATCCGGCACGACCGGCACCTGACATACGGAGAATTACGTTATCTCCCTTAACATTGCTGAGCACTTCGATAATCTTATCCTTGTTGAAGCCCAATGAGAGCGGGTCGCCGGAATAGTCGCAATCGATGCATTCCTTTGCAGATGTCGAATATTCCAAATCTTGAGATTTTACAAAAATCTTTCCTTCTGAGATTTCAAACTGCACGAGTCCCACCTCCGTAGCAAAGACAGCGACACGACGGATAGCGTTCAGCAGCACCGTGCGGTCCACGATAATCTCATACGGATTGTTCTGCGGGATTGCAGCATTATAGTTCGGATACTTACCGTTGATATAGGAGCATTCGATTGTATAGCCGGCTGTCTCAAACAGCACACTCTTCGAGTTCATGACAATCTTCACATCACCACCCTCCTTGGAAAGAATTCCAGAAAGGATATTGGCGGGCTTTGACGGAAGCACGAAAGAGCCCTCAATACCCGGGGCGATACGGTTGTTGATGTAACGCACCAGCTTATGGATGTCTGAGCCGACAAACACGATTGAATCTGGCTTGATATCCCAAAGCACACCCATCATAATCGGACGCATCGGGTCTGTTCCGACCGCAAAAATAGTCTTCTCAATACCCTTTGTAATTTCCTCGGCAGAGACAACCATTTCCAATGCATCGTCCTCTACAACCTCTTTCTTCGGATAATCCGCACCATTCACACCGACGAAGTTATAATCACCGTTATGATACTGCAAATGAATCTCGAATGTATTATCGTCTATTTCAAACTGTAATGCCTCGTCATTCAACTCTTTCAGCAAGTCAAGCATTCGCTTCACATTGACAGCTACTGAGCCTTCACCCTCCGACTCAAGCAAATCGATACGTGCCGTGATTGTATTTTCTGTATCTGTACCTTTTACAATCAGCATGTTATCCTTCAACGTAAACAAAAAATTATCAAGAATCGCAATGGAACTCTTCTGACTGACAACTTTGCTTACTGCCGACAAGTGAGACAGCAAAACTTTACTTGGAATCGTAAATTTCATATCTATTGGTTTTAATTATTTTCTAAATTACAAAGATAATGTTTTTTGGGGAATTTTCCACATAAAAAGAAACCGTTACGCTTTCTTTTCAAGAAGTGCTACCTCTTTATCAGAAACCCGTACCTGTCCTTTCTTATACAGATATCCCAAGGCTTTCTTGAAGTCCTTCTTGCTGCATTGGAACACCGCTTTAATCTCCTCAGGAGAAGAAGTGTCGCAAATCGTCATGCGGCCGCCATTATCGCGCAGATATCCGACAATACGGTAAGCCAGTTGAAACACCCGCTCGCCGCCGTATTCACGAAGAGTAACATCTATCTTGCCATCTTCCCGTACGAGTTTCACATAAGCCGGAAGACGGTCTCCCACCGAAACCGGGTCAAACAGGTCATTGAAATAAATCATTCCCCAAAATAGATTGTCGACAATCACCTTATAGCCCAAATCTGTTCTTTTCACAATCAGCACGTCAACCTGCTCACCGGCAGCATAGCGGGGAATGCGGTTGCCGAGAAACTTGTTCAACTTCGTTGAGCCGACAATTCGTTTGGTCGTGTTGTCAAGATAGGCATACACTATGTAACTTTTACCTTCCTCAATCCGCTCAGCCTGTTCCCTGAATGGGACAAGCAGGTCCTTCATCACGCCCCACTCCATAAAGGCTCCGATGCCGGACACGGACACGGCCTTCAGCAATCCGAATTCTCCGACATATACAAACGGACGCTCGGTTGTTGCCACCAGCCTGTCCTCTGAATCGCAATATATGAAAACCTCGACTTCATCGCCGATTTCCGTGCCCTCGGCTACATATTTCTGAGGCATCAGAATCTCTCCGAACTCACCGCCATCCAAATATAATCCAAAATCGACACGTTTTACGACCTTCAAAATATTGTTTTTTCCTATTTTTATCATAACTTTACAAAAAATATATAGCTAATATCGGCATATTTTTTGAATTATCCACTATGTTCATGACGTTTTCTCATACTACCCCACTAAGACGCAAACGGTTTGCGGCTCTAACTGCCTGTTTTGCGTTGGCGTTACCTGCCTTTTTCAGCTGCTCATCCCAACAGGACAAGCAGCCAGCCAATTCCATAACCATCAAAATGGACACGCTTTCAGTGGCCGACTCAATCGTCGACATCAATGACACAAAAATCATTGCGAGCAGCCACGTCATTGTTCCTTCACTTCCAAACGCCGACAAGGATTCAACTGCCCGGCTCCAGAATTTATTCTGCAGACACATGTTGCATTTCTCAGCTACAAACACCTCCGATTTCAAGGAGACACTGACACAATACAACCAGAGCATCATCGACTCCTACCGGATTCCGGAACAGAACAAGGAAATCAGTAACTATTTGCAAGACGAGAATACAGAAATCAAGGTCTTACGCATAGAGCAGGAAGTACAGCCGATTTTCCACAGTGGCGACCTGCTTTGCATGTCAAACGAAATCAACACTTTCAAGGACGGAAAATTAACCATGACCTCCTGCAAATACTACACGTTTGACCTGAAAAGCCTGACAACCGTCACCGTAGGCGACATCTTCAAAGAAGCGTCCATACCCCACATCAACGCCTTGCTGAAAGAGCAACTGCTGAAGGATACAGAATGCTCCAATGCCGAACAGCTCATCGAATTGGGATACTTCAACATCGATTTTCTGGCCGTAACCAACAACTTCACCATCGACACTGACGGTATCTCTTTCCACTACGAGCCCTATGAGATAGCCACTTATGCCCTGGGGAAAATAACAATCAAACTTCCCTACAACGTTATAACTGACTACATTCAGGAAACATCTCCCATTATTAACTTTATTAATTGAAAATGGAAGTAATAACCAAATATTTCAAGAATCTGACAGAGCAGCAGATTTCCCAGTTCACTCAATTGGGAAGCCTCTACCCCGAATGGAATGAAAAAATCAACGTCATTTCCCGCAAGGACATTGACAACCTTTATGTAAACCACATTCTTCATTCCCTGGGAATTGCCAAATTCACCGATTTCAAACCTGGCTCCACGGTCCTCGACATGGGTACCGGTGGCGGACTGCCCGGCATTCCATTGGCTATCATGTTTCCGGAAGTAAAATTCCACATGATTGACCGCACAGGCAAAAAGATAAAAGTCGCATCTGACATCGCAGAGAGAATCGGACTGCAAAATGCGACTTTCCAGCACGGCGATGTCGCCGAGGTGAAAGACAAATACGACTTTGTCGTATCACGGGCCGTTATGAGACTCAACGACCTCATTCCTCTTATCCGTAAAAACATCAAGAAAGAATGTCACAACAGCATCCCCAACGGCTTGATTTGTCTGAAAGGCGGAGAACTGGACGCGGAGTTGAAAGAGACCCGGCGCGATGCAATGGTCACCGATTTAAGCGACTTCTTCGAAGAAGAATTTTTTAAAACAAAAAAAGTAGTCTATATCAGCTTATGAAAATAAAAGCATTCACGTTCAATATGTTCGGTGTCAACACCTACCTTATCTGGAACGAGCAGACTCGAAATGCTGCCGTCATTGACCCCGGAATGATAAACGCTGACGAACAGAGAGCATTCAACTCCTTCATACAAAGCAATGATTTGAAACTGACCGCTATGGTCAACACCCACATGCACATTGACCATAGCGCCGGCAACTACTATATCGCAGCTGATTACGGACTGCCCACAACCTGCAATCCGGAAGATGCCTACCTGGCTGACAACCTTACTGCCCAAGCTGATATGTTTGGCATTCCCTATAATGGAAATGAAGCCCACATCCAGAAAGAATTGCATGAAGGGGATGAAATAACCCTAGCCGATACAAAATTCCGCGTATTGCACATTCCCGGCCATACGAAAGGCCACATCGTGCTGTATGCTCCGTCAGAGAATGTATTGTTCTCCGGCGACGCTCTGTTTCAAATGAGCATCGGCCGTACAGACCTGCCCGGTGGCGATTATACAGCCTTAATCCAGAACCTGCAAGCCAAAGTGCTCACGCTCCCTCGAGAAACCGTCGTGTATCCCGGACATGGACCGAAAACCACCATCGGTTTCGAAGTTGACAACAATCCTTATTTCTAAACTCCCAAAGAGGATATATAAACGACAAGAGCGGCGTGGAATTCCACGTCGCTCTTGTCGTTTACGCCGCCCCAGGAAAACACCCGGGATATTCGTTAATTATTGCTTGTTAGCCAATGGCGCAGGCACGTTGAATACACGTGCAGAAAGCTCCTTATCCAACTGATACAAGCCGAAACCATTGTCACCAATCAAAGAAAGAGCATCCAGATATTTCTTGACATTTTCCTCTTCCTCTACTTGTTCGTCAACAAACCATCCCAACATACTGCGTGTAGCGTAATCCTTTTCTTCCTCTGCAATGTGATACAGATTGTTGATTAAGGACGTTACTTTCAACTCGTGCTCCAAAGTAGCCTTAAACACAGCCAGCGGGCTTTCCCATTCAGTTGGCACAGCCTCAATCGGCATCAGACGAACGCGGCCGCCACGGGATTGAACATAATTGATGAAAATTTCCGCATGAGCCTGCTCTTCCTTAAACTGCACTCTGAACCAATGGGCGAATCCGGCTTTGCCTTCAGCCTCAAAATAAGCCGACATGGACAGATAAAGATATGCAGACCAGAATTCTGCGTTAATTTGAGCATTTAATGCTTCTTCTACTTTTGCGTTCAACATAACATTCAATATTTATTATTGTTGTTTATTCACTACTGTCCCGTAAAAGTGGATAAATAGTTCTTTGAAATTATTGAAATATAGTCAATTACACGGTTTTTTGA
>CALUMX010000040.1 GCA_944321875.1 uncultured Muribaculaceae bacterium
ATTTTAAGCCAGCATTTAACGATAAGGAAGTTTCGACTTTGATAAGTAAGGGCTATAAAATCGCTAAAAGATTCAGCCAAGAAGAAAAGTCTTATATCAATTCACAAGGCTACGAAATTTCATAATGAATTTTTATCTTTAATATCTACGAGAGGATAGCAAGCGAAAAACTAACTTATTATTCTCTCGTAGATATTGTTTATAATCCTACACCTTAGTGGCACAACTATTCTACGTATGGAAGAAAACAATTTGTTAAATTGGACCGATCTTTACCACAAGCGCAACGTGTACTCATACATGTGTATGACAGCCTAAACGATATTCTTCTTGTCGAAGTGACAGTACAACTATCACAGATTGTCATCACAACATTTGTTAGTTCTACACGAACATCGCTGTTTTCTCCTAACCCTCTAATTCTCACGACCCATTACGTTAATCTACCGCAATTCGGCGGATATTCCAGAGATTTTCCGTAAGTTTGCACATTGAATTATCGGAAAAAGACTCATGACTGACAACTCTCCCTCTACAGCAAAGACTATCGAGATACACCACCCGGAAGTGTGGTCGCTCGCGCTGCACCTGCATCCGAACTGTCTGAAATACGTGCTCTACAGTTCGGTCGAGGACAATTCGCTCACCTACGGCACCATCGAGTTCCGGGGCGAGTCGGGCAACTATATCCGCGCGCTGGAGACGGCCATCTACGACAACCCGTTCCTGTTGTCGCCTTTCGGACGGCTGAGGATTCTGGTCGAAAGCGACAGTTTCCTGCTCGTTCCCGACGAGTTTTCAGCAGGGGGTGACGTTGCGGAATGCCGGAAATACTTCAGCCGCATCTATCCCGACGACCGTCGCAACCTGGCAGTCGACAGCATCGCCGACGCCGGATGCTCGCTGGTCTATGCCATTGACCGGGAGCTGGAGGCCTTCCTGCGCCGCACGTTCAACAATCCTCCGATGATTCATTTCCTGACGCCGATGATAAAGTTCTTCAACCGCAAGGCTGCCTACGGCGGACAGAACAAAATGTTTGTCTACCTCAACAACGACAAGGTGGAAATCGTGGCCATTCGCAACTCGAAGCTCGTCCTCGCCAACAGCTACCCGTTCAAGGAGACGGAAAACGCTTTCTATTATATAATGAATGCGTGGCAGCAGTGCGGCATGAACCAGACGACCGACGAGATGCACATCACCGGCGACAAACAGACACGCAACATTCTGCTGCCTGAACTCCGGCAATACGTCAGAAACGTGATGCAGGTAATCTTCCCTGCCGACCTGCTGCGGCTGGGCAACGACGTGATGGCAGCACCTTTCGACTTAATCATTCTTCCGCTATGCGAATAATCAGAGGAAAATACGGACGCCGTCGCTTCGACGTGCCCAAAAACATTACCGCGCGCCCAACAACCGATTTTGCACGCGAGAACATTTTCAACGTTCTGGAAAACATGCTCGACTTTGAGGGCATGACGGCTCTTGACCTTTTTGCCGGTACGGGTGCCATCAGCCTCGAACTGCTGTCGCGCGGCTGCGCGGCTGTGACGGCGGTCGAGAAAAGTTCCATCCAGTACAATTTCATCCGCAAGGTGGCGCAGGAGCTCAACGAAAAGAACCTGACGCTCATCAAGGGTGACGTATTTAAATATGTGGCGGCGGCACGCAGCTCGTTCGACTTCGTTTTCGCCGACCCGCCCTACGACCTGCCGCGCTTCGGCGAGATTCCGGAGATGGTGCTCAACTCACCGCTCCTCCACGACGGTTCGGTGTTCATCATCGAGCACTCGCGCAACTATGATTTCTCTCACCTGCCCCACTTCAAGGAGCAACGCACCTACGGCAGTGTCAATTTCTCTCTCTTTGTCATCGGCGACGGGGAGCAGCCCGACGGCGAGGACACGGAGGCTTAGACCATCTATAACGGTATTCCGGCAATGAACATATCCGACTTATGCAACCTTCTGATGCCCCCGTCCCGGACGAAGGCGCTGGAGGAGACGCTCAGAAACAAGAAAATAAAGCGCATCAAGATTGACGGGCTTGTAGGCTCGGCGGTAGCGGTGGCGTTCTCACGCCTGCCACGCCTTCAGACGCCCTACCTCATCGTGGCCAACGACCAGGACGAGGCCGGCTATCTCTATGCCGACCTGGTGCAGATTGCCGGCGACGAGGCGGCACTGATGTTCCCTTCCGGCTACAAGCGCGACATCCGCTACGGCCAGGAGGATGCTCCCTCACAGATTCTGCGCTCGGAGGTGCTGAGCCGCTGGGAGGACAAGAAGGTAAAATGGGTCGTGACCTATCCGGAGGCACTGGCCGAGAAGGTAGCACCACGCGAGAAGGTGACCGACAGCTCGCTGCGGTTCCGTAAAGGCGGCACGGCCGACATGACCGAGACCGAACGCCGATTGCGGGAATACGGATTCAATCAGGTCGACTACGTCTACGAGCCGGGGCAGTTTGCCATCCGCGGCTCCATTCTCGACATCTTCTCCTTCTCCAATGAATTGCCCTACCGTATCGACTTTTTCGGTGACGACATCGAGAGCATCCGTACGTTCAATATCGAAACCCAGCTCTCCGAACAGCAGGTCGATGAAATCACCGTTGTCAACAACCTGACGGGCAACCACGGCAACGGCGTCTCGATGCTGCAGTTTGCCGGAGCGGGTACGGTAATGCTCTTCCACGACCGCAACTGGCTGGAACAGCGCATCCGCGCCATCGGCGAGGAGACCATCTCCGAACACGCCGTCATCGCCGGAGAGGGCGATGCCTACGCCATGCGCAACGTGGTCGACACCGAGGAGTTCCTGGCCGACCTCCGCAAGATGCGCAGCGTGGACTATGCCGTCAACAACCGGGGCGAATACGATGCGGCCCTCACGTTCGACACGTCGCTGCAGGGCATCTTCCATAAGAATTTCGACATCATCAGCGAGTCGTTCCGCAACTATGAGCGCGACGGCTACACCATCTACGTGCTCTCCGACAGCGAGCCGCAGTTTGAACGCCTGCGCGTCATCTTCGCCGACCGCGGCGACAACATCCGTTTCACCCCCGTACTGCGGACGCTTCACGAGGGATTCATCGACAACGAACTGAAAATCTGCGCCTTCACCGACCATCAGATTTTCGAGCGTTTCCACAAATACACGCTCAAGAGCGACCGCGTTCGCTCCGGAAAACTGGCGCTGTCACTCAAGGAGCTGGCACAGATTGAGGTGGGCGACTACATTGTCCACGTCGACCACGGTGTCGGCAAGTTTGGCGGACTTGTTCGCACCGACGTGAGCGGGAAGATGCAGGAGATGATTAAACTTGTCTACCTGAACAACGACAAGGTGTTCGTGTCTATCCACTCGCTCCACAAGCTATCGAAATACCGGGGAAAGGAAGGAGTCGAACCCCGTCTCAACAAACTCGGCTCCGGGGCATGGAACAAGCTCAAGGACCGCACCAAGAGCAAGCTGAAGGACATTGCCCGCGACCTTATCAAGCTCTATGCCGCCCGCCGCAACGAGAAAGGCTTTGCCTTCTCGCCCGACAGCTACCTGCAGCAGGAGTTGGAGGCTTCGTTCATCTACGAGGATACACCCGACCAGCTGAAAGCCACACAGGCCGTAAAGGCCGATATGGAAAGCGACCGCCCGATGGACCGCCTGGTCTGCGGCGACGTGGGCTTCGGCAAGACGGAGGTAGCCATCCGTGCGGCGTTCAAGGCTGCCACCGACGGCAAGCAGGTGGCCGTACTCGTACCGACAACGGTGCTTGCCTACCAGCATTACACGACGTTCTCCCAGCGTCTGAAGGATTTCCCCGTCAAGGTCGACTACCTGAGCCGTGCCCGCAAGCCGAAGGACGTGAAGCGCATTCTCGAGGAACTGAAAGAGGGCAAGCTCGACATCCTCATCGGCACGCACAAGCTCATCGGCAAGTCGGTCGTATGGAAGGACCTCGGACTGCTCATCATCGACGAGGAACAGAAATTCGGCGTGAGCGTCAAGGAAAAATTGAAGCAACTGAAAGTCAACGTCGACACGCTCACCATGTCGGCCACTCCGATTCCGCGCACGCTCCAGTTCTCGCTGATGGGTGCGCGCGACCTCAGCTCCATCAACACGCCGCCGCCCAACCGCTACCCCATCATCACCAACGTCACCTCGCTCGACGACGATACGCTCCGCGAGGCCATCAACTTTGAGCTGGCGCGCGGCGGACAGGTGTTTATCGTCAACAACCGCATCGAGCAGCTGTTCGACCTTGAGGCGATGGTGCGCCGGCTCGTGCCTGACGCCCGTACCATCGTGGGCCACGGACAGATGCCGTCGGAGAAACTGGAACAGACCATCATCGACTTTGCCTCCCACCAATACGACGTGCTGCTCGCCACGACCATCATCGAGTCGGGCATCGACATGCCGAACGTCAACACCATTATTATCAACAATGCACAGAACTTCGGTCTGAGCGAGCTGCACCAGCTTCGTGGACGCGTCGGACGCAGCAACCGCAAGGCGTTCTGCTACCTCATGGTACCGCCCACCGCGCCGCTATCGCCCGTGGCACGCCGACGGCTGCAGGCCATTGAGAGCTTCTCCGACCTCGGAGCGGGCATCCACATCGCCATGCAGGACCTCGACATCCGCGGCGCAGGCAACCTGCTCGGTGCCGAGCAGAGCGGCTTCATCGCCGACCTCGGCTACGAGACCTACCAGAAGATTCTCAAGGAGGCTGTCTTTGAGTTGAAAACAGAAGAGTTTGCCGACACCTTCGCCGACCAGAACGACCAGGATGCCACGACCTACGCCAACGACTGTACGCTCGAAAGCGACCTCGAAATCCTCTTCCCTGCCTCCTATGTGCCGCAGGAGAGCGAACGCATCCTGCTCTACCAGGAACTCGACAACATGGAGCGCGAGGAGGACGTGGCCGACTTCTGCCGCCGTCTGGAGGACCGTTTCGGCAAGATTCCGCACGAGGCGCGCGAGCTGATTCTCGTCGTTTCGCTCCGCCGCATCGCCCGCTCGCTCGGCGTGGAGAAGATTGCGCTCAAGCAGGGCAAGATGACGCTCTATTTCGTCGGAAGCGACAACGTAGCCTACTACCAGTCGCAGGCATTCGGCCGGATTCTCAACTATCTGCAGGCCAACCCACGCCGCTGTCAGCTCCGCGAGCTCAATCAGCGCCGTTCGATGCTCATCGCCAACGTCAAATCGGTCGGCGAGGCCGTCGAAATCCTGCGTGGCATTTCCGACCTCACCGCCATCTGACCCTCTCCCTGTTCCATCCCGTAACGGGTCATGAGGACCGAATATAAACAACCTACAGATATGAAAAAGCTACTATGCCCGCAATGCAGAATTGCTGCCATGTATGTAAAGAATGAGAAGGACGAACGACGGTTGGTCTATGTAACTGCCGACGGCACGGTCGTTCCCAAGAAGGAAGACGAATCGCTCGACGGATTCGACCTCTCCGAAGTGTTCTGCCTGGGATGCTCCTGGCACGGTTCACCTAAACACATGGTAAAATATTAACTTTATCCACAACTGAGAATATGAGAATTGGAATTATAGGTGCCGGTCATATCGCCGGGAAAATGGCGATGACCCTCAACCAAATGCATACAGCGTCTGCCTATGCGGTCGCTTCCCGTGATTTGCAACGCGCCCGGGAGTTTGCCGGACAGTGGAACATCGAAAAAGCCTACGGCTCCTACGAGGAGATGCTGGACGACCCGCAGGTGGAACTGGTCTATGTGGCCACTCCCCACTCGCTTCACTATGAGCATGCACGCATGTGTCTGCTGAAAGGGAAACCCGTGCTCTGCGAGAAAACCTTTACCGCCAATGCCGCACAGGCCAAGGCGCTGATTGACCTGGCACGGGAACGTAACGTCTTTCTGACGGAAGCCATCTGGACCCGCTACCTTCCTTTCTCGAAGACGATTGTCGATTTAGTCAACGACGGAGTTATCGGCACACCCCGGATGCTGACAGCCGGTCTGGGCTATCCGATAGCCGACAAGGAGCGCATCCGCGACCTCAACCTGTGCGGAGGCTCTCTCTACGACTTGGGTGTCTATCCGATAAACTTTGCCCGGATGGTATTCGGCTGCGACGTGGCACGCGCCACCTCCACCTGCACGAAGGGCGAGACAGGCGTTGACCTGCAGAACAGCATTACGCTCTCCTATGCCGACGGAAAGATGGCCGTAATGCAGACCACCGTTCTTTGCGCCAACGACCGCCAGGGTATTATCTCAGGCGACAAAGGCTACCTGATTGTCGACAACATCAACAACCCTCAGGAAGCAGTCCTCTATGATGCCGACCACACCGAAATCGCCCGCTATCATTGTCCGGAACAGATTTCAGGCTTTGAATACCAGGTCGAAGCCTGTATCGACGCTATCCGCAACAACCGGATAGAAACGCCCTACATGCCTCATCAGGAGACATTGCGGGTGATGGAGCTGCTCGACAGCCTACGGAAAGAATGGGGAATCAAATTTCCGGCCGACAACACCCCGCTCTGACGCCGGCCGCCGACCCCAAAATCGGGAAAATGTGAAAATCGAGGGCAAAAACAGGTAGGAAAATGTGAAATTTACCCCTGTTTTATAGCCGGAAAATGTGAAAAATCCACCCATTTATAGTGCGGATTATGTGAAAATCATTATATTTGCAATTAAATATCAATGACTTAACACATGAATAATATTCTAAGAAGAAAGATTGACACATTCCTGATGGATTGGAAAAACAATCCTGACAGAAAACCCCTCATCATCAAAGGGGCTCGTCAGATTGGCAAGACACGTTCCATCGAATGGTTTGCCGACCACAATTACGCGAGTGTCGTCAAAATCAACTTTGTAGAACAACCTAAATATCGCGACATATTCAACGATGGTTTTGAGGTAGATGCCATCCTCAAAAATATCTCCTTGCTGAACCCGGCAACCCAATTCATCCCGGGCAGGACGCTTTTCTTCTTCGATGAGTTGCAGGCCTGTCCCAATTGCGCCACATCCTTGAAGTTTTTCAAATTGGACGGCCGGTTCGACGTTATCTGTTCCGGCTCTCTAATGGGAATCAATTATCGGGAAATTGAATCCAACAGCGTCGGTTATAAGGAAGATTATGAGATGCATTCCATGGACTTTGAAGAGTTCCTTTGGGCAAAAGGATACTCCGAGGATTTCATTGAGGACCTTTATCGGCACATGGTAACAGTCACTCCTTTTGCCTCCATGCAGATGGACGTGCTTTTTGACTTGTTCCGTGATTATGTAATCATCGGCGGTATGCCTGAAGTTGTAAATACATATATCCAAAACAAAAATTTCAGCAACACGCTCAGTCTGCAACAGCAACTGCTGAAAGATTATGAGGAGGACATCACCAAATATGCGACAGGGTTGGACAAAGGAAAGATTAAAGCCGTCTATAATCACATTTCCACTTTCCTTGCCAAGGAAAACAAGCGCTATCAAATAACCAAAGTGGCAAAAAACGCAAGAAACCGGGATTATATCGGATGCGTGGAATGGCTCGCAGATGCCGGGGTCATCAACATCTGCTATTGCATGAACTATCCCGAACTGCCGCTTAAAGGGAATTATGACCCGAAACTTTACAAAATATATTTCAAAGATACAGGGTTGCTGATTGCATCGCTTGATGAGGAAGCACAGGAGGATTTAAGAGCCAACAAGAACCTCGGCACCTACAAGGGCGCCATCTATGAGAATATCGTAGGCGACATGCTTGTCAAGCAGGGCTACCGGCTTTTCTATTACAGCAGTGACAAACCGGCTCTTGAAATGGATTTCTTTGTTAGGGACGCAGATTCGCTCATTCCCGTAGAGGTAAAAGCCAACGACGGAGCAACCGCTTCTCTAAACAACCTGCTCAAAGAAGACAAATATACAGACGTGAAATACGGCATCAAACTGGGATATAAAAACATAGGATTCAATGGTAAGTTTTACACATTCCCCTACTTTCTTACATTCCTGCTGCGACGCTTCATCGCTGAAAGGCCACGGGAGAAGTAGCGACTTCCATCCCTAAAAAAAACAGCGCCGTCCCTCTCTGAGGGATGGCGCTTGTTATGTCCGGACATTTCAGGACTAAAAATGGAAACAAATTAATTGATATTATTAAAATCTATAATTCAATGCAGATTAGAACAGGTAGCCGAACGTAACGAGACAACTCTTGGAGTGCATGCTCCACGCCTTGTTGGCACTTACGTTGCGGAAACCGCGCTGGTAGTGGATGTTGAACGTGTAGTGGTCAAACAGGCAAAGGCCGGTTCCCACTTTCGCGCCCCAGTCGAACGAACGGTGCTGCCAGTCGCCGTCGCCGTAGTAGTCGCGCTTCGCCGTATTGCTCACATAGGCACCCTCCTGCTCGGCGTTACCGCTCTTCACATAAATCTGTGTCACCTCGTCGTTACCGCCCAATCCAAACTGGAAGTAAGGACCTACGTCGACATTCCAGCGCAGGTTGCGCGTCAGGTTAAAGCGGAATGACAGCAACACGGGGATGCTGAACGTCTTGGCACAAGCGTTGCCTAGGTCGGTACGCAACGATTGCTCCAGCGGATTATGCTCGATGAGCGAGTACTTGTAGTTGTGGCTCTCATAGAAGAATCCCGGCTGGATGGTGAAGAAGTTGCGCACGTTCAAATCGACAGTGGCACCCACCGTAAAGCCGCCTTTCCATGAAAAAGTGGCATTGTCGCCGTAGGCCGGCACATCCGCCTTCATTCCGGAAGACGTAGCTCCCACTTGCACGCCAAACGTCAGCAGACGGTCAGGCGTTCCGTTGTCAAAAAACCGATCGGCACGGGCCGGCATGAAGGCGATTAACGCCAGCAATATCAGTAAGCAATATCTATTTTTCATCTTTTTAAGTAAATTGATGAGGTAAAATTAGTGTTTTTTTCCAAACATCCGAGAAAATATTACTTTTTTATCAAAAATTTTCCTTTTTAGACAAATTATCGATTCAAGGCCGCCGATAATCTCCGAAAATGACAATAAAAGACGCCCGGAAACGTTATTAAACAAATAAACCGATATCCGAAAATATGAAATACAGCATATTCACGTTCCTCTGCGCCATCCTGCTGTTGCTGGGGGCTTGCCGCGCGCCCAAGCTGAGCGTCGCCGACGAGCAGTTTGCCCGCGGGGAATACTTCGATGCGTCAAAAACTTACAAGAAAGTCTACAACAAGCTACGCAGCAAGGAGGAACGGCCTCTCCGCGGAGAAGTGGCCTTCAAGATGGGCAACTGCTACCGCCTGCTGAACATGTCGCCAAAAGCCTCGGCTGCCTACCAGAACGCCTTGCGCTACGAATATCCCGACAGCATGTCGCACCTCTACCTGGCGCAGTCGCTCCACCGCATGGGCAAATATGCGGCGGCCGAGCAATCCTACCGCACCTACCTCGGGTTCTGCCCCGACGACTCGCTGGCCATCAACGGCCTGGAAGGGTGTGTCAACGCGCTGAAATGGAAAGAAATCGACACCCGCTACGAAGTGAAGAGCGCCGCGCTGTTCAATTCCTCACGTGCCGACTTCTCGCCGATGCTCTATGGCGCGGAGTTTGACGAACTGTATTTCACGTCGACCACCGAGAAGGCCATCGGCGACAAGAAAAGCGAGATTACAGGCATGAAGAACGCCGATATTTTCGTGTCGAAAAAAGACGAGAAAGACCAGTGGCAACGTCCGCAGGCCGTCGAGGGCGAACTGAACACGGAGCTGGACGAGGGCATCGTTTCGTTCTCGCCTGACGGACAGACTATGTATCTGACCAAAGCCCGCCGCGAGCCCAACGCTCCGACATCGGTAGAAATCTTCACCTCACAACGGTCGGAAGCCAAATGGTCCGCCCCCGTCAAATTTGAGATTATCCCCGACACGCTGTCAACATTCGGCCATCCGGCCGTCTCGCCCGACGGCGAACTGCTCTATTTCGTGAGCGACATGCCGGGCGGCTACGGCGGTAAGGACATCTGGTGCATCTCGCTGAAAGAACGGCAAGGCTCGCTGATGAACCTCGGTCCCGACATCAACACGCCGGGCAACGACGATTTCCCCTATGTACGTTCCGACGGAGCGCTCTACTTCGCCTCCGACGGCCATCCGGGCTTCGGCGGCCTCGACCTTTTCAAGGCAGTCAAGACAGGCGATGTCAGTTGGAAAATCACCAATATGGGCAGCCCCATCAACTCGCCGGCCGACGATTTCGGCATCACCTTCGGAGCGGGAGAGGAAGGCTTTTTCTCCTCCAACCGCAACGACGCGCGCGGCTACGACCACATCTTCAGTTTCCGCTATATTCCTGTAAAAATCACCATCGAGGGACTCGTCTACGACAAGGATGAGGAACCCGTGCGCAACGCCACCATCCGCATCGTGGGCGACGACGGCTCCATCCAGAAGGAGAAGGCCCGCGACGACGGCTCGTTCAAGTTTGCGCTGAACCGTGGCGTGAAATACGTAATGATGGCCGGAGCGCAAGGCTACCTCAACCAGAAGCAGGAATTCCAGGCCGACTCGGCAATGGAAGATGCCGACTACTGGGTGGAATTCTCACTGGCCTCCATCGCCAACCCGTCGGTTGTGGAGAACATCTTCTACGACTTCGACAAGGCTGACTTGCGGCCGGAATCGAAACAGGCGCTCGACGAACTGGTTGGCGTACTCAACGACAACCCGCATGTGGCTATCGAGATGGGCTCCCACGCCGACCGTTTCGGCAGCGAGGAATACAACATCGACCTCTCGATGCGACGCGCCCAGGCAGTTGTCGACTACCTCATCGCGGCCGGCATCGACGAAAGCCGACTGCAGGCCAAAGGCTACGGCAAGCAGCAGCCGAAGACAGTGACGAAACGCATCGAACGGCTCTATCCGCAGTTCAAGGAAGGTGACGTGCTGACGGAGGGGTTCATCCTCAACCTGCCGGAAGCCGACCAGGAAGTAGCCGACCAGATTAACCGGCGCACGGAATTCAAGGTGGTGTCCATCACCCATAACATGGAGTAATACAGCAACAACAATGACAGCAAACGACGAGAAATACATGCGCATGGCGCTCACCGAGGCACGCGCGGCATTCGACCGCGACGAAGTACCCGTGGGTGCCGTCATCGTGAGCGGCGGACGCATCATCGCCCGCTCCCACAACCTGACAGAGACGCTCACCGACGTGACCGCCCATGCCGAAATGCAGGCCGTGACGGCCGCAGCAGCCACACTCGGCGGCAAATACCTGACCGACTGCACGCTCTATGTGACGGTAGAACCGTGCCTGATGTGTGCCGGCGCACTGGCATGGAGCCAAATCAGCCGCATCGTCTACGGTGCCGCTGACGACAAGCGCGGCTACCACACCTTCTGCGACTCTCCCTTCCACCCGAAAACGGAGGTAGAAGGCGGAGTGCTGGCTGAGGAGTGTGCCGCGCTGATGAAAGAATTTTTCCGTAAGAAACGCTGACGGAGCGTCTACAGCATCCGTGAGTTCAAGTAGGCCTGCAATTCGGCCTTGTAGCTGTCGGAAACAGGAACATATTCCCGACCGAAGACAATACGTCCGCGCTCGACCACGGTGATTTTGCTTTTCTGCACGATGAACGAGCGGTGTACGCGCATGAAATCGCCCGACGGCAATTTTTCCTCCAGCGACTTCATGCTGATTTGCGACAGCAGCGGCCGCGGCTCGCCCTCGATGTAGAATTTCACATAATCCTTCAGACCCTCAATGTAGAGAATCCGCGAAAGCTGAATCTGCACGAGCTTGTAGTCGCTTTTCACATAGATGCAGCCGTTTCCCGAGGCGGTTGCCACCTCCTTGCCTGACTTCATCTCGAACCATTCCACGGCCTTCTCCACCGCTTCCAGAAAATCCTTATAGCTGATGGGCTTCAGCAGATAGTCGAGCGCATTGACGCGGTAGCCGTCGAGCGCATACTGGCTGAACGCCGTCGTAAACACGATACGCGTCGAGGCGTCCACCATCCGGGAAAACTCCAAACCGTTAAGGTCGGGCATCTGGATGTCGAGAAACAACAGCTCGACCGGCTCTTTCCGCAGCCCCTCCATCGCCTCTACCGCACTGGCATACTTGCCTCTCAGTTCCAATTGAGGCGTCTTTTCCACATAAGCCTCCAGCAAGTCAAGTGCCAGAGGCTCATCGTCTACAATCGCACACGTCAGCATCATAGATAGTCCTTTATCAATTATTATTTCACTTTTATCGACAGCAGGGAGGCATAGACCGTACCGCTGTCATTCAGCGACATGTCCCAGTCATACTTCCCGGGGTAAATCAGCTCCAGACGTTTTTTCACCTGCTCCAGTCCGATGCCGCTTCCGCTCTTGTCGGAGGACGTTTTCGGATGGTTGCTGTTGAGAATCTCACATCTTACCCAGTCGTCCCGTTCCTCAATGCTGATAATGATGAAGCTCGGCTCCGTCGGGGAAATGCCGTGCTTGAAGGCATTCTCAATCAGCGAGATGAACAGCAGGGGCGCGACAGGTGTCTGGTTGTCGCTCTCCACCTGGATATGAATAGTAATTCTCACTTCCTTACTCACACGGATGCGCATCAGGTCAATGTAGTTGCGGATGAACTCCACCTCCTTACCCAGCGGGACGAAAGCCTGCTGGCTCTCATAGAGCACATAGCGGAGCAGCTTGCTCAAGTCCTGCACGGTCTGCTGCGCCTTCTCGCTGTCGAAAGCGATGAGCGCATAGATGTTATTGAGCGTATTGAGCAGGAAGTGGGGATTGAGCTGATTGCGGAGATTCTTCAGTTCCGACTCCTGACGGGCAGCCTCGGCCTTTTTCCACTGGGCACTCAGACGGATGGTAGTACCCAACCCGATGGTAAGCCCCAGCATCACCACGTCGCGCAGGATGAACGACAGCACCGGTGGCTGCGGAGCGTCGACGCGCGGCGTCATGCCTCCGTCAACGGCCATGTGGCGTATCTGCGGCATGAACCATCCATGCTGAAACGCCAGCAGAACTGCCACCAGCAGCGCGTTGTAGAGAAAGAAACGGACCCTCCGGCCTCTCATATAGAAACGGGGTACAAATAACCCGTAGTTCAGATAGAATACGCAGCAGAAGGCGGCCGGCATCTCCAGATGCCACAGATAAGCCTTCCATCGGAATGTCTCTGCCGAGCTCTCAAAAATCAACGGGAAAGCAAATACCAGCAGCCATACTACGAGGTGAATGACGACCGTCTGCATCTCCGAGGTCTTCTGCAGAGCTACGTTTTTCTGTATTGTATTCATCGTTCTAAGTTTCTTTTTGGGTTAATGAAATTCCCTACGGCTATTCGTAGCGTATAGCCTCAATAGGGTCGAGACTTGCTGCCTTCTTTGCCGGATACCATCCGAAGAAGATACCTGTCAGCGTGCATACTGCAAAGCTAAGCAAAATGCTCCAAAGTTGTATGTATACCGGCCAGTGAACCACCGTTTTTACCACCCAGCAGGCTCCACAGCCCAACAACACGCCTATCAGACCGCCCGTGATACTGATGAGCACGGCCTCTATAAGGAACTGACTGAGGATATCGATGCCTCTGGCTCCCACCGACATGCGCAGACCTATTTCCCGCGTACGCTCCGTGACGGAGACATACATGATGTTCATGATACCGATACCGCCCACCACGAGCGAAATGCCGGCAATGCAGGCGAGCAGCGTGGTCATCAGTCCGGTTGTCGAGCTGAGCATCGAGCTGAGCTCCTGTTGCGAGCGGATGGTGAAATCATCCTCCTCGTCCGCTTGAAGCTTATGCTCACGACGGAGAATGGTCGAAATCTCGTCAATCGCATAGTCAGTCATGTCCTCCGTCAAGGCAGATGCGAAGATGCCCTGCAGATAGGTCACGGCAAGCAGACGCTTCATCACCGTCGAATAGGGAGAAAGAACGACATCGTCCTGGTCCATACCCATTGAGTTGTAGCCTTTTGCCTTCAGCACGCCGATTACGCGCAGCGGAATCTGATTGATACGGATTACCTGGCCTATCGGGTCGTCGCCGTCAGAGAAAAGATTGTCGACAATGGTCTGTCCGATGACGCACACCTTTGCCGCACTCTGCACGTCGGCCTCCGTAAACATCTCGCCTCTATCCACCTTCAACTGGCGTATCTCCAGATAGTCGGGGCTGACACCGCTCACCGACGACGGATAGTTGTTGGCCCCTCTGACGAGCTGACCCGATGACGACACTTCCGGGCTGATGGCCGACACAAAGGAACATTCGTCGCGCAAGGTCTCGTAATTCTCCAGCTTCAGTGTCTGCATCTCCGAAGGGTCTCGGCGCACGCCGCCCTGCTTGTCTCCGCCGGGATGAATCATTATCATGTTGGAGCCCATCTCCGAAATCTGAGCCTGAATGCTCAGCTTGGACCCCTGGCCGATGGCCAGCATCGTAATCACCGATGCCACACCGATGATGATGCCGAGCATCGTCAGGAAAGCGCGGAGCTTGTTGTTGACCAGGGCCCGTAATGCTATTTTGAACAAATTATTGATATTCATCTCTTCTCTATTGTTGGTTAGTCATCTTCGTTGCGGGGCAGCTGCGCCAGCGCGTCGGCGGCCGACAGGATATTGTCGTTGCGGCTGTCCTCTACGACCTGCCCGTCGCTGAGCCGGATGTTACGGCTGCTGTAGCGGGCTATGTCGGGGTTGTGAGTCACAAAAATGATGGTGCGTCCCTCCTGGTGCAACTTCTGGAACAGCACCAGAATCTCAAAAGAGGTACGGGTATCAAGGTTACCCGTCGCCTCATCGGCAAGGATGACGGCCGGATTGTTGACCAGAGCGCGGGCGATGGCCACACGCTGCATCTGTCCGCCCGACATCTGGTTGGACTTATGCTCCAACCGTTCTCCCAGACCCACCGCCTTCAGCGCCTCGATGGCGCGGACACGGCGTTCGGCGGCCGACACGGCCGAATTATACATCAGCGGGAGTTCCACGTTCTCAACGGCTGTCGTCTTTGCCAGCAGATTGTAGTTCTGGAACACGAACCCAATCTTCCTGTTACGCAGCACGGCCCGCTGTGCCTTGCTCATCGAGCGGACGGCGATGCCGTCCAGCAGATACTCACCCTCGGTCGGAGTGTCGAGGCAGCCGAGCGTGTTGAGCAGCGTCGACTTGCCGGAACCGGAAGTACCCATGATGGTGACAAACTCCCCTTCCTCCACCTTGAAGGAGACCCCGCGCAAGGCGTGAACCGTCTCCTCCCCGACGATAAAGTTCCGCTTGATGTTCTGCAATTCAATAACGGTTTTTCCCATAGCTTCTATTCTTTTGGTTTCTCCGAGTTCTTGTTTTTGTCGCTTCCCGGAGGGCCAGGCATGAACGGACTGCGCTCACCGCTCGGCGTTTCCGGCTGACCTCCCTGTCCGCGCAGCACTGCCTCGCTCACGATGACAGCACCTTCGGCAATACCGCCGGTTATCTCCGTGTTGACACCGTCGCTGAGTCCCACTTTCACCGGATGAGCCTGGAATACGTGGTTCTCATAAGTCCAAACCTTGTTCTCAGCCTCGCAATCCTTCACGACATCACCCTCGGAAAGCATCGGCGGCTCCGGATAGAATCGCAAAGCCTTCGACGGCACGCACAACACGTTTTTCTTGTCGAGCGTGAAAATCTCCACATTGGCCGTCAGACGCGGTTTCAGTTTCAAGTCGGGATTGTCGGCTGTAATCACCACCTCATACGTTACGACCGACTCGCTGGTCGTGGAAGTCGTTGTCGAAGTGCTTTTCGTACTGCCCAGACGCACCTGCACCACTTTACCCTCAAAAACAGCCTGCGGATAGGCATCAACCGTAAAGCTTACGCGCTGTCCTTCTTCCACACCGCCTATATCGGCCTCATCGACATCGGCCACTACCTGCATCTTCGTCAGGTCGGCGGCAATGGTGAAGAGTGTCGGCGTCTCGAAGCCGGAAGCGACCGTCTGGCCTTCCTCCACACTCTTGCTTGTTACCACACCGTCGATTGGCGACGTAATGGTAGCATACGAAAGGTTACGGCTGGCCTTGTCGTAAGCGGCCTTGGTTGTTTCCAGGTTGCTTTCCGCACGACGGTAGTCATATTGGTATTGCTCAAATTCCGTGTCGCTTATCAGTCCCTTTTTGTAGAGCTGAAGATTGCGCTCATAGGTTTTCTTCTGATAGTCGTACTCTGCCTGCGCGCCCTCATAGCTGCCTTTGGTCGACTGGAGCTCGCTCACCAGCACTTCCTTATCCATCTCGGCAATCAGCTGGCCTTTCTTGACAACGGAATTATAGTCTACATAGATTTTGTCGATGATACCCGACACCTGCGTACCGACCTCAACCTCCGTAACCGGCTCAATCGTACCCGTCGCAGTGATGGAGCTGCTGATTCCACCCCGCTTCACTTCCGTCGTCTCAAACTCGATGGAGGCTCTCTTCTTTTTTCCGCCAAGCACCCCGTAGGCAACGCCCGCAACCACAAGGACAGCGATGACGATGGCGGTTATTTTCTTCGTTCTACTCATTTTTTCTACAATGTTTAGTTCTGTTTTCTTTTTCCTCGTTTTTACAAATCAATTTCCTCTCCGGCATAGAACATCAGCAGCGAGCGGTTGAGCATCGCCATGTATTTTGCCTGAATGCGTTCCTGCTGTGCGCTGAGAAGGTTGTTTTTCTCCGTAAGCAGCTCCACCGTATTCTTCATGCCGAGATTGAACTGCTCATTGACCAGCGAGTAGCTCACCTCGCTGCTCTTCAACTTGCTGTCGGCGGCGACAAACTGCTCCTGAGCGTTCACCGCATCGAGCCACATGCTCTCAATCGTCTGATACAGATTCTTTTCCGCATCTATTTTATCCAACTGACTGGTCTGGTACTGTATTCTCGCTTTCTCGACAGCACTCTTCGTCTGACGGTTCTGGAAGATAGGAATGCTGAGTGTCAGACCGATGCTGTTGTTCCAGCCGTCCTTCAACTGCTCGCCAAACGACAAGCCGCTACCGCTCGAATGGTTGGTGCTGATGCCCGCATCAAGGCTGATGTTGGGCATATAGCCGGCTTTCGCAATTTTGATGGACAGGTCGGCGCTTTGAATATCCATGTCGCTGCTCTTGATTTCCGGACGGTTGCCCAAGGCAACTCCATAGACGTAACTCTTGTCGGGGAGCGGCGATGTCACCAATGCCTCATCGGCCTCCGGGATGACAAGCTCCAACTCCTGGCTGCCGTCAAGCTCCAGCAGCTGTTTCAACTGCAACTCATAGTCGGCCAGCGTGGCACGCGCGGCCACCAGCTGATAATTGTCGTTGCTGAGTTGCGCCTCCAGCTGTGCCTGCTCGCTTTTCGATATGCTGCCGGCCTCCAGCAACTGCCGGCCGCGCTCACATTGCGCACGGCTCAGCTCGAGCGTTCCCTCGTTGATGGACACCGACTCTGAGGCATAGAGAATCTGCACATAAAGTTTCATGATTTCCTCCTTCAGCAAGTTCTCCTGCTCCTCCACCGAAAGGGCGGCAATCTCCTCGGCCATTTCCTGCTGACGGAGCGTGTTGCGCTTGCGGTTTCCGTCCCACACGGTCCAGGAGGCGTTCAGCCCATAGCTGCCCATATAGGTTGTCTTGCTGTTACTGCTGATAAGCTCCGTTCCGCTCACGCTCGTACTGTTCGGCTGATACGGACGGTTGGACACATTCTGATTTGAACTGAACGAAAGGCTGGGGAAAAGAGCCGCCTTGGCCGTTTTCACATCTACCTTACTCTCTTCCAGCATAAGGTGGCTCTTCCGCAGCTGAATGTTTTGCGCCATGGCATAATCGATACAATCGTTCAGCGACCACCTCAGGGTGTCCTGCTGAGCCATTGCCGTACCTGCTGCCAGAAACGCAGTCACTATACAAACAATTCCTTTTTTCATCGTCTTCTATTTTGTTGTTTGACTGTCTAGTCCTAAATAACCGTTACAGTAATTGGACAAAAATAAATTATTTCTCACAGTTCAGCAAGGTTCGTCTTG
>CALUMX010000041.1 GCA_944321875.1 uncultured Muribaculaceae bacterium
GTTGTTTGGGATTGTAGTTAGGGGTTTGGATATGTGCAACGTTCGGGGGATTTACTGTTTCGGATGGTAGTGTGGGGCGGGATATGAGCAACGTTCGGGGAATTTGTTGTTTGGGATTGTAGTTAGGGGTTTGGATATGTGCAACGTTCGGGGAGTTTGTTGTTTCGGATGGTAGTGTGGGGCGGGATATGAGTAACGTTTGGGAGATTTGTTGTTTCGGATGGTAGTGTGTGGTTGGGATCTGTGCAAACGTTCGGGGGATTTGCTGATTCGAGTTGATGAAGGGGGCGGACTCGACTGGAGGTACGTTTCTGCGTTCGGGGATTCGGTTATCGGGAAGAATAGTTCAAAAATATCTGTATTGGGGGTGTCGAATTATAGGGGTGTTGCTTGTGGTATGAGGGAATGCCGATGGACGTGTTTAACGGCCGAATGTGGCGCGATTGCCTATGTGGATGGGTATTTTATTCCGGAGTCGTGAAATGGGCGGAGAAGGCCGGGAAATCGATATTGGGTGGAATTGGAGGTTTTGTTGTGTCAGGGTTTGTTGCCTTGGTCGGAAAATGCTAATTTTAATTCTCGAAATCTGATTTCTTTTATGAGCAATATCAACGAATATCATCTTTCACGGCTTGACTTGGAAGGCTTGCGCGAATTTTTCATTCAGCAAGGTGATTGTCGTGTTGTGCGGAGAAAGGAATATATCGTGCGTCAAGGTGAGCGGTTCCATCCAATCGGTTTTGTAGAGCGTGGCATGTTCCGTCATCTTCGCACGGATTCTTCCGGTAAGGAACATGTGGTCGGCTACAGTCCGGAAAATGAGTTTGCCGGTGATTATGCCGCTCTGTTGTGCGGGCAGCCTTCTTCTATCTCCCTTCAGGCTGTTTGCGACAGTACAATTTATCTTGTCAGCCATAACGATTTGGAAAACTTCTGGCAGCAGAGTCCTGCCCATCAGCAATTGGGGCGCAACGTGGCAGAGCAACTTTTTGCCATGTCCTACCGACGGCTGACCGACAGCTATTGCCTTACACCCGAAGAACGCTATGTGGACCTGATGCGGCGGTATCCAACGTTGAAGGAGCAAGTGCCACTGCGGGAAATCGCTTCCTTTATCGGCGTTACTCCTGAAACCGTGAGCCGTATCCGCCGTGCCCTTCTGCAGAAATAAAAAATAAGCGTCAGCAAGTCGAGCCTGCTGACGCTTGTCGTATGTGAGAAGAATTAATTGAAGAATTTGATTCCGACGAAGTATGTACGCGGTTGTGTCGGACCGTAGAAATACTTCGAGTCGCGGAATACGCCCTTGTCGAGGTCCTTCTGGAAAGCATTGAAAATGTTCTGGACGCCACCGTTGAGCTGCATTTTCAAATGGTCGTTGAGTACGAACGTGTAGTTCAGTTTCAGGTTGATTTCCATGAAATCCGGTGTACGTTCCATCCGGTCTTTCTCAATGTAGCCTGCAAAGTGAGGAACGAGCATCTTGCCGGTATAGACTCCCGAGATTGAGAAATCGAAGTGAACCAGCGGAGCCGACGTAAAGGTGAAATAACCGTAGTAGTCGGGTGTGCGCGTCATGCGTTTTGTCGGAGCTACGTCCGGGTCCTCGCTCCAACTGAGCGCTTCCGTGTAGCGGCTGCGTTGCAAGGTGAAGCCCAGCTGCAGTGCGGCTTCGCGTCCGTGGGCAATCTTATAGTCGATATTCGCACCGTAGACACGCGCACCGCGGCCGTTGCGGCGTTCTTGTACGGTGGCTCCCGTCGCAGGGTCCTTGCCGACATCAGCCAGGTAGAACACGTCGTCAAGCATTGTATAGAAGCCTTCGACCAGGAGGTTTGACTGGAAATGGCCGAAATTCAAAGACCAGTCGACCGAGCCGCTGAAACTGTTGGAGCGTTCCGGTTTCAAATCCGGAGCAAGGCGGATGAGCATGGCCTCGCCGCCTACGTTGGCAACGTGCAGGTCCTCATCGTAGGCCTGAGGCGCACGGAATCCGGTAGACCATGTCAGGCGGCCCTGAAGTTTGTCGGATGGACGCCAGAGCGTGTTGATGCGCGGGCTGAAGATGATGTTGTCGACAAGGTTGTGCTTGTCGAGACGGAATCCGGCGAGGAGCGTGAAATGCTCCATTTTCCATTCGTTCTGAGCGAATCCGCTGGCAATTTTCACGCTTTGCAGCAAGTCGCGGTTGTAGCCCGTCATCACGTCGTGCAGCTTGTTGTATTGGTATTCCAAACCGCCTGTAAACGTAGCCGGCGCAAAAAGGCAGGAATTCATGTTGCCCACATACATCGCTCCACCCACTGCCGTCAGGTCGTCGGTCGTACCGTAGGCATTCGCATCCTGCTGCGAGCCGTAGTAGCTGTTGCGGTCGGTATGCTGTACTGAGGAATAGAGCGATAGCTTGTGCTTGTAGTGCTTGAAATAAACGTCGTAGGTCAGACCTCCGCTGTTGATGATGTGCTTCGTCTGTTCCGTAATGTCAGTCTCATGAGGTTGCAGGTCAAACTTATTGCCGCCGCGGCGGAATTCGTTGGTCGTATGGTATTCCAGGCTGATGCGGCTGTAATGCGTCGGCTTGTAGTAGCCGCGGAGTCCGAACGTGTTCATGTTCAGCTTGCCGAGTTCCGAGAAGCTGTCACCGTCGGCATCGTAGGGATTGCGGTTGCGGTAGGACTGATAGAGCGCAAGACCGTATTTGTTGTCGGACGATACGAACGAGCCGTTCGCACCGACATACTGCTCCCAAACCTTAGCGTTCAGGTTTGACATCGTGGACGATACCTGGAACGAATTGCTCACAGGGTCCTTCGTAATGATATTGATGGTACCTCCCACGGCGTTCGCTCCGAACAGCGCCGAGCCGCCTCCGCGTACCACCTCGACGCGCTCAATCATATTGACCGGAATCTGCTCCAGTCCATATACTCCCGAGAGGGCGCTCATCACCGGGCGGCTGTTGATGAGAATCTGAGAGTAGGGACCTTCCAGACCGTTGATTCTCACCTGCGGGAAACCGCAGTTCTGGCAGTTGTTCTCGATACGCAATCCCGACTGATAGTTGAGCGACTTGGCAAGGTCGACGGAGTTGACCATCTCAAACAGTTTCTGGTTCATCACGTTGACCACCACAGGCGCCTGCTTGCGTGTGGTCTCGTTGCGGCTGGCCGATACCACCACCTCGTCGACGAGGATGGCGTCCTCCTCCATGACAAAGTGCAGGTCGGTGCGGAAATTCTTGCCCACAGTTACCTTCTTCGTCTGTGTCAGATAACCCATGGACTGCACTTTCAGTGTATATTCTCCCGAGGGAATTTCCTTAAATTCAAAATAGCCGTCACCGTCGGCAACCGTACCTTCTCCCGTTTCCACAATCTGGACGATGGCATAGGGCAATCCTTTTTCCGTATTCTTTTCAATGATGTGTCCGGCGATGGAGTTGCCTTCTTTCTCCACCTTGGCAACCGGATCGGCTGCGGCATAGCTTATCAGCGAGCAAATCATGCCCGCCAATAGAAGTAAATATTTTTTCATTCTGTATAATGCTGATTATTAGTGAATAGATGAATAGTAGCATGCGCGGAAGCGCACGCGAAAATCGGACATAAGGAAGCCGGTGTGCCGTTGAAGAAGGCACAGTTCCCCCTTACGTCAAAAATAAATTAAGCGATACAGAATGAGGGAGGACCTCTGAGAGAGGGGCATTCGAACTGACAGGAACTGACGGCTGACGTGTCGTGCAGACAGTCGAACGCATACAGGCAGACCGGAGTCGGCTTCTCGACAAGGCACTCGTCGGTTTCCACCGACAGGAAATGAGAAAGCGAGAACAGGTTGATGGCCTGCTCCTGCGAGTGGGTGTGTCCTTGCTTAAACGGGTGGGAGTGGACTATCGTGACACCGTTGATGATGTGCACGTGGGAAAACAGCGTAATCGAACAGAAGTACGCCATAAAAAAGCCCAGCATGCTGACAGCGATGGTGCGGATATGTCGGTTGTAGAATCTCACCTGAAATTTGGTTCTCCGGCGTTTCGGCCTTTCTTGTGGTAATTGAATTTCTAAATTTTCTGCAAAGTTAGGGAAAAAGAGACAAAACAGCAATCCCTAGAATCGGGTATTTTTCATTAGCCGGTATGTCATGAGGCAAGAAAAACGCAGAAAGTTGCTCTGTTTGCGGTTTCCTGTTTCCGAAAGTGAAATATAATTGGTAATTTTGAGGCTTAATAGCAACAATCTATAATCGAAAAAGCTTTATGGAACATAAATTGTCACCTCAGACCCTCTGTGTGCAAGGCGGTTGGCAGCCTAAGAACGGAGAGTCGCGCGTATTGCCTATCTATCAGAGTACAACTTTCAAATACGATACTACTGAGCAGATGGCCCGGCTGTTTGACCTCGAGGAGGCCGGATTTTTCTATACACGGTTGCAGAATCCCACGACGGAGGCTGTAGCTGCCAAGATTGCCGCTTTGGAAGGCGGTGTCGGCGCAGTGCTTACCTCTTCGGGTCAGGCCGCTGTGTTCTTTGCTATCTGCAACATCTGTGAGGCCGGCAGCCACATCGTCGCCTCTTCTGCCATTTACGGAGGAACGTTCAACCTGCTCGGCGTGACGCTCAAGAAGCACGGCATTGACTGCACGTTTGTCGACCCGGATGCTCCGGCCGAGGAGATTGCGGCCGCTTTCCGCGACAATACCCGCTTGCTTTTCGGCGAGACAATCGCCAACCCGGGAATGAATGTGCTCGACATCGAGAAATTCGCGTCTGTCGCACACGCTCACGGAGTGCCGTTGATTGTCGACAACACGTTTGCTACGCCCATCAACTGCCGTCCGATTGAATGGGGTGCCGACATTGTCGTTCACTCTACTACGAAGTATATGGACGGCCATGCACTCGTGGTGGGCGGAGCCATTATCGACAGCGGTAATTTCGACTGGGATGCCCATGCCGACAAATATCCAGGCCTGACTACTCCCGACGAGTCCTACCACGGCCTTGTCTATACGAAGAAATTCGGCAAACTCGCCTATGTGACGAAAGCCACCGCGCAACTCATGCGTGACCTTGGCTCAACACCGTCTCCCTTCAACTCCTTCCTGCTGAACATCGGACTGGAAACGCTCCACCTGCGCATGCGTCAGCACTGCTCCAACGCTCAGGCTGTGGCAGAATATCTGAATGCCCATCCGAAAGTGGCATGGGTGCGCTATTGTGGCCTGAAGGGTGACAAATATCACCAGCTGGCTGAAAAATACCTGCCCAACGGTTCCTGCGGCGTTCTTTCGTTCGGAGTCAAGGGCAGCCGGGAGGATGCCGGCCGCCTGATGGACAGTTTCCGCTTCATCTCCATCGTGACGCATGTGGCTGACGCCCGTACCTGCGTGCTTCATCCAGCAAGCCATACGCACCGTCAGCTCAGCGACGCACAGCTGATTGAAGCCGGCGTGGCTCCCGACCTTATCCGCCTGTCGGTCGGTATCGAGGACCCTGCCGACATCATTGCCGACCTAGAGCAAGCACTGGCCCGCCTCTGATTGCGGTAGTTATACCAGGCCTGCATACCTGTGAAAACTTGCCGATAATGGCTGAATTCTGGCTATTATAGGTGAATATCGCAGATATGCAGGTCTGTGTTTTTGTATATCATCAAAGAGTTATTAACTTTGTACGTGCAGATTGTAAAAACTAAGACGGATTCTTTCCCATATATTTACACGATGTCCAATACGAAACTATCGAAGGCAGTTAACCGAATCCTATTTGTCTTGCTTCTTGTTGTCAGTCCGTTCTCGTTGTGGTCGCAGACAGACACGCTGCAGTACAAATACATCCCTCTTACGCAGGAACAGGCCGACAGCATCGTCTCTCCAGAGTTGCTTGCCGCCATTTCCACCGATACGCTCGACCGTTCGCAGAAGCAGCCGGTCGGGTTGTTCAGCCAGCTGTTCAAGCGGCAGAACAAATTTCTTTCCTATCTTGACGGACTTGCTTCCGGCAACGTTGACCGCTCGTTTGAGCGGCCGATTGACATCAACTTTGTGCTGATGCCGTCCTATACCCGTGAGGGAAGTTTCGGTATCGGCGGCGGTGCCACCGGACTTTTCCGCCTCGACAAGCAAGATTCCATCATGCAACCTTCCGACGTGACGCTCATCGGAAACGCTACCATCAATGGACTTTTCTCACTGACGGCCAACGGTAACGTCAATTTTCCTGGACGTCGGTGGCGGTTGACCTATAAGTTGGAATACACGTTCTCACCTCTTGACTTCTGGGGAATATCGCGTGACGCATGTGCCGTCAATCCGGCAACCAAGTATACCCGCAACCAGTTGAAATTCAACTCTGACATGGTGTATGCCTTTTCCGGTCCGTTTAAGTTTGGAGGATTGTTCGACCTCGTTTACAGCGAAATCACCTCGCTTGACCGTCCTGAATATCTCGAAGGACAGAAAAGTGCCTATTACTTTACCACTCTCGGCATGTCTTTCCAATACGATACGCGCGATTTCGTACTCAATCCCCGCCGGGGAATGAACCTGATGATACGCGCCGGAGTGCGTCCCCAGTTTATGGGCACCTATAACCGTACGCTTTTTAACGGGTCAATTACCTATAATTATTACCTGGGGCTGTGGAAAGATTGTACGCTTGCCTTGGATGCCTACGGCAGTTTCAACAGCACCCATTCTCCGTGGCCGTTACGGGAGGCATTGGGTAGCGGCGGTATCCGCATGCGTGGTTACTACGCAGGACGCTATGTCGACAACAATATGGTGTCGGTGCAGGCGGAGTTGCGTCAGCACATCTGGAACCGTTTCGGCTGTACGGTGTGGGGTGGAGCAGCCAACGTGTTCTCCTCGTTCGGAAAATTTCAGATAAGACAGGCGCTCCCCAATTTCGGCGTGGGACTCCGTGTCGAGCTGAAACACAACGTCAACGGCCGTATCGACTTCGGTTTCGGCAAGGGTACGTCGGGATTTGTGTTTGCTATCGGAGAAGCTTTTTAGTCTAATATCGTTTCATCATGCAGCTTCAGTCAGCATCCTCTCCGACATCGCGTAATTCGGCCATCGAATTGCTCCGCATTCTGAGCATGGTTTTCATTCTGGTGGTCCATTTCGTAGGTGCCACTTTCGGATTGCCGGCTCGGGAGGTGCTCTATGCCGGTTTTTCGTTTACGACTGTCGGTAAGGCCTTGCTGGAGGCAATGGCCATCTGTGGAGTCAACTGCTTCGTACTGATTTCCGGCTATTACGGCATCAAGGCCACCTGGCGCGGACTGTTGCGCTATGTGCTGTGGTGTCTTTTTGCCTCGCTGTTGGTCTATGCTTTCGATTGGGTGGTAGAGGGAAGTTCGCGTCAGTCCTTTTGGGACGCATTGCGGGTCTTTACGGCTACCGACCTGTGGTTTGTGCCCGCTTATCTGGTTCTCTATCTGATGAGCCCTCTGCTAAACGGAGGTATTGCCTCGCTCGACAACCGGCGCATGCACCTTCTGCTGGCCGCGCTTACGTTTGTCAACGTCTATCTCGGCTGGGGATGGGGTGGCGCTCTCAATCCTACGGGTTACACGGTGATGCAGATGATTTATGTCTATTTTATCGGCCGCTATCTTTTCCGGTTTAAGAATGCGCTTTTCCGGCTTCCTGCCAGACTCTACTTTTTGTCGTATCTTCTGCTGACACTGGCGATTGCTGCCACGCTCAACTTCGCCTACAATAATCCGCTGGTGCTGCTGCAATCCGTAGCCTTGTTTCTGGCCTTTGCGAGATTGCGCCCGTTCCATTCCCGCGCTGTCAACTATGTGGGCGCATCCGCCTTTATGGTCTATCTGATGCACAAACCGCCCGGTCCGTGGGCAGAGATACGGGGTGTGCTGTACTATTTTGATGAACAGCTTACGGGTATTTCCTTCGTGTTGGCCTGCACCGGCTTTCTCATTGCCGTGTTTGCCGTGTCGATTGCCATTGATGCCGTACGGCGCCGTCTTTTCAAATTCATAAGGCTATAGAAAACGAAAAAGCAGACCGTTCGGTCTGCTTCCCTCATTATGTAAATTGTTTTTGTAGATTGTGTCACCATCCGTTGGTGCGAATTTCCTCGTTGAGCCGCTCTGCAGTGCGTTGCGCAGGCGGGAGCGTCAAGTAATGGAATTCCGTGAGCGGATAACGCTCAATGATATGCTTCATCAGTTCGTCCATGCTTGGCGCTGCCTCCATGGCTGCATATTCCTCGTAAGTATAGGAAAGAAAAGCCACCGTTTCACCGATTCCCCGGTTGTCAAGCCAGAAACCGTTGTCGAGCGGTGTGGGCGTTGCCAGCCTGTTGCCTCTCCGCAGGTCGGACGGAGCCGGATACGACACGATGCGCGAACGGCTTTTGTCCATCATGACCGGAACCAGCTGCGAATAGTCGGCCTTCATCTTGTAGATGAAAGCGGGTGGAGCCGGAGCGGCCATTCCGGGAGTCTGAAGCGTGCCGGTAGCGGCGACCGGTGTGAGTTGCGAGTGGCAGCCCGACAGCGCGGAAGCGCAGGCAATGGCCGAAGTCAGTCCCAGAAGCTGGAGAGATATGCGACGTTTCATAACAGGTTATTTATGATTATACTGACCGAAGGGGTCGAGCGTACACGGCTCGGATGCGAGCAGGGGAGCCAGCAGCGGCATGATACCGTCGGGAGCCACGACGACCGATACGTTGCGGTCCTCGCGGAAGAAACGGTGCCCCGCGCCTGCTTCCGCCGCAATAAGGAGTCCGGCGCATACATCCCATTCGTGAATGTTGATTTCCCAATATCCGTCAAGAAAGCCGGCAGCGACGTAGCAGATGTCGATGGCAGCCGCTCCCGGACGGCGCAGGCCGCGGATGCGCGGCAGCACGCGGGCAACGTTGTCGATGTTGCAGTCGGGAGTGCGGTCCTTGTCGACCGGAAATCCCGTGGCTACGACGGCTTGGGCAAGAGCAGTTTTAGATGATGCGTGGATGCGCTGTCCGTTGAGAAAGGCCCCCATTCCCTTGGCGGCTGTGAAAAGTTCGCCGAGATAGGGCGCGTAGACAACGCCTACAATTGTTTCCCCTTTGTGCTGTATGCCGATGGATACGCAGAAGTTGGGCAGACCGTTGCTGAAGTTGGTCGTACCGTCGAGCGGGTCGATAACCCAGCGGTATTCCCCTAAGTTAAGGTCGGCTCCGGATTCCTCCGAGAGAATGGAGTGGGTCGGATACAGCCGCCGGATTTCCTCTAAGATTAATTTTTCGGAAGCCTTGTCGGCTGCCGTTACCACGTCTGCCTCGTTGAATTTAGCCTGAATGTTCAGGTTCCCCGACCTGAAATATTCCAGTTGTACACGGCCGGCTTCCTTGGCGATGGCCGTACAGTCTGTCAGAAGTTGTCCAATGGTTGTCATTTATAGAGGAAATTGCAGAAAAAAACAATCAATCAATGTCTTCCTCGAAAATAGGAATTTGACGTTTAAACACTTCCTTAAACGAAATCAGCGATTCCGTGCGGGCGAGTCCGAGGTTCTGGAGTTTGCCGTGGATGATGCTCAGCAAGTGGCGGTTGTTTTTCGCGTAGAGCTTGATGAACATATCGTACTGGCCTGTGGTGAAGTGACATTCCACTACTTCCGGAATTTCCTTCAGTTTTTCCACCACCTGGTCAAAATTAGCCGGGTCTTTGAGGAAGAAACCGATGTATGCGCAGGTGTCAAAACCGACAGAGGCCGGGTCGATAAGCGACTCCGAGCCGGTAAGTACACCCATGTTGACTAACTTCTGTATGCGTTGATGGATTGCAGCTCCCGAAACGTTGCATTCGCGTGCAATTTCCAAGTAAGGTTTTCGCGCGTTGGCCGAAAGCATTTGTAGAATTTTGTAATCCAGTGAGTCTAATTGTGGGTTTGCCATTTGATTATAATTTAGTACATTTGTGAAATGTAATTGCTATCTATAAGCAAAATCTTTTTGCAGGTAACAACTACAAAGCAAATATAACTCAAAAAACTGAATTATGATAAAAAAAATAAGTAATTCTTTAGAAAATAGTTTTAAAAAGAAAGTGGTGGCGCTCTATGAGTCCGCTTTCCCGCCCGATGAGCGACGACGTTCTGAAGAGTTTCTGCGTCTGGTGGAGGAGGAGCCCTTGTTCCAACTGGATGTATTTGTGAATGAAAGGGATGAGTTTGTCGGATTTTTCACGAAATGGGTGTGGGATGACTTCCGTTACGGGGAGCATTTCGCGGTTTCGCCGGAATTTCGGGGCGGAGGTTACGGCCGGGAAATTCTGGAAGAGGAGTTTCGCGATGACAACCGGCCGTTACTGTTGGAAGTGGAATTGCCCGAAAACGAAATGGCGTGCCGCCGTATCGGATTTTACCAGCGCAACGGTTTCCGCCTGTGGGAGGAGATTCCTTACGTTCAGCCGTCCTACGGTCCCGGACTGGCCTCGCTTGAGATGAAACTGATGACCCGTGGCGATATTGAGCTGACGGCCGACGATGAGCGCATCCGCCGTTTCCGCCGTTGTGTCTACGGGGTGTGATGACAACTTTTTAAAGAATTACGGATGAGAAAACTATATATTTGGATGATAGCGGTGATGCTTGTCGGACTCTTGCCGGCTTGCGGACAGCAGCAGGAGGAACGGAGCCTGATGGTCAGCATCCTTCCGCAAAAGTATTTGTTGGACAGTATTGTGGGCGGGCATTTCCGGGTGGAGTGCATGCTTGCCAAGGGCGGTAGCCCGGAGTCGTACGACCCGACCATGAACCAGATGATGCAGCTGGAGCGTTGCGATGCTTATTTCCTGATTGGAAACATGAGCTTTGAGAACGTACTGGAGAACAGATTGCAGGAGAGCGGCTCAGATGTGCGGCTGGTCAAGTCGTTTGAGGGCATCGAACTGCTGCGCGGCACTTGCCATCATCACCATCACGAGGAGGCCATCGACCCTCATGTGTGGGTGTCGGTGAGCAATCTGCGCACGATGGCGCGCACGATGTGGCAGGCGGTTGCCGGGCTCGATGAAGAGCATGCGGCTGAATATGAGGCCAATTACCGCCGTCTTGACGCACGGCTGGCACGCCTGCAGGACTCGCTGTCGGTCCGTCTGCAGCCGTTGAGGGGCAGGGCGTTCGTCGTATGGCATCCGGCACTCAGCTATTTCGCCCGCGAGTACGGTTTGGAACAGGTGAGCATTGAGTTTGACGGAAAGGAGACGCCGGTGCGCTTCGTGGAGGAACGCCTGGCTCACGCGCGCAGCCGTGGCGCTACGGTTTTCCTCATACAGTCGGGTGCCGATCCCCGGCAGGCCGAGACGGTGAGCCGTCAGATGCAGGTGCGTGTGGCTGAGATTAATCCGTTGGGTTACAATATTGAAAAAGAACTGAAAACGATTGCCGATGAGCTCCTCAGAGAAAATAATTGAGATTCGCGACCTTTCTGTCGACTATGACGGCCGCCGCGTGCTCCGCGGTGTCAATGCCGAGGTGGAGAAGGGCGATTTCGTGGCCATTACCGGGCCGAACGGCGGCGGTAAGAGTACGTTGCTGAAGTGCATTCTCCGTCTGATTGTCCCGGCGGAGGGCAGTGTGGCTTATTACGAGGGAGGGGTGCCGGCCGAACGGCTTCGTTTCGGCTATCTGCCCCAGAAAAGCAATATCGACAGCCGCTTCCCGATAACGGTGGAGGAGGTGGTGGCTTCCGGTCTGCAGGCCGGCAAGCGCAGTCTGTTCGGCCGTTATACGGTGGAGGAGCGGCAGCGAATCGACGAGGTGATGGAACGCATGGGAGTGGCCGGATTACGGCGGCAGGTGCTGGGTACGCTGTCGGGCGGTCAGTTGCAGCGTACGTTGCTGGGACGCGCCATTATCTCGCAGCCGGAGATTGTCGTGCTGGACGAGCCGCTGTCCTATGTTGACCGCGCGTTTGTGGAGCAGATTTATGACATCGTGGAAACCTTGTCGAAAACGTCGACCATCCTGCTTGTCTCGCATGAGATGACCGTCATTTCCGAGATGGCCAACCGCCACTGGATTGTCGACCATGCGCTGCATGAGTGTACGGCGGCGCATCACTACATGAAAACCGAATGCCGATGAAGACGGTGTGCCGTTACGAGTCGCCGGTCGGAACGCTTTTCCTTGCGGCTGTAGAGGACGGCGTGACGGACATCAGCGTCCGTCCGGTGGAGGGCAGCGAGGGAATGTCGCCCGTGCTCCAGCGACTTATTTCGTTGCTGGATGCCTATTTTGCCGGACAGAATCCTGATTTCTCCCAACTTCCTCTTGTTCCTGCCGGTACGGAATTCCGCCGTCGGGTCTGGGCCGCGCTGCGTGCCATCCCTTATGGCGCGACGAGCAGTTACGGGCAGATAGCCGGAGAGATAGGTTGCCGGGGTGGCGCGAGGGCAGTAGGGGGTGCCTGCGGTGCCAATCCGCTGCTGATTGTGGTGCCCTGCCACCGTGTGCTGGGCAGTGACGGACGGCTGACTGGCTTCTCCGCCGGAATGGAACGGAAGAAGTGGCTGCTGGCCCATGAGAGCCGCACAAAATTGGCGTATTAAATACTGTTAATTGTCGCCGGTCCTTGATGGATGGGCGGATATTTTACATACATTTGCGTCGTCGTTGAAAACGTACTGAATTCTAAAGGGGACTACTGTATTTTAATTAGCTTTATAACTGATTTTGCACAAAGTGTTCTTTAAAATTTAAGAAATTGAGAGGCTGTAATTCCTGTTTGTCCGAGTTGATATTCGGGAAGAACGGTCGTTGAAAAACATGAAATTTGGGGGCAGTTGAGATAGTCTGGCTGTCCGGTTTGTATATTATTATTTCAATCTTAAAATTTTTACAAAATGAAAAATTCGTTTAATTGTCTGTTGGGTGTTGTCCTTTCAGGTGTTGTGGCTTTTGGTGGTAATGCGGCTGAGCCGATGTTTCCTACTGATAACGGGCTGGCTCTGCACTCTTGGGGTGTGGATGACGGTATTCCTTTCCCGGTGGTTGAGTTCAGCAAGACGGAGACACCTGATTTGTTTGTCGTTTATGATGCCGAGGGTATGGCTGTTTCCGGCCGTTCGGGTCTGTTGCTTCATGCCGGTGACACTTGGTACAAGCATTGGGAATATGGCACAACGCTGATGCCGGGTATCTTCGTGGATTATTATACTGGCGATGGAAACCAGCAGGATGTATTCTTTGAAGGAACAGGAACTTTTTACACGCTCTGCGCCGTTTGGAATGGCTATGGTTATCGTACTTCCGTATTTGAGGGACGTCCGACTTGCTATGTTTCCGTCAACGGAGAGGAGACGGCGATGGCGTACAATGAGGTGTCCGGACTTTACGAGTTGGATAATATTGTTTTGGATGGAGAATCAAGTGTAAGCATTCGCCTGAAGGCTAAATATGTGGCTTTTGATGAGATGAAGACGGAGATGGAGGGCACCATGTTCTCTTATGCCGCTTCTTTGCCTGTGGAGATTACACAGGAGAATTATCAGGTGACAGTGCCGGTTGTGCCTAATATTGATGGTTCTGCTGCTTTGTTGGTTACGAATGCGGCTGAGTACAGTCTTGCGTTCAATCCGGTGACGAAGGAGCTGACAGTTTGCGACATCCAGCTGGCATCGGTCGGTGAGGTAGAAGCTGTGAAGACGGTTTATGCAGCCGACGGCGTTATCGGCGTCAACGGCGGCAAGACTTTCGATGTCTATACGGTAGACGGTGCGAAGCTCTTTGGCAACAGCCGTGGTGAGGTGCGTGTCGCTCCGGGTGTGTACGTCGTAGTTGTTGACGGCGAGGCAACGAAAGTGATGGTGAAATAAGTTAAATCCGATTCGGTCATTGGATTTTGAGGCGCACGGAATAAGACCGGTCGCGCTTCAACGACCGATGGGGTTTGTAGCGTAATTCATTTGGGTGTTAGGGCTGTACGGATTTCCGTATGGCCCTTCCCTTTTTACCGCAATAAATGAATGTCCGGTGGGGTTTGATTACAAGTGTCTAGTCCTAAAATAGCGTTACAACAAAAAAGGTAACATTATGGAAAAGGCAGAAACAAAGTACGTTAAGCGCAC
>CALUMX010000042.1 GCA_944321875.1 uncultured Muribaculaceae bacterium
AACCTGAGTTGTTGGGGTGAATTATGCCTGCACATCCAATTTTTACAACAAACACAAGTTAATTATTGTAAAAATTTGGGGGGGGCTAGAAAATATTCGCTAAATTTGAAAGACTAAAACTCACAAATTGGGCAGTTAAAGAGTTCTGCTGTCTGATACAAGAGGATAAATTGAATTGATAGAACTCACCTAAATTATAATGGATTGATATGGTATTCACTGCGGAAAATATACTACTTATTGGGTCTATCCTTATTTTTGTCAGCATCGTTATAAGCAAGACCGGCTATCGGTTTGGTGTTCCCACGCTCCTGCTGTTCCTGTTGGTGGGCATGCTTTTCGGTAGCGATGGCCTGGGGTTGCAGTTCAACAGTGCTTCCGATGCGCAGTTCGTTGGAATGATAGCATTGAGCATTATCTTGTTCGGTGGTGGCCTGGAGACTAAGGTTTCTGACATAAAGACTGTTATCGGGCCCGGACTTGCGTTGTCGACGTTGGGCGTTGTCCTGACTACTCTGATTACCGGGCTTTTCATTTATTATATTTCCGGATGGGACGAAACCGTTATCTATCTTCCGCTGGTCGTCTCGATGCTGCTTGCGGCTACTATGTCGTCTACCGATTCAGCCTCGGTGTTCAGCATTCTTCGCTCGCAGAATATTAATCTGAAGAATAATCTTCGTCCGATGCTGGAGCTGGAGAGTGGAAGTAATGACCCGATGGCATACATGTTGACGATTGCCCTCATTCAGGTTATTACGGCTGACGACGTGAGCATATCTCTGATTGTTAGGGATTTGATTGTCCAGTTCTTCTTTGGTGCTGTAATTGGATATGGATTGGGAAAAATCTCGGCATGGATTATCAATCGGATAAATTTGTCGAATTCTTCATTGTATCCGATATTGTTGCTAAGCCTTGTGTTTTTCACGTTTACCATAACAGATTTGCTGAAAGGCAACGGTTATCTGGCTGTTTACATAGCCGGAATAGTCGTGGGAAATACAAAGTTGGTCAATAAGCGGGAGATATGCACCTTTATGGACGGCATGATATGGCTGTTTCAAATCGTGTTGTTTATTATGCTTGGTTTGCTTGTCAATCCGCATGAAATGCTCGGTGTCGCCTGGGAGGCATTTCTCATCGGGTTGTTCATGATGTTTGTAGCGCGGCCTTTAAGCGTGTTTGTGAGCTTGCTCCCATTCAGAAAGGTGAATGTCAGGTCGAAGCTGTTTGTGTCATGGGTCGGTTTGCGGGGCGCTGTCCCGATAATATTTGCGACTTATCCGGTCATTGCTGAAATCAACGGCTCCCAGCAGCTTTTTAATATTGTGTTTTTCATTACGTTGCTCTCGCTTGTCGTGCAGGGTACCACTATCGCCGGATTTGCCCGTCGGCTTCATATTGACCTTCCGGAGGAGGAGCCGGTGGATAATTTTGGCGTGGAAATACCTGAAAATGTCGATTCCCAGCTGCAGAGCATTACGCTGACGCAGGAAATGATGGCGCAAGGCAACAGATTGGCGGATATGAGCATTCCCCGGGGGATGCTGGTTATGCTGGTGAAAAGAAATAATGAGTTCATAATTCCCAATGGCCAATTGGAATTGAAAGAAGGCGACAGACTGCTCATTATCTCTGAGAAAAAGGAGGAGACTGCTGCCGCCGGGTTCGGGAAATAAAGTCAGTTTTAGATAAAAAGAAAAAAGCCCACCATCCGGTGAGCTTTGTTTCTTTGTTGCTTTTCAGCAACATTTTTACAAACCTAACATAAAACCATTATTCAGTGATTAAACCTCGTTTCACAACGAAATAGAACCCATTAACTAATACTCCATATTATTGTAGTGTTATCTTAACCATTATTCATTGAAAAGCATCTCTTTGCTTTTCACATTACAAAGTTAGGGGGATTTTTTATGCAAACATAGCCTGCCTAAAAATTAATATAAATGAATGCTCATTTGATATAAATATAATAGTCTGTCTTTCAATGTTAAATTAGTCAAATATATAAATCCCGATATAAAATATATTATTGCTTTAGCCATGCATAAAAAAGGGTAACAACCGTATCCCTGTTGGTGCTTGTCTCAGTAGATATTTATGGCGTATATGATGGCTTTTTCTACGTTTTTAGCACGTTTGTATAGTGTAATATATATTGATTATCAATTGTTTATCTATGTAATACTCTTTTGCTCTGACTTCCATTATTTTAAAGGATTATTCTGCCAATGGGAAATATCGGCTGTCGCTTGAAAATGCATATTTTGGTGACCGCAGTTTTGTTTTCTGGTAGTGTCGCGAGTGGCGGAATTTTTCCGTTGTTTCCCGGCCTTTCCCTGCTATTTTGTCGGAGAATCAGCAAAGTTGGTCATGTCGGACGCTCAAGAGGCGGTGCAGAGCAGGAAGTGCTGTTGAAATGTCGCTTTGAGGGCGAAGGCTTAATCCGTTTTCGGCCGGATTGAGCGGTATTGTACGGAGTTGGGCTCTTCGGACTTAGCTTTATGGAGGAATAGATGTTAGGATGGTCTGAGCGCAAAAGAAAAAAGCCCACCGTTTGGTGAGCTTTTGTTTCTTTGTTGCTTTTCAGCAACATTTTTACAAACCTAACATAAAACCATTGTTTGATGGATTCAGCCCCGTTTCCCAACGGGGACTAACCCTTTTGATACTCCATATTATGTAGTGTTATATTAACCATTATTTCTTTGTTTGTTGTCGGTGGCAACTCTTTGCTTTCGACATTACAAAGGTAGATACTATTTCTGACGTTTTAATCGCTGTATAGAAAAATATATAAATGTTTTATGAGGATTGATATAATTAATATATTGATATATAAATTGTTAATTATTGTCCTGTCGCTTCCAGATACAACTTATAATATTCATGGGAATCGAGCCTTTTGTCGTTTAGGCAATCCAATCTGCTCAACGATGCTTGTCTGTTTGTTAAAATAACTGTGCCGTTCTGATTTTTGGGGAACGTCATTCTTTGGTGACTGGATGTGCATTGCCTGATATGATAATAGTTTGCCAGAAAGATTGTCTGCTATATTGAGGGTAAACGACAGAGAACAAAGCCTGTTGATTTCACGAAGAATGCCTATTTAATAGTTTCCTCTATCGCATAAAGGTCGGAAATGCTCTTTCGTCTTCGCTATGAGTGTGTCCAAAACATCTGCGCTTTCAAGAGACCGGAAGAAAGCGTCCTGTCGTTGCACTATGAAGCGGAGCAGGATTGTCTGCGTGTCGAGCGAATGTTTGGAAACACGCTACCGGCTCCGCAATGTGGATGCCGGGTGCACAAAAAAAAGTCTGCTCTATTGAGCAGACTTCTGTTTCTTTGTTGCTTTTCAGCAACATTTACACAAACCTAACATAAAACCATTACTTAAAAACTCCAAACCCGTTTCCCAACGAGTCATCTATTTTAATCCTTGTCCTTTTTTTCGTATTAACTGTATGTCAATTGGTTTTCCCTTTTGACACTGCAAATTTACGCAAGAAATTTGACCGTTGTATTCGGGTATGGTTCTATGTATAGAAAATTGGTAGTAAAATATAAATATGACCCACTGATTTACAGCGTGATAGTTTTCTATAATATATGCTCGATTCTGACTATATCTATTAGTCGATAACGCCAATTTTCATCACATCCTGCTCAAAGGTTTCGCGATTGAGCGCTTTGTTCTTCATTTTGTTGCGGTAGGTGTATATCGTATTGATGGAATATTTCAGGAACTCAGCAATCTTCGAAGAGTCCTCCATGCCGAGCCGCAGTAGGGCATAGATGCGCAATTCGGTCGTGAGAGAGTTCGGGTCTTCCAGTTCGATTCTCTCTTCCGGACGAAGAAGGTTGTTGAAATCCTCTACAAATGTGGTGTATATTTTTAGAAAGGCATGGTCAAACTCCTTGTAGAATCCCCGGTGTTGCTCGTCGGTGAACTTGGAGGACTTGATGGTTTTCATCAAATCTTCCACCTGGCCGCTCTGCAGCTTTCGGTTGACCATCTTAGAGAAGGATTCAAGACGCTTCATATAGATGGAGCTGAGCTCGAGGAACTGTCCCATGTACTCGTCCTTTGTCATGTTGGCCTGCTTCAGTTTTGTACGTGTGGCCGACAGCTTCTTCATTTGCTTGTAAAGGAATAATACGGCGATTATCAGTCCGATAAGCAGAATGCTGACGATGGCGATGTAGGTCATCAGCAGTTGCTCGTGCGACTTGACTTCCTTGCGTTGAGCGCTTTCGATGACAGGCAGCATCGACGACACGTTGAGTACGCGCATCTTTGCGTTGCAGGAAGCGGCATCCTCAATCGAGCTGAAGATGTAGCGGTAGGCCCTGTCAATATCGTTTCGGCTGTAGAGCAGCATGGACAGCTCAAACATCGACAGGTTCTCTTTCACGGAGCATTGTATGTCGGAGATGGCCGATGTGGCGAAATAGCGGATGCTCTCGTCGATTTTGCCTTCGTCCTTCAGAAGATGTCCCATGATGGCTGCGGCGATGGCATATTCATTGGTATTTTCCTTAATGTCGCCCATCAGGTCGCTGAGCACCATTTTAGCAGCTATCTTTTTATTGTCACTTGCCAGTTGCTCAGCCTCGTAGAGCCGTTTGGTCGGTTCGCTCTCAGGGATGGTTGCCACCCATTTCTTGCGGTAGAAGATGGTCTTTTCCCGGTAGGTGGAGTCGTTGAACCATCCAGGAATATTGCTTTGTACGGCATTGAGCATGAAGGAGTACATGCGGTAGCCGCTTTGGTAGAACAGCGGCAGCACGTTGTCGGGAATCGGCTCGCTCTCAATCGTACGGAATTCATCGAACGCTTCCGTGTAGAATCCGGCAATTACTTCGGGGCGTAATCTTTGCAACCGGGCATGCAGTTGTCGGGTGTTGTCGCCTATTTTGGTTGCCGTTCGGTAAGCAAGAGTGTAATAGACGATGGCTGAGTCCGATTTGAAGAGAGTGTACTCGTCGGCAATGGCCATTTGAAGGTCGAAGGCTTCCTGAAGAGAGCGGCTTTTGCTGAGGCGGTTGCAAAGGCTGTCGATATATCTTGTCTTTTTATTGTCAAATTCACTTTTCCGTTCCAGATATTCATCCAGACGGTTCAGCTCTTTCTCGGTGTTAGTATTGGCTTTTATCGGCATAAAGCTCCCGATGATCAGAGATAATAGGAGTAAAAGGTTGTATTTCATGAAAATATAAAGGTATAATGGTTTTAACTGTCAGTGCCGCAAAGGTATAGTCTTTTGTGGGATATTGCAAATTATAAATATTAAAAACGAGGAGATTGTTTATATTTTCGCAAGAAAAAGGCGGAGCAGGACTGCTTGAGCCTTGCTCCGCCGCTTGGGCGTTATCTGCGGTCTAATCGCGGATAAGTATTTTGGCCGGAACGGCACATTGGTCGGATGTGATGAGGTATGCACCCCAAGGCAGGAGCTCGCAGTGTCCGTCGGTCACCTCCGGCAGCATTCTGACGGTGCGTCCGGTCATGTCGATGATTCTGACGTTCGTCTGCGTTTTGTCACATGCAAATTGAACACCGCGGCCGATGTTGACTACCGACAGCGACCGTGGAGCGGAAATGCCGTCGATGCCGGCCAGCGTCACTTGGATAAGGTTGGATTCCGGCGAGAGCATGCCGAAGCGTGAGGACTGTACGGTGTAGGAGTAAGTGGCTCCGCTCTGCACGTTGTCAAACACGAGCCGGTTTTCATCGCCGTCGGTTGTCAGCGTGAGGTTATTGACGTCGCCGTTGATGTATTCGCGGATGTTGACCTGATAGCAGTCAACAACTTCCGGTCGTGACGGAATCTCCCATGTGGCGGTAAATCTGTCCCAGCTTACGTCGACGGGGTCCAACGCCACGACGCGGTCAAACGCAGGAGCTTCGTGTGCGGTACCCGTGAGGTAGACAACGTAGCTTGTCACGCCTTGCAGGTTGCCGTCGTAGATGATGAGCGATGCTTCCTTGTCGCCTGTCGTCGTTGGCTTGAACGTGATGTCGAGCGTATAGCCCTGGGAGCTGTTCACGTCTTTCCATGATATGGATGTGACGGGAATTGAGAAGTCAGCCTTGTCTGCACCGTTGATTATCAGTGAGATGTTGTCGCTTACCTGTCCCTTCACCAGCAGCTGCATGTGGTGGCTCGTGCCTTTTACGACATCGCCGAATGCCACCGTCGAGAAGTTGACGGGCGAGATGAGAGTTCCTTCTCCGGCCGGTGGGAGTGCTTCGTCCTCAAACGGCTGTCCTTTCTTCTCTCCCCAAATGTAGTCGGCCAGTGTTGGCATGTCGATAAACGGGTTACGGTTATATTGCAGGCGGTACACCTCGTCGTTCCGGTCGCGCTCCTTGTCGGATACCGGGTCGTCGTGGTGCCATTTCAGCAGCATTTCGATGGCCCATCCCTGCAGCGTCGGGTAGGTGCCGTTCTGCATCATGTAGGTATATTTCCAGGTAAGGTCGGAATAGCGTGTCGCCATGTAGAAATAAGTGCGGGCAAAGTCGCCTTTGTATTCGTCGTCAGGTTCAAACACCTTGTCGGAGCCGCCTCCCTGTCCCTTTACCGGGCGACCTACGAGGCAGACACCGTTGTCATAGCTTACGCCGGTCGGGTCAACCTCTCCCAGCGGATAGTTGCTTTTCTTCATGTTGGCCGGTCCGTCGGAAGGGTAGAGATGGTTCAGGTCGGTGTAGGCCGGAGTCTGCTGGCTACCTCCCCACCAGCTTTTGGGGAGCGAGTGCTCGCGGTTCATTCCGCTCCATCCATCCTCGATATAGCGGCGTATATCGGAATACATATCCCACCATGTGCCGTCGTTGCGCGCATCGGTGTAGACGAAGCATTGAGCGAAAAGTCCGTTGTAGTCGTTTTTCTTGTTGTTGCTGATGATGTCCCGCAGCTTCAGTTTCAGCTCGCTGTCTTTCAGTCCGTTGATTCCCATGTAGTAACCATCGGGGGCTTCCGCCATTATGCTTGGAGCGGGAGCCAGCAGAGCCGACAGGCAGATAAACAGTAGAAGTAATTGTCGCATTTTAATGAATAAAATTGGTTATAAAAATAAAAATGGAGTGAGGGCTACAAAGTTATAATTTATCATCGGGGAAATCAAGGGGTTAGGCTCTTGTTTTTTCGAAAAAAAGACAAATGGCAACAATTATAAACACAATAATATATAGTTTTTGGAAAATTTCTGTTCTCATCTTCTTTTTTTTGCCTAATTTTGCGACCGAAAACGGATAAAAATCATAGATATGCCGAAAAATTTAGTAATAGTAGAGTCTCCGGCGAAGGCAAAGACCATCGAGAAGTTCCTGGGAAAGGACTTCAAGGTGATGTCGAGCTACGGTCATATCCGTGACCTGGCGAAGAAAGACTTCAGCATCGACATCGAAAAGGACTATGCCCCGATTTACGAGATTCCTTCCGATAAAAAAGAACTGGTCAAGCAGTTGAAAGAAGAGGCGAAGAAGGCCGACATGGTGTGGCTCGCTTCCGATGAAGACCGCGAGGGAGAAGCTATTGCGTGGCACCTGTTTGAAGTCTTGAAACTCACTCCGGAGAAAACGAAGCGTATCGTTTTCCACGAAATCACCAAGACTGCCATCCTGCATGCCATCGAGACCCCTCGCGACATCGACATCCATCGCGTTGATGCCCAGCAGGCACGCCGCGTGCTTGACCGCATCGTAGGCTTCGAATTGTCGCCGGTGCTGTGGAAAAAAATCAAGCCCGCGCTATCAGCCGGCCGTGTGCAGAGCGTGGCCGTGCGTCTGATTGTGGAGCGCGAGAAAGAGATAAAGAATTTCAAGCGTGAGGAATATTACCGCGTAGTGGCTCTGTTCAGAGTGCCGGGCTCGTCGCAACCCGTACGCGCGGAGCTCAACAAGCGTCTGGCGTCGAAGGAAGAGGCGATGGCCTTTCTCAACGACTGCAAGCAGGCTGCCTTCAAGGTGGGCGACCTCACGGTGAAGCCGACAACCAAAACTCCGGCTGCCCCGTTCACCACTTCCACGCTCCAGCAGGAAGCTTCGCGCAAGCTGGGCTTTACCGTGGCGCAGACCATGATGGTGGCGCAGCGGCTATATGAGTCGGGATACATCACCTATATGCGTACCGACTCTGTCAACCTCTCCTCGCTTGCGTTGAACACTATCCGCGAGGAAATCAACAATCGTCTTGGCGAGAAATATTACAAGCACCGCAATTATCATACGACGTCGAAGGGCGCGCAGGAGGCACACGAAGCCATCCGTCCGACTTACATCTCCAACCAGACCATCGACGGTACGGCTCAGGAGAAGCGTCTTTACGACCTGATTTGGAAGCGCACCATCGCTACGCAGATGGCTGATGCCATTATCGAGAAGACAACGGTTGAGATTGAGGTGAGCAACCGCCCCGAGCGTTTTGTGGCTACGGGTGAGGTTATCAAGTTTGACGGTTTCCTGAACGTGTATATGGAGTCGACCGACGACGAGAATGCCGACGACGACGCGAAGGAGGGAATGCTTCCGGCAATGAAGGTGGGCGATGCGCTCGACTTCGTGCAGAGCGATGCTTCCCAGCGCTTCACGCAGCAGCCTCCGCGCTATTCAGAGGCCATGCTCGTGCGTAAGCTCGAGGAGCTCGGCATCGGACGTCCGTCAACCTATGCGCCGACCATCTCGACTATCCAGAACCGCGATTACGTGGAGAAGGGTGAGAAAGCCGGAACAAAACAGAGCATCTGCACGCTGACGCTCCGCGACGGAAAGGTGACGGAAAGCACGAAGGAGGAATCCTACGGCAGCGAGAAGAACAAACTTATTCCGACCGATGTCGGTATGGTGGTCAATGACTTCCTGATGGAATATTTCCCGAATATTCTTGACTATAACTTTACGGCAACCGTCGAGGAGAAATTCGACCAGATTGCCGAGGGTAAAACGAAATGGAACGATGAGATTGGGCAGTTCTACGCCATGTTCCATCCAGAGGTGGAGAAAATCTCCAACCTCCGTCTGGAGCACAAGGTGGGTGAGCGCGTACTCGGCACAGATCCGAAGACCGGCAAGGAAGTGTCGGTGAAAATCGGCCGTTTTGGTCCGCTCGTTCAGCTCGGTACGACCGACAGCGAGGAGAAGCCGCAGTTTGCTTCCCTGCAGAAAGGACAGTCGGTCAACGACATCACGCTCGAGGAGGCGTTGAAGCTGTTTGACCTTCCGCGCACGCTCGGAGAATACGAGGGTGCGGAGGTGACGGTAGCTATCGGCCGCTTCGGTCCTTATGTGAAGCACAACGGCAAGTTCGTTTCCATCCCGAAGGACCAGTCGCCTTACGCCATTACGTTGGATGAGGCTATTTCATTGATTGTCAATAAGGAAGAAGCCGAGAAGAAGAAGGTGGTGAAGAAATTCGATGAGGAGCCGGATATGGAAATCCTTAACGGTCCTTACGGAGTCTATATTTCCTATAAGAAAAAGAACTACAAGATTCCGAAAGGCACTGACGCCGCGGCTCTTACACTCGACGAGTGCAAGAAAATCATCGAAGATGCCGCCAACGCCCCCAAGCGTCCGCGCCGCACCGCCGCCAAGAAAAAGTAACCTGTTGCTCTCAAAGGGCATATTCAGCGTGAGTTACTTTAAAATGGAATAGTTGGATTTTATTCAGATAGAAGGAGGCAATCCGTCAGCGGATTGCCTCCTTTTTTCCGTTAAATTCAGGGGAAAGGGTGAGGTTTTGCAAATAGTCAGTCGCTGCCGTCTGGTATAAATAAGCAATTCTGGTAGGAAAAGCCATCATTTGTCTACTCTTTCCTTCTGAAATATGAGCTAACTTTGTAGCGGTGAATTTCACCCGATTGATTTACAATTTATAAAATATCATTTTATGTATCTGGAAAAAATTAGCTCACCTGCCGATGTCAAGAAACTGTCGGTAGCGGAAATGAACGAACTAAGCGGCGAGATACGTCAGGCTTTGCTTCAGAAACTCAGCTCACACGGAGGCCATTTCGGACCTAATTTCGGTATGGTGGAAGCCACCATCGCCTTGCATTATGTATTCCAGTCTCCGGAGGATAAAATTGTGTTTGATGTGTCCCATCAAAGTTATACCCATAAAATGCTGACCGGACGCAAGGATGCTTTTCTTTGTCCGTCTCTGTATGATGAGGTGTCCGGTTATTCCGAACCGACTGAGAGTGAGCATGACCATTTTGTAATTGGCCACACGTCCACCTCTGTCAGTCTTGCCGGCGGTCTGGCGAAAGGAAGAGACCTGACCGGAAAGAAGGGCAACGTAATTGCCGTTATCGGCGACGGTTCGCTCAGCGGAGGAGAAGCGCTTGAAGGTCTCGACTATGCGGCTGAGCTGGGTACGAACTTTATCATTATCGTCAATGACAATCAGATGTCCATCGCAGAGAACCACGGTGGTCTCTACCGCAACTTGCAGGAACTCCGCGAGAGCAACGGACAGTGCCCCTGCAATCTTTTCAAGGCAATGGGATTGGACTATCTCTATGTAAATGATGGAAACAATATCGAAGCTCTTATTGAGGCTTTCTCAAAAGTCAAGGACATAGACCATCCGGTTGTTGTCCATATCAATACCTTAAAGGGAAAAGGATACGCTCCGGCCGAGCAGGACAAGGAAACCTACCACTGGACAATGCCGTTTAATCCGGAGACCGGCATCGTTGTCGGTCATAGCGAGGAACCGCAGGATTACGCAGACCTGACAGCCCGCCACTTGCTTCAGCGCATGCAGGACGACCCTCGCATTGTCGCCATTACGGCCGGAACGCCGACGGTAATGGGATTCACTCCCGACCGCCGGAAAGCTGCCGGCAAGCAGTTTGTCGACGTTGGTATTGCCGAGGAGCATGCCGTAGCCCTGGCTTCCGGTATCGCAAAAAATGGAGGCAAGCCTCTGTTCGGTGTCTATAGCACATTCATTCAGAGAGCCTATGACCAACTTTCTCAGGATTTATGCATCAATCGCAATCCGGCGGTCATTCTGGTTTTCTGGGGCTCACTGTCGGCCATGAACGATGTGACACACCTTTGCTTCTTCGATATTCCGCTTCTCAGCAACATCCCTAATCTCGTCTATCTGGCACCAACCTGCAGGGAAGAGTACATGGCCATGCTGGAATGGAGTATCCGGCAAAATGAGCATCCTGTTGCCATCCGTGTGCCGGCTGTTGAATTGGCTTACGGAAACCGTCCTGTCGATGCCGACTATGACTGTCTGAACCGTTACCAGACCGTCCGTAAGGGCAGTCGGGTTGCCATTATCGGTCTGGGTTCTTTCTTCGGATTGGCAGAGGAGGCTGCTGCCCTGCTTGAAAAGCAGAGCGGTCTGGAAGCAACGCTCATCAACCCGCGTTACATTTCCGGAGTTGACGAGGCGCTCATGGAGTCGCTGAAAGCAAATCATGAGTTGGTCGTAACGTTGGAAGACGGAGTGCTCGACGGTGGATTCGGAGAGAAAATTGCCCGTTATTTCGGTAATAGTCCGATGAAGGTGCTCAATTTCGGCGCACGGAAAGAATTTGTTGACCGTTTCGACGTTCAGGAGTTCCTGAAAAAGAATCACCTGACGGCTTCTCAGATTGCCGAAGACATCCTGCAGCAACTGGCTTGATACTCGGCTTCTTAATCAAAGGAGTGCGTTTCGAAAGTCCGGTAGCACTCAGACTAAAAAAACTCGACCATTGAGAATTCAGTGGTCGAGTTTTTTAGTTTATACGGAATAAGTTCGTTTTGTCCTTAAAGGAAGAGGCAGCCGGCAAGCAGGAGCAGGGAGAAGATGAGCATGTTGCGGGCTGTCGCGCCGAGAAGCGGGTTGAGGGCGGCTCCCCGGGAGCGGCGGATGCGTGTCCACGTCAGCAGATGGAGCGCGAGATAGATGACCGGCGCCGCGAAGTTGTAGTTGTGGAACCATACGGGGACGGTCAGACCGATGCTTGCCAGTCCGAACAGCAGGTAGGCGACTGATGCCACCTTGCGGCCGAACAGTACGACTGTCGTGCGCTTTCCTGCCTCACGGTCGTCCTCCATGTCGCGGTAATTGTTGACAATCAGGACGTTCGTTCCGAGCAGACCGACTGCTACCGACGCGCATACCACATCGGCTGTCAGTTCCTGCGTCTGCAGCCAATAGGTGAGGCTTACGGGGACGATACCGAAAAAGACGAGTACGGCGAGGTCGCCCAATCCGAGACGTGACAGCGGATAGGGTCCGGCGCTGTAAGCCAGGGCAAACACGGCAATCACCGCGCCGATAGGTACGAGTTTCCAGCCTCCGAAGGGAATCAGACCGCAGCCTACGGCGCAGGCCAGTGCGAGCGTGGCAAACGTAGCCGTCTTCATGGCTTTCGGTGAGATGTCGCCCTCGGTGACGCCGCGTCGGAAGCCCTCACGGCCTTTCTTGTCGGAGCCGCGCACATAGTCATAGTATTCGTTGGCAAAATTGGAAACAATCTGTGCCAGCACGGCGAAAAGGAAGCATAGTAAAGCCGGCACCCAGCGGAAACCGCCATGGGCGTAGGCATAGCCGGACGCCACCACTACACCGGCGGTCGACACCGGCAGCGTGTGGAGGCGCATGGCTTCTATCCAGCATTTAATTTTCATAGACGTTTCAATATTTGTTGTAGCCCGTCACTTTCTCAGCCTCGTGGCGCTGTTTCGGGCGCAGTTCCTGCGTGGAGTAGCCGAGGGCTACGGTGAGCAGTACGCGGCGGGAGCGGGGAATGTAGAGCAGACGTTTCAGCCGTGGCTCGTCAAACCATCCCATGATGCAGCTGCCCAGACCTTCGGCCGTGGCGGCAAGCGTGAGGTGGGCGGTGGCAATACCGCAGTCGATGAGCGGAAAATGCTTGTTCTTTATCCAGCCGCCGAGGCGTGCCGTAAAGTTGGGAGCCTCCTGACACACGACGATGAAGCAGGGAGCCTGAGCGGCAAACTTGTTCATGCCTATGGAGGTCATGCAGTCAGCCACTTCCTTGCAGAGCGACGGCTCGTCGACAACGATAAAGTGCCACGGCTGCGAGTTGCAGGCCGACGGCGCGAGGCGTGCCGCTTCGACAATGCGTTCCACCTTCTCGCGTTCCACCTTGCGCGACGGGTCGTAGGCTCGGTCGCTCTGGCGGCGCGCAATCAGGTCGTAGATGGATGGATTGTCCATGTCGGAGAACTTTTTATTTGGAGAACTCCATCAGTCGGCTCAGGTATTTGCCGATGATGTCGAATTCGATGTTCACAACCGTACCCTTCTCAATGCGGCAGAAGTTGGTATGTTCGAACGTATAGGGGATGATGGCCACCTGGAAGCTGTTGCGCTGTGAGTTGCAGACCGTCAGGCTGACACCGTTGACTGTCACCGAACCTTTCTCGACGGTAACGTAACCCTTTTGTGCCATTTCCGGCTTCACTTCGTATTCAAAAGTGAAGTAGCGGCTGCCGTCCACTTCATCCACAGCCGTACATACGGCAGTCTGGTCGACGTGTCCCTGCACGATATGGCCGTCGAGGCGGCCGTTCATGAGCATGCTGCGCTCCAGGTTGACGAGGTCGCCCACTTTCAGCAATCCGAGGTTGCTGCGGTCGAGCGTCTCCTGGATGGCGGTCACGGTAAACGTGCCGTCGCCGGGCAGCTCAACAACGGTGAGGCAGACGCCGTTATGAGCGACAGACTGGTCGATTTTCAACTCGTCGGCAAAGTCGCACTTCATTGTGATGTGCAGGTTGCCGGCTTCTTTGCGTAATGCTACGACGGTAGCGGCTGTTTCAACGATTCCGGAAAACATAGTGATTCTATTTCAGTTTTTTGTAGTACAAAAATAGTGAAAGGCGAGCGCAGAGGCAAACGAAAACGGAAGTTTTCGAATCAGAACTATGCCGAGCCGCCTCCTATTTTATCCAAAAATAGTGAAAGGCGAGCGCAGAGGCAAA
>CALUMX010000043.1 GCA_944321875.1 uncultured Muribaculaceae bacterium
AGAACTATGCCGAGCCGCCTCCTATTTTATCCAAAAATAGTGAAAGGCGAGCGCAGAGGCAAAGGAAAACGGGAGTTTTCGTGGATGATGCCGGAAGAGTAAATGAAAAAAGGCAATGAGAGCGGTGGAATTTGCTCTTATTGCCTTTTCTATATTGACAAAGCGAATGTGCGTCAGCAGAAGGAGAGGATAAGCAGCTGGGCGATGAGCACGCGGATGAACATTCCCAACGGATAGACCGTGGCATAGCTGATGGCCGGGGAGTCGCCTTTGACGGTGTCGTTGGCGTAGTTGAGGGCCATCGGGTTGGCCATGCTGCCGCAGAGGATACCGCACATCTCACCGTATTTGTAGCCGAAGCGGCGCATGGCGAGAATGCCGGTAATGAGCGTAGGCAGGAACGTGATGATGAAGCCGAGGCTTATCCAGACCAGACCTTGCGGGCCGACGAGTGTCTCAAAGAAGTTGGAGCCGGCGTCGAGTCCGAGGCAGGCGAGGTACATCGAGAGTCCGATGCCGCGGAGCATCAGGTTGGCGCTGCGGGTGGTGTAGGTGACCATGTGCATGCGCGGACCGAAGCGGCCCATGAGCAGGCCGGCCACGATAGGACCTCCGGCGAGTCCGAGCGTCACGGGGATATCGCTCGACGGCAGATAGATAGGAATGGAACCGAGTGCCAGACCGAGGAAAATGCCCACGAAGATGACAGCAAGGTTCGGTTCCTTAAGCGAGCCGGCACTGTTGCCGATGAGTTTCTCAGCCTGTTCAATGTCGGCGGTCGTGCCCACTACCGTAAGGCGGTCGCCTACCTGAAGCATCAGGTCGGGAGTGGCGAGGAGTTTCACGCCGCTGCGCATGACGCGGGAAACGGTGACGCCGAACGTGTTGCGCAGGCGCAATTGCCCGAGTTTCTTGCCGTTGATGTCAGGGCGTGACACGATGATGTGGCGCGACACGAGCTGACGGTCGAGCTTGTTCCAGTTGACGTAGTGATTCCAGTCGCGGTTCTCTTTCAGACCGAACAGGAGCGTAAGGTTGTCCACGTCCTTTTCCGTAGTGATGACGAGCAGGCGGTCGCCCTCCTCAAGCAGTCGCTCGGAAGTCGGCATAAGCAATTCTTTGCCACGCCAGATGCGGGAAATGACAAACTGGACAGCCGACGTGTGCTGCACGTCGTTGATGGTACGGCCGAAAATGGCCGGATTTTTTACAACGAAAGTAGCGATGTGCGTGTCGCCCGAGTGGTCGCCCTCACGTTCGGTAAGGTCATCGGGGCGGGTAAAGAGCTTGCGGATGGCAATCATAGCGAAGATGACGCCCACCACGCCCAAAGGGTAGGTGATGGCACAACCCAATGCAGCGTCGTTGGCCGACAGGCCCAGCTGTTTCAGCGTCTGCTGGGCAGCGGCAAGAGCCGGGGTATTGGTCGTGGCACCGCACATCACGCCGGTCATTCCGTCGATTCCGTAGCCGGACAGCCAGCTGAGGATAACGGTGGTGATTGTGCCGAGAAGGATAAGGAGAATACCAATCATGTTCATGCGGATGCCTCCTTTGCGGAACGAGGCAAAGAAACCGGGTCCTACCTGAAGGCCCAGAGCATAAACAAAGAGTACAAGGCCGAAACTTTCGGCGTAGTTCAGCATGTTGGAGTCAATCGAGAGTCCGAGGTGTCCGGCAAGAATGCCTGTAAAGAACACGAAGGTGATTCCGAGAGAGATTCCGGCAATGCGCAGTCGTCCGAGCCCGATGCCCGTGAAAATAATAATCGCCATTACCACCACAGCCTGCACTGCAGAATGGGTGAACAGAAAACTATTGAGCCATTCCATGCCGCAAAGATAGTGCAAGGCGAGCGAAATGACAAGTAAACGAAGTTTAAAAAGGCTTGTCGGGACTGCCGTATGCAATAAAACACACGAACATCCGTTTTACATTAATAAATAATAATTAGCTGCAAATGAGAAAACTTCTATATGCCTTATTCCTTTCGCTTCTGCTGCTTCCGACAGCCTGCATCGAGGATGGGTTTACGACCTCGCCCAACGATGTGCTGGAGTTTTCGGTAGACACGCTGAGCTTCGACACGATTTTCACCGGTGAGACTTCGGCCACGAAGCGTTTTCTTGTCTACAACCGCCACAAGAAGCAGTTGCGCATCGAGCGCATCGCCTTCGAAGGTGCGCCGGAAGGAGCGCGCTTCTTTGTCAACATCGACGGACGCACGGGAGAGGAGTTTTCCAATATCGAGATACGCGGAGAGGACAGCATCTACGTTTTTGTTGAGGCTCACATCAACTCTTCCGACAAGAATCTGCCTTTCGATGTCTTTGACCATCTGCGTTTTGTGACTAACGGCGTGACGCAGTCGGTTGTTATCCGGGCTGCCGGACAGAATTATATCCGTGTCAACGACTGGCACGTGACAGAGAATACGACCTTGCGCACCGACCTTCCCTATCGGGTGATGGACAGCCTGGTGGTGGAGCAGGGCGCAGAGTTGCGTATTCCGGCGGGAACGACCGTCTATTTCCACGACAAGGGACTGCTGAAAGTGCGTGGCCGTCTGGTGGCTGAGGGTGAGCAGGGATTGCCCGTGCGCCTGAGAGGTGACCGTTTGGACAAGGTGGCCGGAAGCCTTCCGTTCGACTTGCTCTCCGGTCTGTGGGACGGTGTGCGGTTGGAGGCAGGCAGTTTCGACAACGAGTTGCGCTATGTGGAGATGTTCGGTTCGACTACGGGAGTCAGCATCGACTCCTGCGGTGTGCTCGACCGTCGCAAGCTCTACCTTTATAACACGATGCTTCACAACGCGGCCGGCTCGGTGCTGAAGTCACGGCATGCGTGGGTCGATGCCGACGGTTGCGAGTTCTCCGACGCGAAGGACGGAGTCGTGGACCTGACGGGAGGCCGCCATACGTTCCGCCATTGCACGTTTGCCAACTACTATCTGTTTGACGCCGTGACCAGTCCGATTCTGACACTCAGTTACCTGCTGCCTGACGAGAAAAAGGGCGAATTGCCGCTGATGGAGGCAACGTTCGGCAACTGCGTCGTCTATGGCAACGCCTCCGACATTTCGAAGGGCGACCTGAAGGGAAGCAACGTCTACCTGCGCAACTGCCTGTTGCGGGCGAAGGGAGAGGATGATGCCAATTTCGTCAACTGCGTGTGGGGCGGCGACCCGAAGTTCTTTACGGTGAGGGATAAGTATATATTTGACTACCGTCTGCGCAACGAGAGCGATGCCATCGGCAAGGGCGATGCCGCATTCTGTACCGACGAATTGCAATTTGACCGCTATGGCGTGGACCGCAGGCTGAATGGCGCCGTCGACCTGGGTGCCTACGTATGGGTAAAGCAGGAGGAGACAACTGAAAACCAGAAATAAGAGATGACAACAAGCGTGATTATAGAGAATGTGCGCTTCCGTGCCCGTCACGGCGTGGCGGAGCAGGAGCGACTCGTGGGCAATGACTTTGAGGTGTCGCTGCGCCTCGATTATCCCTTTGAGGAGGCGATGGAGAGCGACGACCTGGAAGCTACGCTCAACTATGCGGAGATTTACGAAGTCGTAAAGCGGGAGATGGACCAGCCGTCGAAACTGCTGGAGCACGTGGCGGGGCGCATCCGGAAGTCGCTGATGGAAGCCTTCCCGGCCATTACGGGCGGAACGCTGCGCATCGTCAAGTTGAAAGCGCCGATTCCCGGATTTACGGGACGTGCGGCCGTTGAGGTGAGCTGGTAGGCTCTCAGAGCGTAAACATCGGAGCGTCAGGCTTCGACAAGAGCGGATTGTAGGCAAACCCTTCCTCCGAATGGAACTGTTGCAGGTCGGCGGGGTCGGTGAGGCGGTTTTTCAGAATGAAGCGCGTCATCTCGCCGCGCATCATCTTCGTGTAGACCGTCACGGTGGCCATGCGGTCACCCTTGTCTACCTTAAAGTCAGGGGTAATGACCCTCAGTTCGCGCTTCACGCGCTTCCAGTCGAACAGATTCTTCATTTCCGCGCTTGCCAGATTGCAGAGCGTGCCGCCGGCAGCTTTTACGTCGGCAATCAGCCGGTCGGTCAGCCGGGATTTCCAGTAGTCGAACATCGTGATTCCGCCGTATTCCTCAAGGCGCACTTTCCCTTCCAGCCGGTAGGGGCTGATGCCGTCGAGCGGGCGGAGCAGTCCGTAGAGAAAGGACGTGATGCGCAGATGCGAGTCGGCATAGCGGAAGTCGTCGGTGGAGAAATCATCGGGATTTATCCGTTGGAACACGATTCCCGTATAGGCCAGAAGAGCCGGCATCAAGTCGGTATTCAGCGCAAAATTGAGGTAGCGCATCTTGTTTTCGGCGGCGATGGCAGGACTCACGTTGAGCAGCCGGGCAATCTCGTCAGCTTCCATGTGGGAGAGGATGGCAGCTGTGTGGCGGGCCTCGTCGGCAAAAGCCGGTTTCGACAGCGTCGGGAGAGCTTCACATTGGCAGTTGTCGGCCATCGTTTTTGCGCAGGAAAGAAGTATCAGCATGGGAATAAATCGTTTTTATTTGTAAAGTTACGCAAAAACTTCCGATAAAATTTTTCATAACTGATAATATCTATTAATTTTGCAACTCGTGAAGAACTACGAAAAAATTGAAAACGAAATAACAATGGCAGAAAAACAAAAACAACAGGCAACGCGTACGACTATCGACGAGTTGAATGAAACTCTCTCCGGCGTAGAGCGCCGCGTGGAGGGCAACAAGAAAATGATTGTATGGGTAGTAGTGGCTATCCTCGTGGTGTTCGGTATCGCCGGCGGTTTCTTCTATGGTTCAAAGATGTCTAAGGAAGATGCTAAGGAGGCTATCGGCGTGGCTGATATCGCTCGCATGAACGGTCAGGACTCTGTAGCTGTGGCTGAATACCTCAAGGTTAGTGAGGAATATGGCAATACAGTAGGCAACCGTGCCGCTCTGGAGGCTGCGGTTATCCTTTATCAGCAAGGCAAGTATGCCGAGGCTGCAAAGAGCCTTGAAGACTATAGCGCAGAGGAGAATCTGGTAGGCGCTATGGCAAAGTCGCTGCTCGGTGACTGCAACGTCAACCTCAAGAAATACGACGAGGCTTTGAAGAACTATGACGCTGCTATCAGCGTGGCTGACGGCAACAAGATGCTCGTGCCTTACTGCATGATGAAGAAGGCTACCGTTCTCTCTTCTCAGAAGAAGCACAGCGAGGCTGCTGCCATCTACGATGAAATCAATAAGAAATATCCGCAATTCGCTGGAATGAACCAAATCGACGTTGAGAGACTTATCGAACGTGAGAATTTCCGTGCGAACAGCAAGTAAAACAATTTTTTAGTATCAAAATAATCACCGCGCCGGCATCCGGCGCGGTGTTTTTTTGTTTAATTTCCAATCGTTCATTGGAAAGCGTCATTCCGTCTCGTAGAACGTGCCGTGACCGTAGCCCCAGTCGAGCAGTCCCTCGTCAAACCGGAACAGAAACGGGTTGAACCGGAATTCCACATAGAGGTCGGTACCGCGGATGTTGTAGACCGTAGGGCTGACATTGTCGCAGATTTCCACATCGTATTTGCCTGCTTCCAGTTTCGTAGGTACGAGCACAAACTCGATTTCCTCCCCTTCCTCGTTGAGCGTGCCGCGTTCCAGCTCTTTTTTCTCATAGATGTTGACAACATCGTGCGTTTCCGGCTCGCTGAGCGCGTGGGCCGTTAATGAGCAGCCGAGCAGAAGCAGGGCTGATGCGGTCAGTATGGCTTTTTTCATTGTCTGTGGTATTTGTCGGGTTATTTGGGTTGCATCGTAATGATGGGCACGAGCATTTCCTCCATGGAGATACCACCGTGTTGGAACGTGTCCTTGTAGTATTGCACGTAGTAGTTGTAGTTGTTGGGGTAGGCGAAGAAATCGCGGTTGGTGGCGAAGACGTAGGCCGTCGACAGGTTGGGCGAGGGCAGTCCGCAACGGTCGGGCCGCTTGATTTCAAACACTTGCTTCTCGTTGTAGCCGAGGTTCTTGCCCAGCTTGTAGCGGAGATTGGTGTTGGTGTTCTTGTCGCCCACGATTTTGATTGGGTTGTCGCAGCGGATGGTGCCGTGGTCGGTGGTGAGTACGACGCGCGCTCCGCTCTCGGCGATGCGGCGCAGCAGCTCGATGGCCGACGAATGGCGGAACCACGATTCCGTGAGCGAGCGGTAGGCGGCGTTGGTCGATGCCAGCTCGCGTATCATCTTGGACTCCGTACGGGCATGCGACAGCATGTCGATGAAGTTGAACACGATGACGTTGAGGTCGTAGTCCTTGAAGTTGGCAAAGTCGCGGATGAGTTTCTCGCCGAACGACGTTTCGTATATCTTATTGTAGGAGAAGCGGTAACGCTTGCGGAAGCGGTCGAGTTGCGTCTGGATGAGCGGTGACTCGTTGATGTTCTTTCCCTGTTCCGACTCCTCGTCGACCCACAGTTCCGGAAACATCTTCTCTATCTGTGCCGGCATCAGTCCGGAGAAGATGGCGTTGCGGGCATACTGCGTGGCTGTGGGCAGGATGGAGGTGTAGAGGTCCTCGTCGATGTTGAAATATTCGGCGAGAATGGGCTTGATGATGCGCCATTGGTCGAGGCGGAAGTTGTCGATGAGGATGAAGAACACTTTCTCGCCCTCGTCGAGCAGCGGGAATACCTTTTTCTTGAACACCTCGTGGCTCATCATCGGATGCTCGTCGGAGCTCATCCAGTCCTCGTAGTTGCGCTTAACGTATTTGCAGAATGCGGCGTTGGCCTCGTTCTTCTGCATGATGAGCAGTTCGTCGAGGTTGGTTTCCGTCTGTGACAATTCCATTTCCCAGAACACCAGTTTGCGGTAAAGCTCGTACCAGTCTTCGATGGAGTCGGACTCGTCGATGAGCTGTCCGATTCGGCGAAACTCCTGCTGATAGTCGGACGTGGCCTGCTGCGACACGAGCGAGCTGGAGTGAAGGTTCTTCTTCAGCGACATGAGTATCTGGTTCGGGTTGACGGGCTTAATCAGGTAGTCGGCAATCTTGTTGCCGATGGCCTGGTTCATGATGTTCTCCTCCTCGCTTTTTGTAATCATGATGACGGGCACGTCGGGTTGCACCTGCTTGATTTGAGAGAGAGCCTCCAGTCCGCTGATGCCCGGCATGTTCTCGTCGAGGATGACCAGGTCAAACTTTTCGGCCTCGACGCGATCGAGCGCGTCAGCACCGTTGTTGACTGTCGTTACATCGTAGCCCTTTTGCTTGAGAAACAGGATATGTGGTTTGAGCAGGTCGATTTCGTCGTCTGCCCATAGAATTCTGCCATTGATTTCCATAATATAAATATAAGCCTATAATGCAAATTTAATGAAAATAGATGAGAAATGCGAGTTTCGCAGCGGTATGTAATTGCTAAAAAACCGAAAAGTGGAAAGGTGGGTCTATCTTATTGATAATTAGTTGCTTTATATGCGACTGAAATATCCGCAAGCCGGAAGAGTTGGATATCGTTAGATTTTTTGAAATAAAAAGATAAAATTGATGCAAAAAATTTTGCTTTTTTCACATTTATTCGTATCTTCGGAATGGAAATTGTTGGCTAAAGGAGCAATGACCAAGAGGTGTTTTGTCCTCATGTTTGTGGCGGCAGGACCGGATGTCATGAAGAACGCAAACCCCGGATATGCCGGGATATGTATGCGCGTTTTGCGGAAGGCTTGCTGCAGGATGTGGAGCATTGAATCCCACACCTCATCTGAACAGAAACGCTTCTTTTCGGGATTAAAAGAAGATGAACGCAATTAAATACTATGAAAAGGAACATCAGTTTAATCATTGTTGCACTGATTGTCAGTCTTACGGCTTCTGCGCAGAGCAGCCGGAAGTATATCAAGGACAAGATTGACGAGTGGGGAAGTTGCCGTAATGTGGCCATCACGTTGACGGGTGGCGATATTGCCTTGAATCAGACAAATGCCTATGCCTATTCGGGTATCCCGACCGGGCTTGCCGAAGCAATCAAGGAATTGCATGCCGATGGTGAGTTTATCGACGACATCCAGCTGACCGAGGATGGAAGCTGGCTGATACTTTACGGGGACAACGGTTTCCGTTGGGACGGTATTCCCTCTGATTTGGAAACTGTCATTCGTCAGTATAACCGTGACCAGGAGGTGGTGACGTCGGTAACGTTCAATGATAAGGGTGACTGGATTGTCATTTCCCAGGAGCATATCAATGCTTCCAATTCTTCCATTTACGATTGGATTCAGTCGGGTATCGACAAGTACGGGCAGCTTTGGGCGGCCCACTTGACCGATGACGGTATGGTGCTGTGCTTCGAGGAGGGGTACAAGTATCTCGGCGAGGTGCCCGATACGCTGCGGAACAAGCTGAAGGAAACGAGCATCGACGTCTACCGCGTCAAGTTCCTGTCTGACGGCACGTATTTTATTGCCGACAAGAAGGGAACGTACGCTTATTATATGTAGAACTTATATTGTGTCTATTTATATTCTTGGGGCGTTACCGGCCTGAGAGCAGGCGGCCGTCCCGTGCAGGTGGCACTCCCTGCCAAACCATAATGCGAGGATACGCCGAGAGGCATGTCCTCGCTTTCTTTCCGGAATTGTTTTTATGTTGTGGGGTTTCTGTCGGATGAGAATCAAAAAAACGCGGAGTCTGTTGAAAGACCCCGCGCTTTGGTAAGATGGAATACTGGTGGTTATTTTACCACAATCTTGTATGAGCTGTTGCCGATGCGTACGATATACAGTCCGGAATTAGCCTGGACATCATGGGCATTGCCACTGTATGTCATCCGTCCGTCTACGGTGTAAACTTGCATTTGCTCGTTGTTGGCGCCTTCTACGTTGATTTTACTGTCCGTTCCAAACACTTTGATATGGTTGTCGGTTATCTGATTGGTAGCGCCGGGATTCTCTGATTGTTGCATGTAGCTCAGCACCGGGAATCCGTCGTTGATATTCTTGGTGTCGGCTTCCCAAATCGGGGTTTCTGATTCGCTGCCTTCGTTCAGGGTCGCAACAAATGTTTCAGCCTTCATTTCATCGGAAGTCATGGTCGGGGCGTCGATGATTTCGAATTGTCCCATAATGTCGGTTATGCTGCCGTAGGCTGAGCCGGAGAATGAATCAGAGCTGTAGTACAGATTCTGTATCTTCAGCGTATTGAAGTTTTGGAACATGGCAAATCCTACCACGCCGCCGGCAGTGGACGGAGAGTTGATTTCGCCGGTACTGTAGCAGTTGTAGATTTCGCAGTTTCCGCCACGACCGAGTATGTCTGCTGCAATGCCGCCTGTGCGTTCCGGTCCGGAAATGTTGCCTCTGTTTATGCAGTTGCGTATGGTGCCGCCCTCCATCAGTCCGACAATTCCGGCACCGCCGGCTGTGGCGGTCTCGATATCTGCGAAATTGGCACATTCTTCAATAGTGCTGTAGCTTGTTCCTACGATACCTCCTGCCGACATACCGTTGGTTCCTGGTTGTCCGGCGCTGATTTTGCCCCAGTTTGAGCAATGCTTGATAGAGGCCTCTCTGGAGTTGCTGCCTGCAATGCCGCCAACGTAATAGTAAACGCAAGTGACGTTGGCTTTGTTGACACAGTTCTCGATAATGCCGTTGTTGGAGCCGACCAGCGCACCAGTCACCATTTCGCCTTCAATTGTACCGCTTTCGATGGTGAGGTTTCTGAGTTCAAATCCGGATGCTGTCTCTCCAAATAATCCGATTGATTTGAAATTCGCCAATGGAGTGATGGTCAGATTCTCGATTTTATGGCCGTCGCCGTCGAAGATTCCACTGAATCCATTCTGTACGTTGCTTTCTTCTACTGAATAGAAGTGTCCGATTGGATACCAGTCATGACCTTCCAGGTTGATGTCGGACACGAGCTTAAAGTATGTGCCTGCATAGTTGGTCGTGTTGTCGGCCACGTCTTTTGCCACTTTGGCGAGTTGTTCGGCTGTCTTGATGAGGTAAGGTGATGTTTCGGTTCCTTCTCCTCCTTCAAAGCTCGTCGCTGCAAAGTCGGTCCATTTTGTTGAGGTGGAAGCTGTTGCGATACGGGTGTTCTCCGTTTGAGATGAGTACAATTCTGACGCTGACAACATCTGCAGGGGCAGCGCCATGGATAATAAAAGTAATACTTTTTTCATAGTAGTTAAAAAGGTTATTGTAATGGGTTAATGTGTTTTCCTGCGATAAATAAGGCGGTCTCGCTCCGGATTGTCGGAATTGTAGACGCCGGGCCTTATTTTCCGGCCCAAAAATAGAAAATTATAGACATACGGACAAAAATATGCCTATGTTTTTTAACTATGGGAAATAAAAAACGGAACCTCATTGCTGAGATTCCGTTTGCGCTTCAAGATGGGCTTGAACCAACGACCCCCTGATTAACAGTCAGGTGCTCTAACCAACTGAGCTATTGAAGCA
>CALUMX010000044.1 GCA_944321875.1 uncultured Muribaculaceae bacterium
TTTCAAAAAACCGTGTAATTGACTATATTTCAATAATTTCAAAGAACTATTTATCCACTTTTACGGGACAGTAGTGTATCGTCATTATTCTTTCCAGTCAAATTCGGGCAAAGCCCAGTTTTTCGCCGGATTGTAGCGGAGCGTTTCTCCGGTCTGCTCCAGCGGACAGCCGATGTTGTTCGTAAACAGCGCGCCCGTACCCAGTCCCTGCGGCAGCTCGGCTCCGAGCTGTGCGGTCCACTGAGCGATGGCGTTCAGGCCGATGTTCGACTCCAGCGCCGACGTAATCCAGCCGCCGATGCCGCGCATCGCCGCCTGCTGCATCCACTCCTGCGCTCCCGAGAAACCTCCGATGAGCGAGGGTTTCAGAATGATGTACTTCGGCTTGACAGCGTCGAGCATCTCTCCCACCCGGCTGCCGCGCAATCCTATCAGCTCCTCGTCGAGAGCAATGTCGATGGGCGACGAAGCGCAGAGGCGCGCCATCTCCTCCCACTGACCCTGCTTCAACGGCTGCTCGATAGAGTGGACACCGTAGCGGGCAAAAGCCTCCAGACGCTCCATCGCGTTGGCAGGCGTAAAGCCGCCGTTGGCATCCAGACGGATGGTCAGTACCTCGGGCGTGAAAACCTTGCGGATATGCTTCAGCAATTCCAGCTCGCTCTCCACGTCGATGGCTCCCACCTTCAGCTTGATGGTCGTAAAACCGGCCTTTATCTTATCGTCGATGCGGCGGAGCATCTCTTCCTTCGTTCCCATCCACACAAGTCCGTTGATGGGCACTTCCTGCAGTCCCTCGGTGAAATCGCCGGGGAAAGGCATGCGGCGGCCGCCGTTGACAAAGTCATAGATGGCGGTCTCCAGACCGAACGTCAGCGAGGGAAACTCCGACAGGTCGGTGTCGCGCTCGTTGCTGATGTTGCGGCAAAGCTCCTGCAGCTTCTCCTCGTAGTGAGGCACGTCGTCGCACGAAAGTCCACGGAAAACGGCACACTCGCCGATACCGTACACGCCCGGCGCCTCTTCGTCCTCCAAACGGATGAAGAAGGTCTCTTTCTCATGAAGCACGCCTCTCGACGTGCCCGCCGGCTGCTTGAACTGCAGCACATAGCGACAGTATTTCGCCTTCATCGCCTATCCCGGGAATTTAGGGAACTGCTCGAAATCAGGGTCACGTTTCTCAAGGAAAGCGTTCTTGCCTTCCTGCGCCTCGTCCATCAGGTAGTACATCAGCGTAGCGTCGCCTGCCAGCTCCATCAGGCCTCGCTGGCCGTCAAGCTCGGCGTTCAGACAGCGCTTCACCATGCGGATGGCAAACGGACTGCGCTTCATGATGGTCTCGCACCATTCCACGGTCTCATCCTCCAAGCGGTCGAACGGAACGACCTTGTTAATCATGCCCATCTCCTCGGCCTCCTGCGCCGTATACTGGCGGCAGAGATACCAGATTTCGCGCGTCTTCTTCTGTCCTACGCAGCGAGCCAGGTACGACGAGCCGAAACCGCCGTCGAAACTGCCCACCTTCGGACCCGTCTGGCCGAAACGGGCGTTGTCGGAAGCAATCGAAAGGTCGCAGACCACGTTGAGCACGTTACCGCCGCCGATGGCGTAACCGTTGACCATGGCGATGACCGGCTTCGGAATCGAGCGAATCATCTTGTGAAGGTCGAGCACGTTCAGACGTGGCGTGCCGTCGCCGTCGCGGTAGCCGCCCTGCGTCTTATAGTTCTGGTCGCCGCCCGAGCAGAACGCCTTGTCGCCGGCACCGGTCAGGATGATGACGCGGATGTCCGAACGGTCACGGCAGATGTTGAAGGCGTCGAGCATCTCGGTGTTGGTCAGCGGACGGAAGGCGTTATAGACTTCCGGACGGTTAATCGTAATCTTCGCGATACCGCTGTATTGCTCAAAAAGGATATCGGTATACTCCTTAATGGTTTTCCATTCTCTTTTGCTCATAATTTCTATATCGTTTTATTGTTTATTGTCTTTTTTACGGCTGAAATAATCCTGCAAGGTTGTGGCACTCTGCACGTTGTCGGTCTTCACGGCAAGGATGGCCTTGCGCTCGCACTCGGCATAGAAGGCAGGCAGCACGGCTTCGAGCTGCGCCTCGTCGGCGGCTTCGAAATAGGCGAAGTCGAAAGCCTCGGCGTAGCGTTTCACAGGCACGTCGCGGTGCACCTCGAAATATTCCTCAAGCTCGGGCAGCTCCGACGTACTCTTGATGAAGCGGAAAATGCCGCCACCGCCGTTCTGCATCACGATAATCTTCAGGCGACTGTCGGCAAGTCCGTTGCCGAGGCCGGGAAGGTCGTAGCTGAAGCTCATGTCGCCCGTAATGAGAAGCGTCACGCCGTCATAGGCGAGCGAGGCTCCCACGGCAGTCGACGTAGAGCCGTCGATGCCCGACACGCCGCGGTTGCAGTCGTTGCGCATCGTCACGCCGTCGCCGAAGAGCTGGGCGTAGCGGATGGTCGTACCGTTGGAAAGCTGCAGGTGATAGTCCTTCGGAATGCTCGGGATGATGCGTGAGAAGGCGCGCATATCGCTCCAGGGAGCGGCCGCCAGACGGGCCTCGTGACGCTCCATGCCGCGTGCGGCCAGTTCGCCGAGCACGTCGTGGTAGCGGCAGCCGCCTTCCTCCAGCGAGGAGGCGAAGGCCTCAAAAAAGACGGCAGGGTCGGTCATGATGCGGCGTGTCAGCGCCTGCATGCAGTCGACAGTCGTATCGGTGATGCCCACATGCCAGTGCTCGGCAGGATGCTGCTTGCGCATGAAGGCCTTGACGATGCGCGAGATGAGCGCACCGCCTATCGTTATCAGCACATCGGGCACAAACGGAGCAGAGTCCTTGCCCATGGCGAGCAGCGTGCGGTCGATGGCCGGGATGAAACGTTCGGAATGAAGGTTGGAGATGGTCTCCGTCAGCACGGCCACGTTGCTCTTGCCGGCAAGGCGGTGGAGAGCGGCCTGCAAGCGTTCGTCAGGCTGCAGGAAACCGGCCACGACAAGCACCTTGCGTCCGTTGGCGGCAGCGGCCAGCTGTGCCACTACCCGCGGGGAAAGCGTGGGCGACGGCTCGATGATGTCGATGCGGCGCGCAGATTCCTCGCCTACGTTCTCCACAAGGCTCAGCGGCTCGTCGAGCTGCACGTTGATATGCACCGGGGCGCGCCGTCCGCTCGTCGCCTCTGCCACGGCGTCGTTGACGATGCGGTTGGCATACCAGCGGGCCGTAGCGTCGTCGCAGCGCGACGGCAGGTCGTAGCTTTTCTTCACAAACTGCGACAAAGCCTCAAACTGGCGGATGGTCTGGCTGTCGTCTTGGTCAATCCATTCCTTGGGGCGGTCGGCCGAGATGACAATCAAAGGCAGTTTCTGATAGTAGGCCTCGGCCACGGCGGGCGCATAGTTGAGCAGAGCCGTACCGGAGGTACAGACGATGCCCACAGGCTCATTGAGCTGCTGGGTCAGTCCGAGGGCGGTGAAAGCGGCGCTGCGCTCGTCGACCACCACATATTTCACGGCTTCCTTACGCCGGGCAAGAGCCACCAGCAAGGGGGTGTTGCGCGAGCCGGGCGACACGACGAAGTGCCGCACACCCTGGGCGAGCAGCACGTTGACGATTATCCTACATACTTCCTTTGTCGTTGTTTCCATTATTTTTTTCTTTTTTAGCCATGCGTTTCTTCTTCCATTTCCTCAACCAGGAAGGAATCACGCAAATTCCGATGATTAAATAAATATAGTAGCTGACCACGCGCCAGCACAGCGCCATGACGAGAGCCAGCGCTCCCGAGGAAATCATGTCGCCGTAGTATTGCTTGAAAATCCATTCGCTCACGCCGCTGCCACCGGGGGTTGGGCAGACGGTCAGCACCACCCATACGACCAGCTGGCGCGCCACAATCATCACCTGGTCGGCATCGATGCCGAAGGCGAGGAAGATGGCAAAAACGACCATGAAGCGCGATGTCCACGACAGGGCGGTGGCCAGAAAGGCGCGCACCCACCAGAGGAAGGATTTGTGGCGGAAGTCAACGGAGGTGGCCACAAGGGCGTCGCCCATCTTGCGCGCGTCGTCCTTCCAACGGCGCAGGAACGGCAAGGAGCATACGCGCACCAGAAAGGCGCGGATGACCGTGGGACGCACAAAGAGGCCGAGAAAGAGAATGACGGTCCAAAGCGACAGGCCGCCGTAGACGAGCCAGAACATCAGCCGCAGGCTATGCCCGAACTGGTGGTTGGACGTGGCAAACAGACCGTCGAACGACACCATCGCGAGCGCCGCCGGACAGGCCAGCACGAAAAACAGCTCGTCGAGAAACAGCGTGGCTATCATGATGGCCGTGGAGCGGCCGAGCGTAAGCCCCTCCCCCGTCAGGTAAATCATGCCGAAACTGCTGCCTCCCACGGTCGAGGGAGTGACGGCCGACGTAAACTCACAAAGCATGTTGACGCGCAACGCCTGCCCCCAGCTGATGTCGTGGTCGGTCAGCGCACGGAACCGCCATGTGAGGCCGAAGTCGCGGCCGGCCATAAAGAGCCATGCCAGCACGAAATAAAGCAGGGAGTCGGCGGTCAGACGTATCAGGCTGAGGTTGAAATGCTCTGAGTCGTGATAGAGCATGAGCCCCACAGCCACCAGACCTATCAGGACGGGCAATGCCACATAGCGCGGACTGAGCAAGTCGCGCGTCTGTCTCATCTCATCTTTTCGCTCTTTCATATTCTACAAAAGTAGCTGATTTTATTGCAAAAAACAAATATGCCGGCGCATTCGGGATATTTTTCGTTTTACATATTTTAACTTCTCATTTATCCACCTCTCGATTTTTTTTCATTTATTTGCGTCCGATTTTGTTTTAGGTAAATTTAAAATTATGAAAAGATTTTCGCTCAGCGTAATGCTATTGCTGGCGATTCTGGTGGGACTTCCGCTCATCGACATGGCTGTCGATACGGAAAACGAGACACAGACAACGAAAACCGAACCCACCGTCGTGGCAGCAAAGAAAAGCGATACCGTCAAGACCGTATCGCACGAATTATTGGCAGAAAAAGGAAAGTAGCACGTCTCTTCCTTTTTCTCTTTTTATTTTATACGATTTTTCCTAAAGAAAACGAACGCATCCGCACGGACACCTTGCCCCTGCGGATGCGTTTGTTTTCTTCTTGCGTTACCGTCTGCTAACCCTCTTTCAGAAAGTCAGGCATCGGACCGCCCAGCGGGTCACCGCCCGGAAGTCCTGCGACATCAATCTGGTCCAGACCGTTGCCGCTCACCGGCGGCACGTACTCGCCGCCACCGCCGCCACCGGCTGCCGGCTGCTCGGCGTTGAATTTCGATTCGATGGTCTCACGCACATAGCCGTAGTCCTCGTCGCGGTTCTGGAAGCGGGCATACTTCGCCACGAACGTCATCTCCACGTCGTCGACCGAACCGCTACGGTGCTTCGCCACGATAAACTCGGCCAGACCGCGGATAGAGCGGTTGTTGGCGTCGACCGACGAGCGGGTGTAGTACTCCGGACGGTGGATGAAGCACACGATGTCGGCATCCTGCTCGATGGCTCCCGACTCACGGAGGTCGGACAGCTGCGGACGCTTGCTGTCGGTACGGTCCTCCACCTTACGGCTCAGCTGCGACAGGGCGATAATCGGAATGTTCAGCTCCTTGGCCAACTGCTTGAGCGAGCGCGAAATCATGCTGACCTCCTGCTCACGGCTGCCGAACTTCATGCCGCTGGCATTCATCAGCTGCAGGTAGTCGATGATGATAATCTTCACATGATGCTCCCTGACGAGGCGGCGCGCCTTCGTACGCAACTCGAAGATGGAAAGGCTGGCCGTATCGTCGACAAAGAGCGGCGCGCTGTAGAGCTTACGCACGCGCGAGTTGAGCTGCTCCCACTCCTGCTGGGTGAGGCGGCCGCTCTTGATTTTCTCACTCTCAATCTCGCAGACGTTGGAAATCAGACGGTTGACCAGCTGCAGATTGGACATTTCCAGCGAGAAGATGGCCACCGGCGTGTTGTAGTCCACCGCCATGTTCTTCGCCATCGAAAGCACGAGCGCCGTCTTACCCATCGCCGGACGGGCAGCGATAATGATAAGGTCGGAGTTCTGCCAACCCGACGTCAGCTTGTCGAGCTTGTGGAATCCGGTTTCCAGACCGCTCAGACCCGTCTCCCGCTTGGCAGCCGCCTCGATTTGCTCGATGGCGGTGTTGATGACCGGGTCAATCTGCGTGAAGTCACGCTTCAGGTTACCCTGCGAAATCTCGAAGAGCTTACCCTCGGCCTCCTGCAGCAAGTCGTCGACGTCGTACGACTCGTCGAACGCCTTCTCCTGAATGTAGGAGCAGAACGTTATCAGGCGGCGGGCAAGGTATTTCTGCGCCACGATGCGCGCGTGATATTCGATATGGGCTGCCGAGGCCACATTGGCCGTCAGCGTCGAGATGCGCAGCGGACCGCCCACCTCGTCCAACTCGCCGTTGGCACGCAGCTGCTGCGTGACGGTCAGCATGTCAATCGGCTGCTGACGCATACCCAGCTCGGTGATGGCCTTGTAGATTTTCTGGTTGGCAGGCTCGTAGAACGCCTCCGGCTTCAGAATGTCACACACCACCCAATAGGCGTCCTTCTCAAGCATCAGCGCACCCAGCACCGCTTCCTCCAGTTCTCTGTCGTGCGGCTGGAATTTTCCGTTTTCCGCCAGTTCCGACTGATGCACCGGCCGGTTACGCTTTCCTCTGTATTCGTTTGTATTGCTATCCATGTTCTTTTTTTAATTTTGCAAAGACAGAGCTTTGACAATGCAAAGATAGTGAAAGGCGAGCGCAGAGAAAACAAGCTTGCTTGATTTTTTATGCCGAGCCGCATCCTATCTTATCCAAAGATAGCGAAAGGCGAGAGCAGAGACAAACGGAAAACGAAGTTTTCAAGTTTGGCTATGCCGAGCCGCATCCTATCTTATCTAAAGATAATGAAAGGCGAGAGCAGAGACAAACGGAAAACGAAGAAATCCACCAACGACTTTTCCCCATTCGTAGGGACGTACCCCCGGTGCGTCCGGCCCCGCCAACAATCCGAAAAGAACCCGCCCCGAATCATTAAAAGATTGTTTTTCACCGCCGTTGTTTCAGATTGCCGACGAGATCGGACGCACCGGGGGTACGTCCCTACGTTCGGGGAAACGCCTGCGTCATACCTCATCCCATCAACACCCCCGCCCAAAAAACTCCGGCCTCGGAAATCTGGGAAAATAATGGCCGATTTCAAAAAAAGCACATTCTTCGCTCCTCTCTTTTGAGATTATTTCTAACTTTGCTCTATCGACTATTTTGTAGACTAATGAACTTGATATTATCAGCAACCATGAACTATTTTTTATTTACCGGTATGCCCTTTCACTCGCATTGCCGCTGATGATTTTCTTTGGAGCCTATTTTATTCTTGCCCGCACGCCCGACAAGGCCATCTACGACAACTATATCCGCTCCCGCCACATCATGGGAGTCGCCCTGCTGCTCCTTGCCGCCAACTACTCCGTCCACTTCTTCGCCGGTCTCCGCTTCCGCGACGTGAACGCTGCCATTCTCATGAACCTCTCCACCTATTTTCTCTGCTACTGGCTGTTCAGCTCGGCTCTGACCACCCTGCTCGACCGCTTCTACCTGACGCGGAAACGATTTCTGGCCCACATCTACCGCTGGCTCGCCTTCACGGCCCTCTCCGGCGTCGTACTGCTCTGGCTCCCCGACGGAATCGTGCAAAACATCGGTCTGCTCGTCATGGCGCTGTGGCTCATGGTCTACGGCGTCGTTCTGGCACGGCGGCTCATCATCGCCTACCGGCGGGCGGTGCGCATCTTCGACGACACCCACTCCGACCACATCGGTGCCTACATCCGCTGGCTCTCGATTTTCACCTACTGGGCGGTATTGATCGGTGTCGGCTGCGGTCTGCTCACATTCCTCCCCGACGAATACATCTACCTCTGGATTATTTCTTCCATTCCGTTCTACATCTACCTCTTCTGCTCCTACATGAACTACCTGCTCTTCTATGAGCGCGTCGAGCAGGTTCTCGAAGCGGAAATCACTGAAGACACGCCGGCGGAAGAGGTCATAACGATAATGCCGGACGACATGCCGGCCTGCTTCGCCGAAATCGAGCCCAAAATCAACGATTGGATAAAGACCAACGGTTTTACCCTCCCCGGACTGAGCATCGAGGACGTAGCCCAAATCCTCGACACCAACCGCACCTATCTGTCACTCTACATCAGGGAGAAATTCAACACATCGTTCCGCGAATGGATTACAGACCTGCGACTGGTCTACGCCCAACAGATACTCGCCGAGTATCCCGAAATAACAATCACCTCTGTATCGGAAACTGCCGGTTTTCTCTCGCGCAGCCATTTCACCAGAGTCTTCACGCAGAAAATGGGATGCACGCCTACCCGCTGGAGGAAGTCGAAGGAAAACGAACAGAAAGAGTAAGTCAAGGGCTAAATCCGCCTACCCACGCATAGCTCTCCTAAATGTGCCTAAACAACAAAAATGTGCTCAAACAACAATTTTGAAATGTGCCTAAACAACAAAAATGTGCCTAAACAACAATTTTTCTATTTTTT
>CALUMX010000045.1 GCA_944321875.1 uncultured Muribaculaceae bacterium
AAGTGTTCCAATACACGCCTATCGGACATCTTGGCGGTTTAAACTTTGCTAATTTGGGAACATGCGGACATTCATTTAAATTTAAGTACATTTGTAATAGACCAAAGAAAACAATCGCCATGGAGAAAATTTTGTTCGTAAATGCGTGTGTCAGGGAGGAGTCGCGGACGTTGCGGCTCGCGCGGCATCTGCTGTCTAAGTTGGACGGCGATGTGGAGGAGGTGAACCTGGCCAAGGAGAAAATTCCTGTTATAGACAGTTGGGAGGTGCTGGAGATTCGTTCCTCGCTTTTGAAATCGGGCGAGACGGATGCTCCGGAGCTGAAATGGGCCCGGCAGTTTGCTGCGGCTGATACGATTGTGGTGGCCGCACCTTACTGGGATTTGGCTTTCCCGGCAATGGTGAAGGTCTATATGGAGCGGGTGACCGTTACGGGGCTGACGTTCCGTTATTCGGAGGAGGGGCTGCCTGTCGGTCTGTGCAAGGCGCGTCGTTTGATATATGTGATGACTGCCGGAGGGCCGGCCAGACTGAACTTTGGCTACGATTACCTGGATGCTTTGTGCCGTGGGTTCTTCGGCATCAGAGAGACGATGCTGTTCAAGGCGGAGAATCTGGACATCGTGGGCAATGACGTGGAGAAAATCATGGCTTCCGCGTTTGCGGAAATTGACGAGGCCGCCGCAAAAGGACGGTTTTAAATGGGATGGAAAAGGAATTTGATATTGTCGAGATAGGGCAGGCGGAAGCGGATGCGGTGGAGGCATTCGTGGAAGGCGTGTGGGCGGAAATGCCGGAAAAAGACTGGTTTGCCGTCGATAAAGGCTATGTCCGTGAGATGCTGACGAGTGGAAAAGCGTTGGCATGGAAGGCGGTGGAACGAGGCGGTGATGCCGTGGCGGCCGTTTGCATCGTAGTCGTTCCCGGTCTTGACGATGAGAATCTGGGGCTACAGTTGGGGATGGAGACGTTGGAGTTGCTTCGTGTGGCGCACATGGATATCGTGGCCGTGTCTCCCTGTTTCCGCGGATGTGGCCTTCAGCAACGGCTGATGCAGGAGGCGGAGGGCGTCCTGTGTCGTCGTGGATTTCGTCATTTGCTCTGTACGGCGCATCCCAAGAACGTTTATTCCTGCCGCAACATGGAGCGCTTGGGCTATCGTTCTGTCTGGGAAGGTCTGAAATACGGCGGTCTTCCCCGCCGCATTTACGCAAAGACGTTGTAAGGAAAAATTTCGGTAGGATATAAAAACAAAAAATCCGAAGCGTTTGCTTCGGATTTTGCGGTGCGGACGGGACTCGAACCCGCGACCCCATGCGTGACAGGCATGTATTCTAACCAGCTGAACTACCGCACCAGGTAGTTAACCCTCTTTCTTAGTCGGGGTACCAAGATTCGAACTTGGGACCCCCTGCTCCCAAAGCAGGTGCGCTAACCGGACTGCGCTACACCCCGAATGCCATCGTTTTTTCGATTGCGTTGCAAAGGTAGAACGTTTTTTTGAATCCCGCAAATTTTTCAGCCACTTTTTTTGAAAAAACGCAATTTTTATGGTGAAAAGGGCTGTCGGGCGGTATTTTATTCGTAATTTTAGGCCATAAAAGAAAGTAACGACTATGAAGAAAGTATTAGTAACGGGAGCTGACGGTTTTATCGGCTCTCATCTGACAGAGGCTCTTCTGGCGGAAGGCTGTGAGGTGCGTGCGCTCAGCGTGTACAACTCGTTTAACTACTGGGGCTGGCTTGACGGCATGAAGCACCCGAACCTGACGGTAATCAACGGCGACGTGCGCGACCCGAATTTCTGCCGTGAGGCTGTGCGCGGATGCGACACGGTGTTCCATCTGGCGGCTCTCATCGCCATTCCTTACAGCTATGTGGCTCCCGACAGCTATGTCGACACCAACATCAAGGGTACGCTCAACATTTGTCAGGCTGCCCGTGATGCAGGTGTGGAGCGTCTGGTGGTGACTTCCACTTCGGAGGTCTACGGTACGGCCCGCTACGTCCCAATCGACGAGGGACACCCGAAACAGCCGCAATCACCGTACTCGGCTACTAAAATCGGTGCCGATGCCATCGCGGAGAGTTTCTACAACGCTTTCGGTCTTCCGGTCGTTATTGCCCGTCCGTTCAACACTTACGGTCCGCGTCAGTCGGCTCGCGCCATCATCCCTACGATTATCACGCAGATTGCCAACGGCGTGAAGGAAATCAAGGTGGGCGACCTCACTCCGACGCGTGACTTCAACTATGTGAAGGACACTTGCCGCGGTTTCATCGCACTGGCGAAGGCTCCCGGCATCGAGGGTCAGGAAATCAACATCTGCAGCAAGAGCGAGATTTCGATGGCCGACACGCTGAAGCTGATTGCCGAGCTGATGGAGGCCGACGTGAAGTGGGTACAGGACCCGGAGCGCATCCGTCCGAAGAACTCCGAGGTGTTCCGTCTTTTCGGCGACAACACGAAAATTACGACGCTGACCGACTGGCGGCCGCAGTTCTCGCTGGCCGACGGCTTGCGTGAGACCATTGCCTGGTTCTCCAATCCTGAAAACTTATCGAAATACAAATACGACATCTACAACCGATGAGCGATAAAACGACTGTACTGATGCTCGGCGGGGCGAAGCGCGTATCGCTGGCCCGTCTGCTCAAGGCTGCCGGCCGCCGTATGGGGCGTGAGGTGGAGATTCTGAGCTATGAGCTGGACGAGACGGTGCCCATCGCCTGCGAGGGACGCATCGTCAAGGGAGTGCGTTGGCGCGACGCTTCCATTCTCGACGACCTCTGCCGCGTGATTGAGCGGGAGAGTGTCAACATCGTGCTGCCTTTTGTCGACGGTGCCATCGAGATTTGTTCGCGTCTGCGTGAGCGTTGTCCGGAGATGTTCATCCCCGTGTGTGGCTTCGATTTGGCCCATGCCATGTTTGACAAGCTCAAGGCTGCCCGTCTCTTTGAGGAGAAGGGTGTCGCCATTCCGGCTACCTATACGGCTGATTCCTGCCGTTTCCCTGCCATTCTGAAGCCCCGAGAAGGCTCTGCGTCGAAGGGCATCAAGGTGGTCAGCGACCGTGAGGAGCTGCTTGCCGCCGGTTGTCTGGACGGCTATCTGTTGCAGGAATACATCGCTGACCGTGAGGAATATACGGTCGACTGCTATGTGTCGGTTATCAGTGGTGAGGTGAAATGCACCGTGCCGCGCCTGCGCATCTCCACGTCGGGAGGAGAGGTTGACCGCACGCAGACACACCGCATCCCCGAAATGATGGCGGAGTCGGAAAAAATACTGAAATCGCTCGGATTCGCCGGACCTGTGACGCTGCAGTTCCTGCGCGACAAGGCGACCGGACGCTGCATGCTGATGGAAATCAACCCGCGGCTCGGCGGTGGCGTGGTCTGCTCCATCCTTGCGGGAGCCGACATCGCCGAAATGCTGCTCTGCGAGTCGCTCGGCCGTGAGGCACGCCGCTGCGACGACTGGCGCGACGGGGCGCTGATGGCACGCTATTTCAGTGAAGTAATGTTCTAAATTCCAACGATAATGAAGAAAACAATCATCATAGCCGAGGCCGGAGTGAACCATAACGGAAACTACGACCTCGCCCTGCGAATGGTCGACGAGGCAAAGCGTGCCGGTGCCGACTATGTGAAATTTCAGACGGCAAAGCCCGAACTGGTCATCTCCACGTTCGCGCCGAAGGCCGAATACCAGAAGCAGACGACCGGAGAGGCGGAGAGCCAGCTCGAGATGTGTAAGGCCATCCACTTGCCGCTGACCGACTACAAGCCGTTGAAGGAATACTGCGACAAGGTGGGTATCGGCTTTATGAGTACGCCTTTCGACCTCGTGTCAATCGACGTGCTGGAACCGCTTGACATGGATTACTACAAAATCCCGTCGGGCGAGATTACCAACCTGCCTTACCTGCGCAAGATTGCCTCCAAGGGCCGCAAGGTGATAATCTCGACCGGAATGTCGGAGCTGAATGAGATTGAGGACGCGCTGAAAGTGCTGGAAGCCGGAGGATTGAAGCGAAGCGACATCATCGTGCTTCACTGCAACACGGAGTATCCGACGCCGATGCGCGATGTCAACCTTCGTGCCATGCTTGAAATCCGCGACCGGCTGGGCGTTGAGGTGGGCTATTCCGACCACACGAAGGGCATCGAGGTGCCGGTAGCCGCTGTGGCGCTGGGAGCGACCGTCATCGAGAAGCATTTCACGCTCGACAAGACGATGGAGGGCCCCGACCACAAGGCGTCGCTTGAACCTGACGAACTGAAGGCGATGGTGGATGCCATCCGCAATGTTGAGGTGGCAGTGGGCGACGGCCACAAGCATGTGTCCGACTCGGAGCGTCCGAACATCATCGTGGCGCGTAAGAGCATCGTGGCTGCCCGCGACATCAAGAAGGGAGAGGTGCTGACGGAGGAGAACATCACCGTGAAGCGCCCGGGCAACGGTGTCTCGCCGATGCTGTGGGACTCGGTGCTGGGAACGGTGGCTGTGCGCGACTTCCAATATGACGAACTGATTGAAATCGAATAACTTGTGAATATGAGCAAACGACGCATCTGCATAGCTACGGGCACGCGTGCCGACTGGGGGCTGCTGAGCGGCATCGCCCGACGGCTGAAGGAGCGCGACGACGTGGACCTGAAAATCATTGCTACCAACATGCACCTGTCCGAGCGTTACGGTTCGACCTGGCGGGAGATTGAGAACGACGGTCTGACAATCGACTGGCGTGTTCCGATGTCGGTCGACACGGACTCGGCGGAGGGTACGGTCAAGGCGATGAGCGAGTGCATGGCGGGCATGGCTGAGGCATTCGCCGCGTTGCGTCCTGATTTGCTTGTGATACTCGGCGACCGCTATGAGATGCTGGCGACGGCGAGTGCGGCGCTGATTTTCCGCATTCCCATCGCGCACATTGCCGGCGGGGCAGTCAGCCTGGGTGCATACGACGAGAGCATCCGCCACAGTATCACGAAGATGAGCCATATCCACCTGACGGAGACGGAGGACTACCGCCGCCGGGTGATACAATTGGGCGAGCAGCCCGACCGCGTGTTCAATACGGGAGCCATCGGCGTCTACAACATCCGCCATGTGCCGCGCATGAGCCGCGAGGAGCTGGAAGAGTCGCTGGGCATCCGTATTGCTGAAAAGATGTTGCTCTGCACGTTCCATCCGGCTACGCTCGACGCTATCGAGCCGCGCCTCCAGTGTGAGAACCTGTTGGCTGCGCTCGACCGCCATCCGGACTATCAGGTGATTTTCACCTATCCCAACAATGACACGAACGGCCGCATCATCATCGAACTGGTTGAGGACTATGCGCGCCGCCATCCGGAGCGTGTGGCTGTATTCCCGTCGCTGGGCATGCGCCGCTATCTCTCGGCGTTGCAGTTGGCTACGGCTGTGGTGGGCAACTCATCGAGCGGAATTGTGGAAGTGCCCTCTGTGGGCATTCCTACGCTTGACATCGGCATCCGGCAGTCAGGTCGTACGGCGGCCGATTCTGTGTGGCATTGCGGCGTGAGCGAGGAGGCAATTGCCGCCGGGCTCGACAAGGTGCTCAGCCCGGAGTTCCGCGAGCTGGCCCGCCGCACACAGAATCCTTATTACAAAGAGAATACGCTTGAACTGATGGTGAAGGCGATTGCCGAAACCCCGCTCGACAACATCATAACCAAACCTTTTTACGACTTGAGACAATGAAGACGCTCTACGTAATTCCTGCCCGTGGAGGCAGCAAGGGAATACCGCATAAAAACATCCGTCCGCTTGCCGGTAAACCGCTGATTGGCTATTCGGTCGACGTGGCACGGCAGTTGGCTGACGATGCCGACATCTGTGTGACGACCGACGACCCCGCCATTGCTGCCGTAGTGGAGGCGATGGGGCTGAAAGTGCCGTTCCTGCGTCCGGCAGAGCTGGCTACCGACAAAAGCGGTACCTACGAGGTGTTGCTCCATGCGCTCGACTTCTACGAGCAGCGGGGCATTCATTACGACTGCCTCGTGCTGCTGCAGCCCACTTCGCCGTTGCGCACGGCCGACGATGTCCGCCGGGCGATGGCGCTTTACAGCGACGACATCGACATGGTGGTGACCGTCAAGGAAGCGGCCAGCAATCCTTATTACAACTGCTATGAGACGGATGCCGACGGCTATCTGACGATTTCGAAGGGCGACGGCTCGTTTACGCGCCGTCAGGACGCTCCGAAGGTGTGGGAATACAACGGTGCGGTCTACGTTATCAACACGGCCTCTCTCCGCCGCTGTCCGCTCGGCCAGTTCCGCCGCCGGCGCATGTCGGAGATGGATGCCGCCCGCTCAGTCGACCTCGACACGGAACTTGACTGGCTCGTTGCCGAGAAAATGATGGAATCCCTCCGGTAATCGGCCGGGAAAAGATAAAAGCAGCGGAAACGCGACCTTCAGTAGGTGGTTTCCGCTGCTTCTGCTTTGTTTAGAAGGATGAGAGGAAAGAAGTCAGTTTCTCGTCTGCATCGAGGTTGAGTTTTTTGCGTAACCGGGCGCGTGCCGACTCCACGCTACGGATTTCCTTAAAAGTGATGGCCGCAATTTCTTTCGATGACAATCCGAGCCTCAGGAAGGCACATAGTCGCTTCTCCTTGTCAGTTAAATCAGGGAAAGATGTCTCAAGATTTTTATAAAACGACGGGTGTACCTGTTCGAAATAATAGAAGAACTCATTATTGTCGCTGGTTGAACTGAATTGCTGCAGTTTGGTTTTGATTTCCTGAATGCGTGCACGGTGAGCCCGGTCTTTTGGGTTCAATTCGAGCAGCAGCTGTTTCAGGTCTTCGGTAACATCTGCGACAAATTCGCTGGTTTTCATGTGGTGCAGCGTATAGGCTGTCAGTTCTCGGTTGCGTTGGTCGATGACTTGCTTTAATTCTTCTTCTTTTTGCTGTTGCATCTCTTTTTCTTGTTGGAGAGCATCGGTTTTCATCGTAGCGAGCAGGTGCTGGATTTTGCGTTCCTTTTCTTTGTTGCGGGCTCGGTAGATAAGTAAACCGGTGCAGGCGGCCAGCAGTAATGCCAGCGAGGCTGTGATAATCCAGAGCCGTTGCGTGTTTTCCTTCTGTAGCAGCAGGTTCTGGATGGTCACTTCTTTGGCATTCGCGTCTTTCATGATGTCATACAGATGTTCCATGTCGGAGAGCCGTTTGCTGTTGTCAACCGTTTGCAGGGAATCTTTGACGGTGACAGCTTGCAGCAGTGTTTGGTATGCGCTGTGGTATTGTCCGGTAAAGGCTTGTATCCGGGCCATTTGTATTTGCCTTTCACTCTCGATTTTGCTGTTGCCGGTGGATTGGGCCTGCCGGAGTGACTTATTCATGTAGAAGAGGGCGGAGTCTGTCTGGTGTGTTCTCATAAACAACTCGGACATAAGAGAATATGTCTGGGATAAATCCTCGCTAAAACCGAATTTTTCTTGATGTTTCATGGCGTTTCTCAGATAGGAGGAAGCCATATAGAAGTTGTTCTCATCAAGATAAAGGCTGGCAATGTTGCTTTGCATGAAGTAGTAAAGATATGGTTCTTTTTCCTTGTCGATGAGCTGGATGGCTTGCAAGGCGTAGTCAAGAGTCTTATCCTTCTGATTTTTACGGGTATAGGCAGCTCCGATGTTGTTGTAGTTGTAGAATAGTTCCTGGTTGTATTTATTGGCCTTATTGATGGCAATAGCCTGTTCAAGATAAGACAGCGCCTTGTCGGTATCGCCTTTTTTTATATATAGAGTTCCGATGTTGTTGTAAATCATGGCTTTGAACTTTTCTGATTTTAGCTGCTCGGCACGAGCGAGAGCTGTTAAATAATAGTTCATAGCTTTATTTTGCAGTCCAATTTCTTCATGAGCAGCTCCAAGAGGGATGTAAAGTTGAGTGAGGGTCGATTGCTCTTCTACGGACAGATTCTTTTTTGATTCATAATCACTACTGTCCACTAAAAATGGACAAGGTTAAAAATTAAACAAATTCGGTTCACTTGAACCATATCGTTCTTTGACA